>JALZJN010000219.1 GCA_030859735.1 Actinomycetota bacterium
CCCTCCATCCCTTGTGTTCGCCCGCCCTCCATCCCTTGTGTTCGCCCGCCCTCCATCCCTTGTCCCCAGCCTTGTCCCCGGTCCACCCTTTGTCCCCACTCCATCCTTCGCCCCCGGCGCCCATTTAGCGGCCCAACGCTCTACTCGCCAGCGCGAGGGCGGCGACGAAACCCCCGATGGAGGAGCCACCCAGGCCGAGCAGGATCAAAGCGCGGCCCAGCTCGCGCGCTCGCAGCGCCGGGCCGGACAATCCTTCGCCCTCTAGTTTGTCCGCCGCTCTAATGCTGAAGTGCATGGCTGGCCCTCTCAGATCGGAAGGCCCTCGAGGACCTCGTCGAAACTTCCCGGCGACTGTTGTTCCAGGCGGGTGTACGCCTCCGGATCCCATATCTCAGCGTGGTCAAGAGCCCCGATGATCACGGTCTCGCGCTCGAGGCCGGCGTAGGAGGCAAGCTCGGCAGGTATCGCGATGCGGCCCTGACGATCGACGCTCTCGCTGTGTGCCCATGCCCCCAGCTGCCTCTTGATCCGGCGGGCACCGGCATCCCCGTGCGGTTGCTCCAGCAGCGAGGCCACGAGCTTGTCCCAGTGCTCCTGAGACCACAGTGCGATACACCCCTCGGCCCACTTCGTGAGCACGACCCTGTCGTCTGCGACCTCGTCCCGCAAACGGGACGGGACGATGAGACGCCCCTTGGCGTCGATCGTGTGACGAAAGGTCCCTGTGAACGACAAACGGTTTCTCCTCGAGCGCCGTACCTCGGACGGTGGAGGAATGCGTCACGGCCGGGCCCCCTCACCTCCAGGTCCATCTCCTCTTGAAGCCTCTTCCTCCCTTATGGCCCATATCACTCCACTTTCCTCCACTGGAAGGTCAACCTAGAGCTACCCGACCGCTAAGTCAACAATTACAACGGCGTTATTCAGCCCCGGTGGGCGGTGCGATGTGGCCGATCGAGTACCGATCCGGTCGTCAAACGCGCCTAACGGACGATCGAGGACGGCGCTCGGGGCCGCCCGGCGTCAGGCCTGGAGCGCGCTGCGGCGGGCGGCCGGAAGGCTCAGATACTGAATCCATTGCGGGTCTACCCGCTCGACCGCAACCATGATCCAAACGCTATCGTGCGGCCGGCCGGGCGGATGGCGCAGCCGCATGCCTACCTCAGCCGGGTTGCGGTTCTCCTTGCGCGAGTTGCACGGCCGGCAGGCGGCCACCACGTTGTCCCAGGTGTGACCGCCGCCGCGGCTCTTGGGCACGATGTGATCGACGTTCTCTGCCTGGCGCCCGCAATACTGGCATTCGAATGCGTCCCGTACCAGTACCGCCCGACGCGACAAGGTCGTCTTGCCGCGGTGGGGAACCTTCACGAAATAGTGCAGACGCACGACACTGGGGGCCTGAAAAGCAAGACTCTCCGAGCGAAAGACGTGGCCGTTCGTGTGCAACACCTCGGCCTTCCCTTTGAGGGCAAGAACCAACGCCCGCCGGTCCGGAACCACACACAGCGGTTGGTAGGAAGCGTTGAGAACAAGCGCTCTTCCCAAGGTAGCTCCAGTATATAGAGGGCTAGCCGCCCTCCTCTTTCAGGTACTCGACGTAGCGGTGAAACGCAAGGTGATCGGAGGTGCACTCTTGGACCTCATCGCCGCGCCGCAGGCGCACGGTGTCGCTGGGCCCCCCTGCCCCACCCGGGTCTTCGGTGATCTCGACCACCTCCCAGCCTTCGTCGACCAGAGCCCGAAGCCGCTCGAGCTCGGGGTCGTCACCCCAGCCGGCCATCGTCCTTCCCCTTTCGTAGCAGGTTCACAGCAAGTGATAGCTGATGTTGTCGTGCGACTTCGGGAAGTCGCCGGGCCCACTAAACCGCCGCTTCAGGGTAACCTCGGACTCAGTGTCATCGTCGGTAAAGAAGGACGGGCCGAGTGATCGGTTCTTGCCGGCGTGACTTCATTGGAGCTTGGTGAGAAGCCCCCACTGAGGCGTGTCCACCGGCGGGCGGCTTGACATAGGAGCAATGCATGGAGCCCGTCCGAGGGAGGGACTTGAACAGCGCCGGCAACAGCACCATCGCAGGGGGCCTCGAAGGCTTTCAAGCATCCTTTGAGAGCATTGCCTCCAATATGGGAGAAACCATTCAGGGCAAGGCTGAAGTCATCAGGCTGACCCTGATCGCGCTCGTGGCCGAAGGCCACGTCGTCCTCGAGGACGTCCCCGGCGTCGGCAAGACGATGCTTGCCAAGTCGCTGGCGCGATCGGTCGGATGCACATGGGCCCGGGTCCAGTTCACCCCCGACCTTCTTCCGTCGGACGTGACCGGCGTGAACGTGTGGAAGGCGGGCACGGACGAGTTCGAGTTCAAGCCGGGGGCCGTGTTCGCCAACATCTGCCTGAGCGACGAGATAAACAGGGCCTCCCCGAAGACGCAGTCGGCCCTGCTCGAGTGCATGGAAGAACGACAGGTGACCGTCGACGGGACCACTCACGAGCTGCAGGCACCCTTCATGGTGATCGCCACGCAGAACCCTCTCGAGCACGAGGGGACCTATCCCCTTCCCGAGTCCCAGCTCGACCGTTTCATGATGAGGCTCTCGATGGGCTATCCGAGCCGTTCCTCGGAGCTCGAGATTCTCGATACTCACGGCGGCAGCTCGGCCTTCGAGGAGCTCGAGTCGATCGCCGGGCCCGAGACGATAGTCGGGCTCATCGAGACCGCACGGCGCATCCACGTCGCCCCCAGCCTCAAGCGCTACATAGTCGATCTCTCCGAAGCGACTCGGGCCCATCCGGAGATCTACCTCGGGGCCAGCCCGCGCGCGTCCCTTTACCTGCTCAGAGCTGCTCGGGCCGCGGCAGCCAGTCGTGGACGCGACTACGTCATCCCCGATGACGTCAAGGATCTGGCAGTTTCGGTCCTGGCGCACCGGCTCGTACTGGCACCGGAGGCCCAGATGCGAGGAGACACCATCGAGGACATCCTGGAGGGCCTTCTCGGCCGGGTGCCGATCCCGGCACGCGAGCAAGCCTAGTGCAAGCCCACTCGGCCGGGGTCTCCTCTCGGCACGCGAGCAAGCCAGTTATCTAATGCCCACCGGGAGGGGCTGGGTGGTGGCCTGTACCGGCCTGGTCGTGCTGCTGCTCGGAGTCGTCTTCGGGAATCAACCTCTGCAGCAGCTCGGCTTCGGACTCATGGCGCTCGTGGGCCTCGCGCTCCTCGTGGTGCGGCGGGGACGGTTTTCACTGTCTGCAACAAGATCCGTCTCGCCGGCGCGCGCCCGGCCCCAGCAACAGGTCGCGGTTGAGCTGGTGCTCACCAACAAGGGACGAGGCGCCGCTCCCATGTTGCTGCTCGAAGAACGGCTGCCTCCGGGCCTGGCAGGGCACACGCGCTTCGGCCTGCACGGAATCGAGCCCGGGGGACACCGGGAGGCGAGCATGCAGGTGACTCCCGCCCGCCGTGGTCGCTACTCCGTGGGCCCCCTGCAGATCTCGGTCATCGATCCCTTCGGGCTGGCCCGCACGACCTCGGAGGCGGCCCCCGCCTCTCCCCTGCTCGTGCACCCGCCGGTCGAGGCCCTCGGCCTCCCGCGGGAGCAGGGAGAACGGCGGAGCATGTCGCAGGCGTCTCTGAGAAGACTCTCAGGAGGCCGGGGCGAGGACTTCTACACGATGAGAGAGTACGTCGAGGGCGACGACCTGCGCAAGGTTCACTGGGCATCGACCGCAAAGCGGGGCCGCTTCATGATCCGCCAGGAAGAGACCCCATGGCACACGCGGGCCACGGTCGTGCTGGACGATCGCGCCGGCCCCTACGAAGGCCGCGCGACCAGCTCCTCGTTCGAGCGCGCGGTGAGTGCGGCGGCCTCGCTGCTAGACCTCTACTGCCGCTCGGGATACGGCTTCGCACTGGTGACCGCGCACAGCCTCGGGCTCCCGAGCGGCCGGGGGACCGATCATCTGAACCGCGGCCTGGACCTGCTCGCCACGCTCGAGCTACGGGACAGCGCCTCTGCCGACGACGCCTTTTTGCTGCGCGTGAGGGAGCTCGAGGGCGCGTCGGCTCACGAGGCCGCTCTGGTAGTCATCACCGGAGCGGTGGGCGCAGCCGAGGCCCTGGCCGTATCCCGCTGCTCGGCGCGCTTCAAGCAAGTCAGCGTCGTTAGTTTCCCCGCCCACCGTTTCGGACAACTGGGCACGCGTGCTCGTTGGGAAGGTGAGCAGAAGACACTCGAGGCGGCGCGGCTCATGGGGCGTGCCCGTGTGCGTTCGGTGGTGCTGGGTCCGGACGAGTCGCTGGCCGCGGCCTGGGGAGGCTCGCCTCGAACGGGAGCACGCAAGGAGGTGGCATGGGGAGCGAGAACCGAGCTCGTATAGCCCTCGGGGCCGTCCTGCTAGCGACCCTGTTCGCTTTCGAGCAGTTGTTCTTCGAGTCCGATTACATGGGGCCGGGGCTCCTGGCGGCGCTGCTGGGTGGAACGGTCGCGATCATCGGCCGACGTGTGGGGGCCGGGACCGCTGCGACGCTGTGGGTCGGGGCGGCCGCCCTGTTCTGGTACCTGGCCTTGGTGTTCGAGTCCCCCCACACCTTCTACCTTCTGCCCACTCCCGCAGCTGCGGCCGGGCTGACACGCTCGGCGATACGTGCCGGGGAGATGTCGGCGATCGACTATGCGCCCATCCCGAGCCGCCCCGGCTACGTGATAATGGTGGTGGCGGGCATGTGGGTAGCGGCGCTCGTGGGCGAGGTGGCGAGCTTCCGCTGGCGGCGTCCGCTTCTGGGGGTGCTCCCCAGCCTCGGCCTCTTTGCCTACGCCCTCATAGTGGGAGAGGGAGCAGGCACGACCCTGATGCTGATCCTGTGGATGTCGGCCCTGCTCAGCTTCCTGGGACTGGAGTCCTCGCACCGCCTGGCTTCATGGGGTCGCTTCCTCGCACCGTGGCAGGGCAAGGTGGCAGAAGGCGAGCCCTTCAGCGGCCAACTCGGCCGCCGCATGGCCGCCTCCTCGATCGCGGCTGCGTTGCTCGCCCCGATCGCGTTGCCCGCGCTGCAGGACGGCCTGCTGTCCTGGCGCAGCGGGAGCCCGGGTGCCCCCGGGCGGGGGGGCACGATCAGCGGGGGCCGGGTAGATCTGCTGGTTGACCTGGTCCCCCAAGCGCTGAAACAATCCGACCTCGAGCTGTTCGAGGTCGAGGCGAACAGGCCCTCCTACTGGCGCCTGGTGTCGCTGACGGAGTTCGACGGACGCCGCTGGCACCCCTCGGAGAGAACGCGCGTCCCCGCTCGGTTTGGCCTCGACGAAGGTGGGGGGCCCGCAGCCGTCGCCGGCTCCACCAGACCCCTGCAGCAGAGCTACCGCCTTACGGGCTTGGAGGGCGAGTACCTGCCGGCCGCAGCCACGCCGACAAGCGTCACGTTCAGCGAGCAGGCCCAAGGAGACGAAGACACTGTGCTCGTCGATCCGATAATGAAGGACCTCAGGTTCTTGCCCGGGATCTCCTCCGATCTCAGCTACGAGGTAGCGTCGGCGGTGCCGCGCGTCTCCTATCAGAAGTTGAACCGAGAGGAGGTCGCTTCTCCCCTCGCCGGCTACACCTCTGTTCCCGAGCTGTCCACCGAGGTCGAGGAGCTCCGCGACTCCTGGATAACCACCGCCGAGACCGACTTCGAGAAGCTGGTTGCGCTACAGGACAGATTGCGGGGGCCGGCCTTCGAGTACTCGACCGAGGTCGCCGCCAGTGCTTCGACCGACTACCTCACCCGTTTTCTGACCCGCACAAGGACCGGCTACTGTCAACAGTTCGCCACCGCTTTCGCCATGTTGTCCCGCTCGCTCGGGTATCCGACCCGGGTATCGGTGGGGTTTCTCCCCGGTGACGACGCCGAGAACACGGGTGACTTCGTCGTACGGGGCACCGACGCCCACGCCTGGCCCGAAGTCCTCTTCGACGGCTACGGTTGGGTTGCGTTCGAGCCCACTCCCAGGAGCGCGGCCCCGACTCCCTCCTACACCACCCCGCCGAGCGGCGCGGGCAACACGCCGGACCTCGGCCTCCCCGGCGGCCCGCAAGAGCAGCCCGTCGGAGGTGCGCCCAAGCAGGCGGAAAGGGCCGACGAGATCGCGCGGGGCGTACAGGCCGCGCTGCCATCCCAGGACAGGCGGCCCCCCTTGTGGCGGGCTGCGTTCGGACGCGTGTCGCGCGCCTTGCTGGTCGGTGTGGTCGCCTTCCTGGTGGCCGTTCCCCTGCTAAAGGAGATTCGAGTGAGGCGGCGCTACGCACGCGCACACTCGCCCACCGGAAAGGTCGTCGCGGCCTTCGAACACATGGCCGACGAGGCCGCTGAGCTGCTCACACTGTCGCGGCCCCCATCGGAGTCGGCGACCTCGTACGCGCGCCGGCTCCTGCAAGCTCGCCGCGCTCCCGCCGAGGTAGCGGCCCTGGCCGGCCTCTACGAGAGGGCGCGCTACAGCCCCACCGGCGCCTCCGAGGAGGAGGCCGTCCAGAGCAGGCGGCTCGCCGGAGGCTTGAGGGCCCGCTTGTGGAGTCAGGCTAGTTGGAAAGAGCGAGCCCGGCGCCTGTTCACGCCGCCCCCACTCCGGTCCTAGCGGACAAGTCCAGACCGAGCGGGGGCCGGATGAGCGAAGTCAAGCCTTGCCGCCGCCCCCCGCCGATGGCTGAGGGCTAGCGGAAGCGGCGGCTCCCTTGAGCCTCGAGCTCGCGACCGAGGTCCGTCTCCACCTGTTTCAAGGCCGTGACGAATTCCTCGCGGTCGTAGAGGAACTGCGACACGTTGCGATCGACGTTGCGGGCGATGTCGTCGATGGCCAGGAAGAACGCCAGCTGGCCTTCCTTCAGAGCATCCAGGATCTCGCCGTCGGTGCGACAGACCTGGAAGATGCTCACCCCGTCGGTCACCAATTTGACCCCAGAGAGATGTTCGTCGAGCCCGGCTCTCTTGCGCAGATAGGTGATCGCCCGCCGGACGCGCTGAAGGCTCATGCCGCCTTCGAGCAGGGAACGGATGACCCGCAAGACGACGAGGTCTCGGAAGGCGTAGAGCCTCCTTACCCCTGGCCTTCCACCGGTGGGCTGAACACTGGGGGTGACAAGATCAATGCGATCCCAGTACCTCAGCTGGTGAGCGGTACAACCGGTAAAGCGTGATGTCTGTTCAGCAGAGAAACCCTCCATATGCGCGCGCGCACCTCCGGTCTCGAGTCGACCCCGAACACAGACCTTTAAAAGGCAAAGACCCCTAAGAAAAGTGTGAAACGGCCCCTACGTCATCCTTTGTATGCCCCCGTTGCCAGCGACAGACACTGGAACATAGCGCGTCGCCCGGCGCGCGAGCAAGGAAAAGGGGTGGGGACGCGAAAGTTTTCCTGATTACGTGTTCTTGTAGCGGTCGCGCAGGCGCTCCTGGAAGCGGTCGACCAAGCCCTGCATGCGCTCGCGGCCCCCGCTCTTGGAGTCCTTGCCACCAGTTGTGCGCAGCGCTTCGGTCGCAGAGCCGGCCAGCAGGACGATTCCCGTCACCATCAGAGAGAACGCGGCGACGCCCGCGATGACCCAGCGCGCGAGGAAGAACGGGACCAGTGCAGCCAGGCCCGCGGCGAGGCACAGAAGGCCTGCGCGCAGCCGGCCGAAGCGGTCGAGGAAGTGAGCCGCCCTGCGATTCTTGGTGCGTCCAAAACGCGGGTCCTCCTCATAGAGGCCCTTCTCGATCTGCTCGAGGATGCGCTGCTCGTCTTCTGACAGAGGCACGATTGGTCAATTATAGGAAGCCCCGGAGTTGTGTGTCCTCGGTTCGGCCAGATTCGACTGGGGCGACGGGCTCGAGTGGTGGTCAAGTGCTCTATGTGATCGTTCAAGCACCACTCGGCATGAAACCTCTAGTCGAGCAGCGTGGCGGGGCGCACCGCTTCGGGCCCGAAGCGACCCCGCAGCGAGTCGACCGCTCCGGAGGCAAGCCGCCGCCTGTGGGAAGGATCGCCGAAGAGGGAAGTCTGGCGCGCCGGGGCCCCGACTGAGAGCGCCGCCGTCGAAACCCCCAGGAGCCTGATGCGAAAGCGGTCGGGGGCGAGCTTCTCGAACAGGGCGCCGACGACTTCGTATATCTCGGCGGCAGTGTCGACCTCTTCTTCAAGCGTGCGAGAGCGTGTGAGCGTTTGGAAGTTCGACCACCGCAGCTTGAGAGTCACGGTGCGGCCGCACAGGCCCTTGTCCCGCAGGCGAGAAGCGGTCCTGTCCGAGAGCCGCAGCAGCTCGCGCAGGACATCCTCGGTGCAGTCGAGATCTGCTTCGAAGGTCTCTTCGGAGCCGACCGACTTGGCCGGCTCCGAGGGGATAACGGCCCGGTCGTCGCGGCCGAGGGCGAGGGCATGGAGGTGGGCGCCGAGCGCATCGCCCACGGCCCGCTCGAGCGTGCGCCGTGAGATCGCGGCGACGTCTTCGACGGTTCTGAGCCCGAGGCGGTGGAGCGTCTCGGCGGTGCGCCCTCCCACTCCCCACAACGCGGTGACCGGCAGAGGATGGAGCCACTCGGCGACTCCGTCCGGGCCTACCTGAAGGAGCCCGGCAGGCTTGGACTGGGTGGAGGCCAGCTTGGCCAAAAACTTGTTGGTGGCGATCCCCACCGAGCAGCTCAGACCCAGCTCTGCGATGCGCTCTTTGATCAATCGCCCTATCTGCGCGGGGGGGCCGAACAGCTTGACCGCGCCGGCGACGTCGAGGAAGGCCTCGTCCAGGGACAGCGGCTCCACCAGCGGCGTGATGCTCGTGAACACTTCCCGGATGCGCGCGGAATAGTCGCTGTAGGCACCGAAGTCGTTGGGCAGAAAGACGCCGTGGGGACACAGACGGCGGGCGGTGATCAAGGGCATCGCCGCGCTCACCCCGAAGGAGCGGGCCTCGTAGGAAGCCGAGGTCACCACCCCACGGCCGCCGCCCATTCCAGTCGCTCCCGCTCCGCCCCCCACCACGACCGGCCGGCCCTTGAGCGAGGGGTCCTTGACGGTCTCGACCGACGCGTAGAACGCGTCCATGTCGACGTGCAGGATCGTTGCGAGCGTCACGATGCCATTCTCACAGCAATCCCTCGCCGAGTGGTGGTGAGATGCTCTATATGCTCACCTGACCACCACTCGGCGGGCTGGTCTCGCACTAACGTCCCGCCGATCCGCCACTTGCGTGCCACAGCTTGGGCCCCTCTCGGCGGGGAGCGGCCCCCAGGGCGGCCGCTCCTTGGCGCCGACGCTGACGGCCGAGCGCAGTCGCCAGGGAGTGCCCCCGGGCGCGGTCCGAGGCGAGCTCGGCGAGGTCGAAGACCTCGTGAGCGACCACAGTGATGCCGACGTTTGGAACCATCTCGTGAATGAAAGAGGCGCCGCCTCGCTTGCGTACCACCCCTTTTACCGCGAGCAGCCACGAGTGGAACACCGTCCGTGCGCAGCGCGCCTGAGCGCGCTCGAAAATGGTCACGTCCAGAGGGCCGGTGACGTCGTCCAGAGTGGCGAAGATGATCCTCTTCCCGGAGCGGATGGCCGGCGTCTGAGTAGACACCTTTACACCCGCCACCCACGTCTCGGAGTTGTTGCGCAGGGCATGGAGACTCACCGCCTCCGCGCAGCCGAGCTCGTCCACAAGCGCTGCATATAGCTCCATGATGTGGCGGCGGGAGTCGATCCCGGTGACCTCGAGCTCGGCCTCCACTTCCTCCAAGGGGGCATAGGGTCGGAGTCCCGGAAGCGACGAACGCTGTGGTTCGTCGAGCGCGAGCGTCAGCTGACCCCCGGGGAGCACGACAGGCTCGGCCGCGAGCTCGCCCGCCCGCCACACCAGCTCCCGGCGGGAGCGACGGGGCTCGATCGAATCAAGCGCCCCTACATGGGCCAGCGCCTCCAAGATGGGCCGCGAGATCCTGGTGCGGCGCCACAGGTCCTCCACCGAGGCGAACGGTCTCGAAGCCACGATCGCATCTATCTCTGCCTCCGAGATACCGCGCACCTCGGACAGCGACAGGCGGATGCCGCGGCGTGACCCCGCAAGCTCTGAGCGGTAGACGCCGTCGGAGCGGTTGACGTCTAAGGAGAGGATCGGGATGCCGTTGCTGCGAGCGTCGGCCACGATGGCGCGGCGGGGATACATCCCGGGGTCGTGAGTGAGCACCCCGGCCAGAAACTCCGCCGGGTAACGAGCTTTGAGCCACGCCGAAAGGTAGGTGGGGAGGGCAAAGGCGGCCGCGTGCGACTTGCAGAAGCCGAACGAGGCGAAGGCGAAGACCTCTTTCCACAAGGCGCCGGCCTGCGCGTCACCGAGCCCGCGTTTCATGACCCTGTGCTTGAACCAGTCCTCCATCGAAGATGCCTCAGCGCCGTCGTCGAGCCCGTCGGGAAGACCGGGAGAATCACCTTCGAGGTGGCGGCGGGCGTAGTCGGCGTCGGCCAGAGAACAGCCTGTCGCCGCGGCGATTGCTCTTATCAGCTGCTCGTGATAGACGATCACGCCGTGGGTCTCGGCCAGGATCTCCCTCAGCGCCTCGAATATGGGAGGAGTCTCCTCGAAGCCGTGACGACGCTCCAAGAACGGTGTCACCATGTCGGACTTCACGGGGCCGGGGCGGAACAACGAGATCTCGACGATGAGGTCCTCGAAACGGCTCGGCTGCAGACGCGCGAGCAGCTCGCGCTGGCCCGGGGACTCGATCTGAAAGCATCCCAAAGTGTTGGAGGACTTGACCAGCGCGAAGGTCGCGGGGTCGTCGTGAGGGATGTCCTCGAGATCTATCCGCTCACCGGAGAAACGTTCGATCTCGGCGCGGGCATGAGAGATGGCCGACAGCATCCTCACGCCGAGCACGTCGAGCTTGACCAAGCCGAGATCCAGGACGTCGTCCTTGTCTGCCTGCAGCATGCAGAAGCCCTCGAAGGACTCCTGCATCGGCACGCGCCTCCCGAGGTCTGCCGAAGACAGGATCACGCCCGAGGGATGGAGGGCGAGGTGGCGGGGGAAGCCGTCGATCTCCAGGCACAGCTCGAAGAGCTGAGACAGCTGACCGCGCTCGAGATTGGATCCGGCCAGCTCCGGCAGCCGCTCGATCGCCTCGGGAATGTCGCGGGCCGCGATGCGGGGAAAGGCCTTGGCGACGAGATCGATCTCCTCTAAAGGAAGGCCCAGGGCCTTGCCGACGTCCCGGATCGCCATGCGCGCCCGGAAAGTGTCGACCATGCAACAGACCGCGGTTTGCTGCGCTCCGTAGGTCTTGAGGATGTAGTCGAGCACCTCTTCACGCCGATGGGACTCGACGTCGATGTCGATGTCGGGAAGCTCTTCTCTGCGCTCGTTGATGAAGCGCTCGAACAGCAGGTCGTAGCGCACCGGGTCGACGTCTGAGATGCCTAGCACGTAACACACCAGCGAGCCCGCCGCACTGCCCCTGCAGGAGCAGTGGATGCCGAGCTGCGAGCGGACGTGGGCAACGATGTCCGCAACCATCACGAAGTAAGCGGCGAAGCCGAGCTTGAAGATCATGTGGAGCTCGTGCTGGAGGCGGTCCTCGACCTCTTTGGTGATTGCGCCGAAGCGCCTGGCCACGCCCTCGTAGCACCTTCGAGCGAGCAGCTGAGTGGGCGTCTGTGACGGCGACAACCGGACTTCGGGGAAATGATAAACGCCGAAGTCGAGATCGAAGTCGCAGGCCTCGGCGATCGCCGCGCTCCCGGCCAGGACCTCGGGGACGTCATCGAACAATGCGGTCATCTCCGACGCGCTCTTCAGATAGAGCTCGGAGGTGGTCCGCAAGGCGTGCGTGCGCGACAACGGGACGATGTCCTTGATCGCGTGCAGCACCTCGTGGGTGGCCGCTCCCGAAGGATCGGCGTAATGGACGTCGTTGGTGGCGACGGCCGGGATCCGAGCGTCACGAGCCACTCGCAGAAGGCGGTCCCGGAGCGTGCGATGCCCGTAGCCGCGCAGGTCGAAGACCTCGATCCGATAACCCTCGCCGACCGCTTTGCGCCAGCGGCGAGCAGCCGCGACGGCCTGGGGCAGAGCGCCTCTTGCGGCGAGCCTCGCGACCTCTCCCCTGCTGCACCCCGACAGCACGAACAGGCCCTCGCTGGAGGCAACGACATCGTCGAAGCTCGATTGGGGCGCGCCACGCTCGTTGCTCAGATGAGCGCGGCTGATGAGCCCACAGAGGTTCCCGTAACCGGTCTCGTCTTTGGCGATGAGAGTGATGTGCTCGCCTTGTGCGAGCGTCAGCTCGACTCCGAAGATGGGCTTGATAGAAGCCTCGCGACACGCCCTCGAGAAGCGCACCGCGCCGGTCAGGGAGTCGTGGTCGGTGAGCGCGACGGCCTCGAAGCCGCGGCTGCGGGCGAGGTGCGGCAATGCCTCCGCGGGGATGGCGCCGTCGAGCAGTGACCAGGTCGAGTGGCAGTGCAGATGCGTAAACGCGCTCATGCCTAACTGATCCCGGTCAGTCCCAGACCCGCGCCATGCGCCAAGCACCCGATATCCGGTCCCGGAAGAGGTCGTAGACCGCGCCGTAGGAGATCAAAAATCCGTCGGCATCTATCTCACCGGTGGCGAGGCTCTGCGCCGGCCGGGCCAGCACCCGGTGGAACTCACGGTCCCGCCTCTGAGCGCCGTTGTGAGCCCCCCTGAGCCACCACTCCGATCCCTCGCGCCAGGACAGCAGTGGCTGGTCGATGTCGTAGCGTCGGCCTCGCCACACGAACGAGAGAGGGGTCCCGGGGTTGTCCGGGTCGGGCGTCACGTCGATGTCCTCGTCATAGCGCTTGGTCATCCCTCCCCCTGGTCATCTCTCGATGGACGTCCGCCCGGAGCGAGCGGGGGCCGGGAACCTCACGCCCGCTCCGAGGTATCGAACGTATGTTCGATACTAGAGGGAGAGCCCGGCCCCCGTCAACCCGACCCCCAGACCGCGTTTTGAGCGCTTCTCGATACCGTTTTCGGTACTCTGGCGCCCCTAAAAGTCGCCCGAGTGTGGCGCGCGCCACAGACGATCTCAAGCTCCATGGGTTTGCTTGCAAGATGCAGAGGGACGAACGTGTGGCACTGCTGGCCGAGGCCCAGTACGGCGTCTTCAGCCGAACTCAAGCGATGATGGCGGGCCACAACTCCCGCTCGATCCGGAGACGACTCGAGTCGGGTCGCTGGACCAACCAAGTTCTCTACAACGTCTTCGGCTTGGTCGGCGTGGCGCACTGCCGGGAGCAGGACCTCATGGCGGCCCACCTGTGGGCAGGCACTGGCTCTGTCTGTTGCGGCCGGACCAGCGTGGGGCTATGGGGCGCCTGCTCGCTTCCCTCCGAACTGATCGACCTGTGCGTCCCGGGCAAGATGCACTCCCCCCGTAAGGACCTGAAACTGCACCGGCCCGTGTCGCTTCCTCCGGAGGACACCACCCGCAAGGCAGGCCTGCCGCTGACCGTCTTGGACCGGGCTCTCTACGAGCTCGCCGGATTGGTGAGCCTCCCCGCCCTCGAAGGCGCCGTGGACGAGGCCCTGAGGCGGCGGCTCGTATGGCTCCCGTCGCTCCATGCGCGGCTCGAAAGGCACGCAGTCCAGGGTCGCAACGGGACCACCAACCTGCGTCGGGTGCTCTCGGAACGACCGCTCGATTACCGAGCAACGGACAGCCCTCTGGAGGACGACTTCGTCAAGCTGCTCGAGGCCTACTCACTCCCCAAGCCTGAGCGACAATTCCGCATCGAGGGGGTCGGGCGGGTGGACTTCGCCTACCCCGAGGCCCGCATCGCCATCGAGCTCGACGGCTACGAGTACCACTCCGACCGAGATTCCTTTCAGAGGGACCGCACACGCTCCAACCGGCTGGAACTGGGCGAGTGGCTACTGCTTCGCTACACGAAGCCCGACGTCACTGTGCGGGGGGCAATGCTGGCAGAGCAGCTCCGAACGGCGCTCCGCATGCGGCTTGGAAGTTTTTAGGGGCGCCAGAGTACCGAAAACGGTATCGAGAGGCGCTCAAAACGCGGGTGGGGGTGGCCTTTAGGGGTGAGGGAGGCGGATCAGGAACGTCGTCGAAACTCCGGGCCGCGTGGTGATCTCGAGCGAGCCCGACTGCTGAGCCACGATGCCCTCCACGATCCTCATCCCAGGAGCGCAGGCGGCCACCACCTCGGGGACTTCATCGCCCTCGTAACCGATGTGGCCGGCCGGGGTGGTCGGCGACCACTCGGTGACATCTATTTCGACCCACGAGCCCGCGGCCCGCCCCGTGAGCGTGATCCCGTCTTGGGGGCCGGTCGCCGCGACTGCGTTGGCGACGAGCTCGTCGAGGGCCCGTTCCAGCTGCCTGCCCTCGGGCCCGAAGTGGGCCGTCCCCACCACGCTGCCCTCCCAACGACGGGTGACCGCGCGGCGCCAGCGAACCAGAGTTCTGTCGACTACATCCTCGAGCCGGATGGCATTGACTTCGGGGAGGGGCATAGCTTCGTGGGCAAAGGCCATTGTCGTCATCCTCTTCAAGGGGGCAGGGGTTCGTACTTGGCCCATTCTTGCTTGTAACAGGGTTATGGTAAATGAGTAATCCAGGCAGAGCCTGGATATCTAAACCATTTAGGATTTGAGGACGTGGCGCGCCTGATCGGCGATCGCCTCGGGCGTGAGCCCGTACTGACGCAGCAGCTCGTCCGGCTTGCCCGAGGTCGCATAGGTGTCGCCGATGTCCACGAACGCCATCCTGGTCGGCGCTCGCTCGGCCGCCGCCAGTGCCACCGTGGCTCCCAGGCCCCCATAGGCGATGTGCTCCTCGGCCACGACGATGCCTGAGGTCTCGTGTGCAGCCCGCTCGATGGCCTCGGTGTCGATCGGCTTGACCGTGTGCATGTCGACCACTCGCGCCTCCACCCCCTCGGAGGCGAGAGCCGCGGCCGCGTCCAGCGCCATCGCCACCATGATGCCGTTGGCGATGATCGTGATGTCGGAGCCCTCTTTGAGCTCGTTGGCCTTGCCGACGTGGAAGTCGGCGCCGTCCTCATAGATCACCGGAACCGCGGGGCGGCCGCAACGCAGAAAGGTCGGCCCCTCGCGCGCGAGCATGGCAGCAGTCGCGGCGCGGGTGCTGGCGCCGTCGGCCGGCACGATCACTGTAAATCCGGGCAGAGCGCAGGCGAGCGCGACGTCCTCGATCCCCATTTGCGAGGGTCCGTCCTCGCCGATGGAGATGCCCGCGTGGGTACCCACCAGTTTCACGTTCTGGTTCGGGAAGGCGATGCTCATGCGGATCTGGTCGAAGGCGTTGGCCAGCAGGAAAATCGAGAAACTGGAGACCACCGGCACCTTGCCGCTGCCGGCCAAGCCCGCCGCGATGCCGACCAGGTTGGATTCGGCAATGCCCACGTTGAAGAACCGCTCGGGGTAGCGCTCTTTGAACAGGCCCGTGTAGGTCGAGTTGTGGACGTCGCCGTCGAGGACGACGATTGCCTCGTCGGCCCCCGCGTCGGAGAGCGCCTCACCGAACGCGAGGCGAGTGGGCTGGCCGTCCTCGAGCTCGATGTGGCTCAGTCCCAGGCTCATGCCCCGATCTCCTCCAACGCCTTGCTCTCCTCGTCGGCGGGAATCGGCTTGCCGTGCCACTTACCGGGCGTCTCCTCGAGCAAGCTCACGCCCTTGCCCTTGACGGTGTTGGCGATGATGGCCTGCGGTGACCCTGTGGTCGACTGGGCCCACTCGAACGCCGCCTCGACCTCATCCAGAGAGTGGCCGTCGATCGTGCGCGCGGCCCAGCCAAAGGCCTCGATCTTGTCCTGCAACGGGTCGAGAGGCTGCACCTCGTCGACTGCGTCGGTCTGCTGATAGCCGTTGCGATCGAGGATGAGTGTGAGGTTGTCGAGCCCGTGGTTGCCCGCATACATCAGCGCCTCCCACACCTGTCCTTGCTCGCTCTCCCCGTCGCCGACCATCACGTAGACGCGATAGGAGAGGTCGTCGAGGCGAGCAGCGAGCGCGTGGCCGATGCCGATCGAGAGGCCCTGCCCCAGAGAACCGGTCGAGGCCTCCACCCCCGGGAGCCTGCACATGTTGGGGTGGCCTTCGAGGGCGGAGCCCAGCCGTCTGAGAGTGGGCAGATCTTCGGCGGGAAAGTAGCCGGCCTCGGCGAGCACTGCGTACAACCCCGGTGCGCCGTGGCCCTTGGAGAGAATGAAACGGTCCCGTTCGGAGTGATGAGGCTCGGAGGGGTCGTATCGCAGCACCCCGCCGAAGTAGAGGACGGTCAGGACCTCGACCATCGACAGCGACGTCGAGGGGTGTCCCGAACCCGCCGTGGTGGTCGAAGTGACGATGTCACGTCGAATTCGGCGGGCCAGCGCTTCGAGTTGATCCCGCGGCTCGGTGCGTGGCTCGAGCATGTGCCTCCCCCAACAGTCCAACGTTTGCCTGTATCCAACCACAAGACCGGAGAGATGCCTCTCGCCTTAGGATGCCGTGGTGCCTGATAGCCAGATAAGTTTTCGCGCGCCGAGGGGGACGCGCGACCTCCTCCCCCCGGAGTCGTGGGCCTGGCAGGCGCTTTCCCGGCTCGCCCTCGACTCCTTCGAGCGCGCCGGCTATGCCCCGGTGGAGACGCCCGCATTCGAGCACACAGAGGTCTTCGCGCGCGGGGTGGGTGAGGGCTCGGAGGTCGTCCACAAGCAGATGTACACGTTCACAGACCATGGCGACCGCTCGCTCACGCTCAGGCCCGAAGGCACCGCAGCGGTCATGCGGGCCGTGCTCGAGCACGGGCTCCAGCGCGGCCCCCTGCCGGTCAAGCTGTGCTACTCGAGCTCGATGTTCCGTCAGGAACGGCCCCAGAAGGGCCGCTACCGAGCCTTCTTCCAGATCGGGATCGAGGCCATCGGTAGCCTCGAGCCCTCGCTCGACGCCGAGGTCATCGAGCTCGGCCATCGCTTTCTGCTCGCCGCCGAGACCGAGCCGCGCCTGCTGTTGAACTCGATCGGACACCCGTCCGAGACCTGCCGCGAGGACTACCTCGACGAGCTGCGGTCGTTCCTACGAGATCGTTCCTCCGAGCTCGCCCAAGAGGATCAAAGCCGGGCCGAGACCAACCCGCTGCGGGCCTTCGACTCCAAAGAGCCCGCCACCATCGCCGCCCTGGAGGACGCCCCCCTCATCACCGACCACCTCTGCGATGCCTGCAGCGAGCATTTCAGGCGCGTTCAGGACGCTCTCACCGACCTCGAGATCGACTTCGAGCTCGACCCTCGGCTGGTCAGGGGCCTCGACTACTACACCCGCACCGCGTTCGAATGGGTGGCCTCGAACCTGGGCTCCCAGAGCGCACTGTGCGGAGGCGGTCGCTACGACGGTCTCAGTCAAGCGCTGGGAGGCCCCGAGCTGGGGGGCATCGGATTCGCCTGCGGCATCGACCGGCTGCTGCTGGCCCGCACGGGCCCACCCGCGGCCTCGGCGGTGGGCGTGTACATCGTGGCGCTCTCAGACGAGGCCCGCCGCGAGGCGCTGATGCTGGCCTCCTCGCTGCGAGCGGCCGGCATCGGCTGCGACCTCGACCACTCGAGGCGGGGCCTCAAGGGCCAGATGAAGGACGCAGTCCGCTCGGGCGCCACCTGGGCCGTGATCCTCGGCGACGAAGAGCTACGGGAGCGCCGCGCCGGCCTCAAGAACCTCCGCACCCAGGAGCAGGAGCAGGTGCCCTGGCACCAGCTCGAAAAGAGACTGGCGCCATGATGAGGTCGCATCGTTGCGGAGATCTGCGGGCCGCCGACGAGGGCGCCTCGGTCGCCCTCTGCGGATGGGTCCACGCGCGCCGTGACCACGGGGGCGTGATCTTCATCGACCTGCGCGACGTCGCCGGGCTCGTTCAGGTCGTCTTCAACTTCTCGGAGGCCCCCCCTCTCCAGGGGGCCGCGGAGGGCTTGCGCTCGGAGTTCTGCGTACGCGTCGAGGGCGAAGTGAGGCGGCGCAAGAGTGGAACCGAGAACGAAGCGCTGGCTACCGGTGAGGTCGAGGTCGCGGCGAGCGCGCTCGAGGTGCTTTCGGTGAGCGCCACCCCGCCGTTTCAGGTAGACGAGCATCACGACGCCGAGGAGATGCTGCGCCTGAGATATCGCTACCTCGATTTGAGGCGCGCCCGAATGCAGTCGAACCTCCACCTGCGTCATGCGATCGTGTCCTCGATCCGGCGCTTCTACGACGCCCATGGCTTCACCGAGGTGGAAACTCCGATGCTGACCCGTGCGACGCCTGAGGGGGCGCGCGACTATCTGGTGCCTGCTCGCCTTCACCCCGGCTCCTTCTACGCGTTGCCACAGTCCCCCCAGCTCTTCAAGCAGCTGCTGATGGTGGCGGGCCTCGACCGCTACTACCAGATCGTGCGCTGCTTCAGAGACGAGGACTTGAGGGCCGATCGCCAGCCCGACTTCACGCAGCTCGACGTCGAGATGAGCTTCGTCGATCGTGACGACGTGCTGGCCGTGACCGAGGCGATGTTCAAACAGGTGTGGCGCGAGGTGCTGGGGGCCGAGCTCGACGACTTCGCCCGGCTCACCTTTGCCGAGTCGATGGCCCGCTTCGGTACCGACAAGCCCGACCTGCGCTTCGGCATGGAGCTCACGGACCTGTCGGGGGTGCTTCAGGAGACCGAGTTCAGGGTCTTCAGGGCGAGCATGGAGGGGGGCGGTGCGGTCAAGTCCATCGCCCTTCAGGCGCAGGGGGGAATGCCGCGCAAGCAGATCGATGCGCTGGTCGAGGCCGCGAAGGCTCTGGGGGCGGGAGGACTTGTGTGGATCGCCGTCACGGACGAGGGGCTGCGCTCGCCGATCGAGAAGTTTCTCTCCGACCACGAGCGGCGCTCGCTTCCCGCGGCCGCAGGAGCGCAGGCGGGGGACCTGATCCTCATCGTGGCCGATGCGCGCTCCGAGGTGGTGAACCGGGTGCTGGGCTCGATGCGCAACCGTCTGGGCAAAGAGCTTGGCCTCGTGCCCGAGCGGGCCCGCACCGACCCGGAGGCGTGGAAGTTCGCGTGGATCGTCGACTTTCCTTGGTTCGAGCGCGACGAGGCAACGGGGGCCTGGAACGCTATCCACCACCCCTTCACCGGCATCACCGATGACACCGTGGACAATCTGGAAAGCGCTCCGGAGAAGGTCATATCGAAGGCCTACGACATAACGCTCAACGGCTGGGAGCTCGCCTCGGGGAGCATCAGGATCCACGAGCGGATGTTGCAGGAGCGGGTGCTCGCCGCCCTGGGGATCTCGCAGGAGGAGGCCCAAGCCCGCTTCGGCTTTCTGCTCGACGCGTTCGCCTTCGGGCCGCCGCCACACGGCGGGATCGCTCCCGGCATCGACAGGATCGTGGCACTGGCGGCGGGCGAGGACAACATCCGCGAGGTCATCGCCTTCCCCAAGACGCAGAGCGCCGCCGACCCCCTCACGGGGGCTCCGGCGCCGGTAGACGCCGAGCAGCTGGAGGCGCTGCACCTGGCCCTGAGACCGCCGGGCCCGAGTTAGGTCTGGAGACAGGCTCCAGAAGGGAGGTGGCAAAAGCACACCGTGGACGGCTGCACACGTTTTTTCGTGTGTAGATGCACACCGTGTGCAATTGACACCGCAGGAGGGGAAACCGACGGTGGGCCCGTTTGTGTACCAAGCCTCGATCCGAGCGCGGCTCGGATCTACTCGGGGACGATCTCTCCGGTCATGCCCGAGGAGCCGTGAATGCTGCACGCGAATGCGGTGGCGCCGTCGGGGGCCTCGAATGTGACCGACTTGGACTCCCCCGAGGCGACGTTGCCGGAGTCGAAGCCCCCCTCCTCCGAGGTGAACGTGTGCGGGTTGCTTCCGTCGTTGGTGAACTCGACGGTGACCTCGCCGGAAGGGACCGACAGCTCGGCCGGAGAGAAGGAGTTGTCCTGGGCGCTGAGCGCCACATCACCCCCGCCGCCGCCTCCACTACCGGTCCCGCCGCTCTCGTCGCCTCCACCACAGGCAACCAGCGCAAGAGCGAGAGCCGCTCCCCCGATCAGAGTCCTTGTTCTCATCTCTTCTCCCTCCAGAAATTGCGAGCGGTCAATCATTCCATTGTGCGTCTCAGCAAGGTCGGGCGCGAGACCCGGTTCACGGCTCGGAGGATTCCTGCACCGGCGCTTATGCCACAATCGGGGAACTGATTTGGGGAAGGCAGGCTTTAGCTGTGGCGATTTGCCCCAACTGCGGCGAGGACAACCCGGACAAGGCGAAGTTCTGCCAGGAGTGCGCTACTCCTCTCAAGACCTCGCCGCCGACCCAGGCCGAAGAGCGCAAGGTCGTCTCGATCCTGTTCGTGGATCTCGTCGACTTCACCGCCCGCTCCCACGACGCCGACCCGGAGGACGTGAGGGCGACCCTCGCCCCCTATCACCAGCGGGTCAAACGGGAGATCGAAGCCTACGGGGGTGTCGTGGAGAAGTTCATCGGAGATGCCGTCATGGCCGTGTTCGGAGCTCCAGTAGCCCATGAGGACGACGCCGAACGCGCCGTTCGCGCCGCGCTGCGAATCGTCGAAGGGATCGAGGAGTTGAACGAGGCAAATCCCACCCTCGACCTCTCGATCCGAGCCGCGGTCAACACCGGTGAGGGACTGGTAAAGCTCGCAGCCCGCCCTCAGGCCGGCGAAGGCCTGGTTACAGGCGATGTCGTCAACACGGCCTCGCGTCTGCAGAATGTGGCGCCGGTCGGCGGCGTGGTGGTCGGCGAGATCACCTACCGCTCGACCAAGGACATCTTCGACTACCAAGATCTCGAAGCAGTTGCAGTCAAGGGCAAGCCGGATCCCATTCCGATTTGGAGGCCCCTTTCGGCTCGGGGACGTTTCGGGATCGACGTCGAGCTCCCCAGGAGAACGCCCTTTGTCGGACGAGAGTTCGACCTCGGCTCCGTGAGGCACGCGTTCGGACGAACCCTGAGGGAGAGGTCACTGCAGCTGGTGACGATCAGCGGGGAGCCCGGGGTGGGCAAGAGCCGCCTTCTGTCCGAGTTCTTCTCCTTCGTCGACGATCAGGACGAACTCGTCTACTGGGCGCAGGGCCGCTGCCTGCCCTATGGGGAGGGCATCACCTTCTGGGCGCTGGGCGAGGTCATAAAAGCTCAGGCCGGCATCCTCGAATCCGATAGTCGCCGGCAGGCTTTGCAGAAACTGCAGGCGGCGGTACGCGTCTTCGTTAAACACGAGACCGAACATGAGTGGTTCGTGGCACGCCTGGCTCCTCTGGTGGGCGCGCAATTGCAGGAGGGCGGCACGGCCGAGAGGAACGAGGCGTTCACGGCGTGGAGACGGTTCTTGGAGGCGGTGGCGACGAGAAATCCCTTCGTCGTGGTGATCGAGGACCTCCACTGGGCGGACTCGGCCCTGCTCGACTTCATGGATGCCCTCATGGCGTGGTCGACGGGAGTCCCAATTTTCGTCGTCTGCACCGCACGGCCGGAGCTCTACGAGAAACGCCCGGGCTGGGGAGCCGGCCTGCGCAACTACACCAGCATTGCCTTGTCTCCCCTTACCGATGCGGAGACGGCACAGCTCCTCTCCGAGCTGCTTTCGCAAACGGTGCTGCCGGCCGAGGTGCACTCGGCGCTGCTGGAGCGGGCCGGTGGGAATCCCTTGTACGCCGAGGAGTACGTCCGTATGCTCTCCGACCGCGGTTTGGTGCAACGGCGGGGCCGGGTCGTGGCGCTGGACACGTCCGTTGATACTCCAATGCCCGAGAGCGTGCAGGCGCTGATCGCCGCTCGGCTCGACACGCTGCCATCGAAGCGCAAGGCATTGCTGCACAACGCCGCGGTGATCGGCAAGGTGTTCTGGTCGGGCGCGGTGGCGGCGCTGGGGGGCGGCGACGAGGAGGCAGTGTTCCACTCCCTACAGGACCTGGTCCGAAAGGAACTCATCCGCCCCGCGAGAGACTCATCGGTCGAAGGCCAACACGAGTACTCGTTCTGGCACGCGCTCATACGCGATGTCGCCTATGCGCAGATTCCCCGAGCGACCCGGGCCGAGAAACACTGCGCGGTCGCCGGCTGGATCGAAGCCACGGCCGGCGAGCGAGCTGCGGACGTCGCCGAGGTCCTCGTGCACCATCTCGACGAGGCGGACAAGCTGCTGCGAGCATCGGGCAACGAAAGCAGAGCAGAGAAGCTCGCCGAGGCGCTCACCCGCCACCTCGTTGCGGCCGGCGAACGCGCGCAGGACCTAGATACATCGCGCGCAGAGCGCCATTTTCAACGCGCGCTCCAGCTGTTGCCCGAAGGCCATCCCCAGCGCGCGTCGGTGCTGATCGGAGCGGGGCGCTCCTGTCAGTTGCGGGGGAAGCTCGAGGACGCGGAGCGCTACCTCGAGGAGGCGATCGTGGAGGCCGACGCACGCGCCGACGTCGGGACCGGCGCTGAGGCCATGGTCCGCCTTTCGGTCGTGCGCTGGTATAGGGGCGACACCGTGCGCGGTGCTTCGCTCGTGTCCGAGGCCATCGCCCGACTGGAAGGCTTACCGCCCGGCCGGGCTCTCGCCTCCGCCTACACGTACGCGGCGGAGTACTCGACTTTCGCTGGCCATTTGAAACAAGGCCTGGCCCAGGCGGACAAAGCCCTAGCTCTCGCGAGCGCCCTCGGCATCCATGAGTGGGCGGTAGAAGCACGCGCGACCCGTGGCGACGCACGCTGTGGGCTCGGTGATCTCGCCGGCCTCGGTGATCTCCGCGAGGCGGTGCGAGCAGGGCTCGAGCTTGGTATCGGAGAGGCGACCGATGTTGCTTATAGCGCGCTGGCGGACTGGCTGTGGTACATGGAGGGCTCGCGACAAGCGGCGCGAGCCTATGAAGAGATCCTTGAGTTCAGTGAACGCCGGGGCTTGGTCGGGCAGAATTTCTTCACTCGAGCAGAACGTCTGCGAGTGTTGTTCGACATCGGGGAGTGGGACGCACTTCTAGAGGACTCCTCCGAGGTGATCGCCTGGGCTGAGGCCGGTTCCTCTCAGGCGGAAACCGTCGCCCTTCTTTCCTGCGCGCACGTACGCCTCTACCGGGGACAACTCAACGAGGCTCACTCACTGAGGGAGCGCTTCCTGCCCCTGGCCCGCGGCATCGGCGACCTCCAAGTCCTCGTTCCCGCCCTCGTGATCGCCGCCGGCATCGGCCAAGCACGCGGAGAGAACGCGCTCGCGAAGTCTCTGATCGCGGAATGGGAGGCCGCCACGACGCACAGCGATCCCTGGCGGGCTCGTTTTCTTCCCCTGGTCGTACGCGCGCTCGTAGCAGACGACACGGCCAAGGCTGAGACTCTCGTCTCCGGCCTCGAGGTGACGGCCGCGCGAGATCGCCACTGCGTGCTGACCGGCCGGGCGATCGTTGCAGAGGCAAGAGGCGACCCTAGCGAAGCGCACGAGCTCCATCGCGCAGCAGTCCAATGCTGGCACGGCTACGGCTGGGTTCTCGAAGAGGCACAGGGCCACCTCGGACAGGGCCGCTGCTTGATTGCCCGAAGGGACCGCGCGGCCGCAACCGAGCCACTGCAGAAGGCGCGTGCAATCTTTTCCAGATTGGGCGCGCTGCCGCTGATCAAGGAGACCGACGGGTACCTCCAGCAGGCCGAAGCGGCTTCCTAGACCAAGCCCCCAAGCTGGGCGATCCCGTGCCCTGTGAGCGGGATTTCCTTTCGAACCTGTCCGCGGTACGAAGCGGGACTGCTCCGCCGGCGTCCTCGCTGACCCACAGGAACACGACTGCCCGGGATGGATCAGAAAGACTTGGCGCTGTCCAGCAGGATCGTGGTCGGCCCCCTGTTGGTCAGGGACAAGTCCATCTCCGCCCCGAACTCGCCGGTCTCGGTCCTCACCCCTAGAGCCCTGAAGGCCTCGATCGCGCGCTCGTAGACCGCCCGCGCCTCGGGGCCCTGGGCGGCGGTGATGAACGACGGGCGGCGGCCGCGGCGGGCGTCGCCGTAGAGCGTGAACTGCGACACCAGCAGCACCTCGCCGGAGACGTCTAGCAGGGAGCGATTCATCTTTCCTTCTTCGTCGTTGAAGATGCGAAGGTTGCTCACCTTGTCTGCGAGCCAGCGTGCCTCCTTGTCCCCGTCGGTAGCGGTAATGCCGAGCAGCACCACCGCGCCGGAGGAGATGGTCCCGACGACCTTGCCCGAGACCTCCACCCGGGCCTCCCCCGAGCGCTGGACCACGGCCCTCATGGGACGAGCGGAAGCACGGCCTCGAGCATGCGGCCCGCCAGGGGGGCGGCGACCTGACCGCCCACTCCTCCGTATTCGGACACCAACCCGATCGCCACCTGGGGGTCGGAGGCAGGGGCGAAGGCGACGAACCAGGCGTGGTTCTGGCGCACACCCGCCACGTCCACCTCGGCAGTCCCCGTCTTGCCGGCCACTGCCACTCCCGGGACCTGAGCCCTCACTCCGGTGCCCGAAATCACAACCCCCTGCATCATCTCGTTCATCTGTGCCGCGGTGCGCCGAGATACGACCCGCTCACCCTCCTTGGGCAACAAGAAGGAAACACGCGGCGCCATCCTCTTGCCGTTGTTTGCGATCGTGGCTGCGACCGTAGACATCTGTAGGGGCGTGGCCAGCACCTGGGCCTGGCCTATCGACCCCCACATCAGGTCCCAGAGCTCTTCGGGCCGGGGAAAAGATGAGCGAGCCGCCGAGACACCCAAGCGCGGTTTGAGGTTGAACCCGAACGAGTCCGCATACCGGGTGAGCTTTGCGGCCCCGAGATCCTCCGCAACCTGTGCGAAGGCAGTGTTGACGCTGAAGCGGACGGCATCCGAAAACGGGATCGAGCCGAACTCGCCCGACTCGAAGTTGACGACTCCCTTGTAATCCTTGGGGCCCGTGATCGTCGTCTGGGGCGAGACGGTTCCAGCCTCCAGGGCCGCCGACGCGGTAACCACCTTCATAGAGGACCCCGGCGGATAGAGGCCCGAGAGGGCGCGATTGAAGGGATCCACCTCGGTGGCGCCCACGTAGTTGTTGGGATCGAAGGAGGATGAAGACACCACCGCCAGCAGGTTGCCGCTGTCGGGCTCGACCACCACCGCACCTCCCACGGTGCCGCCGTAGGCACTCTCGGCCGCGCGTTGCACGTCTACATCCAGAGTTGTCTTGA
Organism: Actinomycetota bacterium; assembly: GCA_030859735.1. Taxonomy (GTDB): domain Bacteria; phylum Actinomycetota; class CADDZG01; order CADDZG01; family WHSQ01; genus JACDAL01. Next base: position 25,151 of record JALZJN010000219.1, read on the forward strand.
CCGAGCGACCCGGCCGTCCTTTCTTCCGGCCCAGAGTCTGGAGCACGCGGTCCTTCGCATCACTCAGGGACAACCGCGTGGTTGGGGTCCCGGCAAGTCTCGACTCGTAGGCGGCCTCGAGGCCCGAGGCGCCGACGAGGTCGCCTGTGCGATGGTAGTGAGGCAGGCCGTCCAGGTCTCGATCCGAGAGCTTGCCGATGTGCCCGAGGGTGCTCCCGGCTACCGCCCCCTGTGGGTAGCTGCGGTCCAAGCCTCCCCCACGTGCCAAAAGGCGGCCGGAGCGGTCTTTGATCGCGGCCCTCTCGGGCCAGCGCACATCGACTGCGAATCCCGACGCACGCGGCGTCTGAGGCCACAGTGCCGACTTCGCCCAACGAGCCCTCCACTCCTCGGCTCTCTTGTCGTACACGAGGTCCAGCAGACCCGGGAAAACTACCGGTTTGGCGGCGGCACGCGACTGATAGGTGATCACATAGGGCGCCTCCGCCGTCACCTCGGAGGCGCGGCGCAACTCTTCCTCCGAAGAGATTCCGGGCTCGTCGACCGTTTCGGCGAGCTCGACGTCGTAGCGCTTGATCCAGCCGGAACGCAGGGCGCGCCGCATCACGCGCTCGAGACGCGAGGCCGTCCAACGAGACCGCGACCTGTCGTCGAGCAGAGCGCTCATCGACTTGAAATCGCGACCGTCCCAGGACTCAACCAACTCCGAGGCGACGCCTTGGGCCGGCGGCAGGGAAAAGGTCTCGCGTTCGCACCCTGGGAGCATCAGCAGGAGCGCGCACATGCCGAGCAGGACCCTCGCCGCATTGGTCATGAAGCTAATTCTTGGCCGCAGAACCGACCCGGTAGGCGTCGAACACCGAATCGATCCTCCGGATCGCCTGGAGGACGTGATCGAGATGGCTCGGGTCCACTAGCTCGAACGTGAATGAAAGGCTGGCGATCCCGTCGCGCCCGGTGCGAGTGCTGGAGGAAACGATGAATATGCCCTGATCGGAAATGGCGGTCGTCACGTCGCGCAACAGCTTGGTGCGATCGAGCGCCTCGATCCGAATGGCTGCCACGAAAGTGGACCTCTGACGCTCGTCCCACCACACCGAGGCGATGCGTTCGTCGTCCTGGGCCCGCAAGGACTTTGCATTGGGGCAGTCCTCCCGATGCACAGAAACGCCTCGCCCGCGCGTCAGGAAGCCGATGACGGCATCGCCGGGGACGGGCGTGCAGCAGAGCGCGAGGCGCACTAAGAGATCGTCGTGCCCTTCGACGATGATTCCCCGCCCGCGCGGTCGTTTTCTGCGCCGGCGTGGCTGAACGGTGGCGTCTTCTTCTTGAGCGCTCTGCGGATCGAAGATGCGGATAATCCGGGTTGTGACCGATTGGGGAGAAAGGTGGCTCTCTCCGATAGCCACATACATCGTGTCGAGGTCCGGGAACTTGAGCTCCTCGGCCACCTTCGCGGGAACATCACTCTTGGACACCTTGTCCGCCGGCAGGCCATGCTTCTTGATCGCGGCCAGCAACAAATCCTTACCTTGCGCGAGAGCGTCCTCACGACGCTCACGCGCGAACCATTGCCGGACTTTGTTACGAGCACGCGGTGTCTTGACGAGCTTGAGCCAATCGCGCGACGGCGACGCTTGTCCTTTCGACGTGATGATTTCCACCGAGTCTCCCGATGCCAACTCGTGACTGAGAGAGACGAGCCTGCCGTTGACCCTGGCCCCCACCGTTCTGTGGCCCACCTCGGTGTGGATGGCATACGCGAAGTCGAGTGGGCCGGCCCCTCGCGGTAGGGCGATGACATCACCCTTGGGCGTGAACACGAACGCCTCATCCGCATAGAGGTCGATCTTGAGCGATTCCATGAAGTCTCCGGGGTCGATCGACTCCTTCTGCCAGTCCATGACCCGCTGCAGCCACGCCATCTCTGCTTCGGGAGACTTGCCTCTCTGCTGGTCCTTGTAGAGCCAGTGTGCGGCGATCCCGAACTCGGCGGCGCGATGCATCTCCTGAGTTCTGATCTGAATCTCCATGGGCCTGCCTCCCGGCCCCATCAGAGTCGTGTGCAGAGACTGATACATGTTGAACTTTGGCATCGCGATGTAGTCCTTGAAACGGCTGGACACCGGCGTATAGAGCGTGTGGATCGAGCCCAGTGCCGCGTAGCAGTCCCTGACGGTATCGACGACGACCCGGATACCGAGGAGGTCGAAGATGTCGTCGAACTGCTTGCCCCGAAGCACCAGCTTCTCGTAGATCGAGTAGAGGTGCTTCGGACGGCCCGAGACCTCGGCCCGGATCTTTACGTCCCTGAGCTTTGCAAGGATCTCGTCACTCACCTGATCTAGAACTCGTTCCCGCTCGGGCTGCCGCTGCTGCACCAGGGCAGAGATCTCCTCGTAGCGTTTTGGGTGCATCTGCTTGAAGCTGAGATCTTCGAGCTCCCACTTGATCGCGTACATGCCCAGTCTGTGCGCCAGCGGCGCATATATCTCAAGCGTCTCGCGGGCGATGAGCTCGCGTCGTTCGCTCCGTAAGGGATCGATCGTGCGCATGTTGTGCAGGCGATCGGCGATCTTCATGAGCAGCACCCGCACATCGCGAGCGGTCGCCACCATCATCTTGCGAAGGTTCTCGGCGCGCGCCTGTTCGGCCGTGCGGAAGCGGATGCGTTCAAGCTTGGTGACCCCGTCGATCAACAACGCCACTGCGTAGCCCAGCTCCCGTTCGATGTCGACCAGGCTCAGCTCCGTATCTTCGACCGAGTCGTGCAGCAGCGCGGCCGCAATCGTCGTCTCGTCGAGCCCGAGCTCGGCGCAGATCGTCGCGACGCTCAGAGGGTGGGAGATAAAGGGATCGCCCGACTTGCGGACCTGGCCTGCGTGCGCAGACTCGGCGATCTCAAAGGCGCGTTCGATAAGCTTGGTGGAGCTCTTGGGGCGGTTCTGCCGGAACTCCTTGAGGAGCAGCTCGAAGCCCGGATCGCCCGCCTGGCGGGCGGGGCGGACCCGGCGCAGGACGGCCTTGACGCCTCGCGCCGAGGTTTGCTCGGTAGCCGGCTGCTTCTCAGCCCGCTCCTGAATCGAGTCCATATCCCATTGTAGGGGTCGGGCGCGAGTGACGAGATCGAAGCCCTTGTCGCCGAGTGGTGGTCAGGTGCTCCATATGATCATCTCACCACCACTCGGCGGCGGGGGGCTGGGCTCAGTAGCGCAGGAGGCTGAAGTACTCGTAGGAGCCGAGCTTGTCGCGGCCGTGGAGAAAAGACAGCTCCATGATCGTGGCTATGCCCGCCACCTTCCCGCCGCAGCGCTCGGTGAGCCCGGCGGTGGCCTGGGCCGTACCACCGGTTGCGAGTACGTCATCGACTATCAGTATGCGCTCGCCGGGCTCGATGGCGTCCTTGTGGAGCTCGAGGTGGTCGAAGCCGTACTCGAGATCGTACTTCTCGGTCTCCACCTTCCACGGAAGCTTTCCCTTTTTCCTGACGGGAATGAGGCCCGCGGTGAAGCGGTAGGCAAGCGGGGCGGCGACGATGAAGCCGCGCGCCTCGATCCCCAACACCTTATCGATCTCGTCGCGATCATAGTGATGCGCGATGGCGTCGATCGTGTAGGTAAATGCCTTCTTGTCCGCGAGCAGAGGCGTTATGTCCTTGAAGACCACGCCCTCCTTGGGAAAGTCCGGGATATCCCTGATGTGGTCTTTGAGCCACTCATGATTCGCTTGAGGTTCCATGCCCTCTCCTAGCTCAACTGGTCGAAGTGGTCAGCGCTTCTTACGACGCTTTGCTTTCTTGACTCCGGCTCGGGGCCGCGCGTTGGCCTGCGCAGGTCGCGGCTGGGGACGCGGCGCAGCTGCCTGGGCTCGCGGCGGCGGAGTTGCGGACGCCTCATCACTCGCGTGCGCGGAGCCTGCCGCTACCGGCACGGGAACAAGGGGCGCCCGCGTCTGCTCCCGCATCTTCTTGTCCCGCACGCTCCTGTAGCGCGGCTCCCGCTCTTTCAGGAGCGACAGAATCGGGGTGGCTACGAAGATCGACGAGTAAGCCCCGGTTAGGAGGCCGACGAACAGAGCCAGAGCGAGGTCCTTGAGCGTGCCGGCGCCCAGCAAGCCCGCTCCGACGAACAGAAGAGCTGCCACCGGAAGCAGCGTCGCCAGCGATGTATTGAGCGAGCGCATGAACACCTGGTTCATGGCGAGGTTGGCGGACGCCTGGTAGGTCATCTTGCCCGTGACTGCATAGAGGGCGGTGTTTTCCTCCACCTTGTCGAACACGACGACGTTGTCATAGAGCGAGTAACCCAGGATCGTCAGAATGGCGATGACCGTAGACGGCGTCACCTCGAACCCCACCAGCGAGTAGACACCGGCGGTAATCACGAGGTCGTGCACCATGGCCACCATGGCCCCCAAGGCCATCTTCCACTCGAAGCGCCAGGAGATGAAAGCGGACACCACCACCAGGAACACGATCAGGGCGCGCACCGCCTTGGTGGTTATCTCGGCCCCCCAGCGGCTGCCGATGCGCTGGCTATCGGTGGCGGCCAAGTCCGCGCCGGTGGTTTCGGCCACCGCCGCCACCACCCTGTCCTGAGCCCGCGGATCCGAAACCTCCTCGGTCTGCACGATCACCGTGCGCGGGACCTCTTCGGTCACCTGTACCTGGGCGTCGGTCGCACCCAGCGGGGCCAGAGCTTCCCGCAGGGCCTGGGTGATCTCTGTCGACGACGCGTCCCCGAGGGGGCCTGCAACGGGCACCGAGGCCTGGATCTGCACGCCTCCTCGGAACTCGATCCCGTAGTCGAGCCCATTGAAGATCAGTGACAGCAGGCTGATCCCGAGCAGAGTTCCCGAGATCGCGGCCCATAACCGCCGCTTTCCGAGGAAATCGAAGTCGGTCTCGCCTCGGTAGAGGCGACCCCAGGCTCCGCTCATGTCGTCGTCCCGATCGCGCCTCTCAGGCCGAGCAAACGGTGGCGGCTGAGACTCGAAGCGGCCAGCACATGAACCGCCGGGCGGGTGAAGAAGTAGGCGATGAGCACATCCAAGACGGTTGCCAGTCCCAGCGTCAGGGCGAAGCCTCTCACCGAACCCACGGCCAATAGGAACAGGATCACAGCGGCCGAGGCGGTGACCGCATCGGCCACCAGGATGGTGCGAAAGGCTCGCTTCATGCCCCGGTCAACCGCGGCTCTCATCGACTTGCCGGTGTGGATCTCGTCCTGGAGCCGCTCGAAAGCGACGATGTAGGAGTCGGCTGTGACTCCGATAGACACGATGATGCCGGCCACCCCGGCGAGGCTCAACGAGAGTCCGGCGTACTCGCCCAGAAGTGCCATGACCGAATAGATGGTGGCCGCGAACAGGAGGAGTCCCAGCCACACAACGACCCCCAAGCCCCGGTAGTAGAGAACCATGTAGACCACCACCAGCGCCAGGCCCAGGATCCCGGCCTTAAGCCCGGCGTCCAGGGAGTCCCGGCCCAGGGTCGGGGACACCTTGACCACCTCCGACTGCTCGAGAGTGATCGGCAGCGCGCCGGTCTTGAGCACGAGGGCGAGATCCTTCGCGTCCTGCTCCCCGGAGGAGTCGATCTGCGTCTCACCCCCGCTGATGCCGTCGCCGCACACGACTCCACCGGAGCCGCCCGAGGAGGCCGGGTCCTGCATCCCGGCGGCGCTCTCGACCTTGCCGTCGAGCACGATGGCGACCTGGCTCTTGACCTGTTCGCCCTCGTCCCTGAGACATGCAAGACGGCTGGTGAAGCTCGCCCAGCGGTCTGCGCCCTCCGAGTCCATGTCCAGGGAGACCGACCACTGACCCGAGGTGGGGTCGATCACCGCCTGCGCCTTGGTGATGACGTCCCCCGTGAGAGTGGCGGGCGCAAGCCGGTAGAGGGGTGCGTTCGAGCCGCCCTCGGCGTCCGGATAGACGACCTCCTGGCCGTTGACCTCGGTGCCCGTCTGCTTGGTGACCTCCGGACGTTGCTTGTCGGGCCCGGTAGCCGGGACCTGCTCGAGCACCTGTCGGAAGGTCAGTTGGGCGGTGGTACCGATCACTTCGAGCGCCCTCTCGTCGTCCTTGACGCCGGGGAGCTGGATGAGGATGTTTTCGGTTCCCGCCACCGTCACTTCGGGCTCGGCGACGCCGAGAGAGTCGATGCGCTCGCGGATGATCTCGACGGTTTTCTGAAGCACCTGCGAGTTGACCTCTCCGGTCGCGGTCAAGGTCACGCTGATCCCGCCTTCGAGGTCCAGGCCGAGGCGCGGGGCGGTGCGGGTGGCGAGAATCGCGCCGAAACCGCCGAACGCCACTACCAGCGCCGCGATCAAGTGGATGCGATATTTCTTGGTGCGCATTTCAGCTCTCCGTAGACAGGACCCGCTCGCCGTTGATATCGATCTTGAAGCGGCACTCGAGATACTCCGCCGCCCGGCGGCACATCACCATGCGGGACAGAAATATCTCGAAGTAGTCCATGACATCGGCAAGCTCGGTATCGATAGTTAGCTCCAATGTCAACGTCCGGTGCGGGGCATCGACTCGCAAGAAGGACCGCTCGACGGCGTAGTTGACCCTGTCGTGGATGTCGAACAGGGACGGGTCCTTGGCGCGCACCCGGCTGCGGTGGACGTCGGACTTGTCGGCCACGATCAGTGCCGCTCCGATGGCGTTGACGGGGTGGCCGAACTCCTCCTCGTGATTGCCGATGGCGGCCAGGATGAGCCCCACCTCCTTGTAGCTCATACCGAGCTCGCGCAGCAGGTCGTAGGTGATCGTCGCGCCGGTTTGGGAGTGGAAGGAGCGCGACACGAAGTTGCCCATATCGTGGAGGTAGCCCGAAATGGCGGCCAGCTCCTTCTCTCGCTCCTCGAATCCGAGGCGGTGCAGGACGTTGTAGGAGATCTTGGAGACCAGGCCGGCGTGCCGGAAACCGTGCTCGGTGTAGCCGATCTGTCCGAGGTGGCGGTCGGCCAGGGCGATGAAGGTCTGGACGCCCTCGTGTGCCTGAACGTCGGCGAGGGAGACCGAGCTTTCCCGGCCCCCGGGCTCGGGGGCCGGACCTACCGGCCGCGCCTCCCTGCGGTCGCGGCCCAGTTCTTCGACACGCCCTGATCTGGCCGCATCGGCGGCCTGGGTCATGACTGCGACTCCTCCTCGCCCCTGAGCGACGCCTGCGGCTCGCGCGCTTCATCCTCTTGGTCGTCCACGACGACGACCCGCGCGATCGACGTCTTGAGGAAGCGCAGGGTCGTGGTGGAGTCCACCCGGAGCTCGACATCGTCCTCGTTCAGGCGCGTGATCGTGCCGAAGAGCCCTCCGATCGTCACGACCTCGTCGCCGATCGAGAGGCTGTCCACGAGCGCGCGGTGCTGCTGCACCCGCCTGCGCTGTGGCCGAACCAGCATGAAGTAGAAAACTGCTCCCATCAGGATCAGGAAGATGAGGCTCGATGCGCCTTCCATGTTGAATCCGTCCTTTTCTTAGAAGATTTGACTTAGAAAAACTTGGAAATGTGGGTGACGCGACGAAAGCCGCGGACGCGGCTAGCTGCCTGAGTCTACCGCCGCTGCGACATAATCACGATGGAACCTCGCCCCCCGGGCCCGGAGGTGGCCGAGGTGCGACTGTCTGCCTTCAGCCACCTTATTTGGGTGGTTGGCATGCGACCGTCTCCCTTCAGCCACCCTGGCGGGCGTCGTTGAACAGCAGGTTGGGCCCCTCGGGAGGCTCCACCCCCAGGTGGGCGAAGGCGTCGGGAGTGGCAACTCGGCCCCGGGGCGTGCGGGCGAGGAAGCCGATCTGCATGAGGTAGGGCTCGTAGACGTCCTCGAGCGTGTCGGTCTCCTCCCCCACCGCAACGGCCAGGGTGGAGAGCCCAACCGGGCCCCCGCGAAAGCGCCGCACGAGCGCATCGAGGATCGCGGCGTCCACCTTGTCGAGGCCACGCTCGTCGACCCGGAACACTTCCAGCGCTCGCCGGGCAACGGCATGGTCGATGACGCCCTCGGCGCGTACCTGAGCGTAGTCACGCACCCGGCGCAGCAGGCGGTTGGCGATCCGGGGAGTGCCCCGGGACCGACGAGCGATCTCCTGTGCGCCTCCGGCGTCGAGCTCGACTTCAAGGATGGCGGCCGAGCGGGTCACGATGCGTTCGAGGTCCGAGGCGGGGTAGAGGTCGAGGCGCTCGATCAGCTCGAAGCGGCTGCGCAGAGGGCCGGTGATGAGGCCCGCTCGGGTAGTTGCACCTATGAGAGTGAAGCGAGGAAGGTCGAGCCTGATCGTGTGGGCGCTGGGACCCTTGCCGATGACGAGGTCGAGCTGGCCGTCCTCCATGGCCGGATAGAGGACCTCTTCGACCACCCGGGGCAGGCGGTGGGTCTCGTCCACGAACAACACGTCTGAGTCCTCGAGGTTGGTGAGGATCGCAGCAAGGTCCCCGGCCCGCTCGAGGGCCGGCCCCGAAGTCTGGCGCAGCCCGGCCCCCATTTCGTTTGCCACGACGTGGGCGAGCGTCGTCTTGCCGAGCCCCGGAGGGCCGCACAGAAGCACGTGCCCGACCGGCTCCGAGCGCCCCGCCGCGGCCTCGAGCACGATCGCCAGATGCTCCTTGAGGTCCGACTGTCCCACGAACTCCTGAAGCGTCCGGGGGCGAAGCGAGCTCTCGGCCTCGCGCTCTCCCAGCTCGGGCTGGGGAAGGAGGACCTCCTCGCTCACGCCGATTTCCTCTGCTCGCTCACGTTCGGCTTGATCTCTCGCTCACGCTCGGCGCCTGTCCTCGGCGAGCGCTCGCAGCGCGCGGCGGACCACCTCTTCGACGCCGTCACCTGGGCCGAGCTCGAGGGCCGCCAGTACGGAGCGGACCTCGGCCGTCGAGTAGCCGAGGTTCTCGAGCGCGGAGCGCGCCCCGGCAAGGTGGACGTGATCGCCGTCTGAGACGACCTCGAGGTCCGGCAGCGCGAGCTTCTCCTTCAAGTCCAGGAGGATGCGGGCCGCGGTCTTCTTGCCGATGCCGGGGATGGCGCCGAGGCTCGCGGTGTCACCGGTCGCCAGGATCCGGCGCAGCGCGTCGGGGGCATGGGCCGAGCACACCGCCAGTGCCACCTTGGGGCCGACGCCCGAGACTGTGACCAGGCCTTCGAACAGGGACTGCTCGGACTCGGTGGCGAACCCGTAGAGCATGAGGGCGTCCTCGCGGACGTGGAGGTGGGTCCACAGGCGCGCCCTGCCCCCTGCTGGGGGCAGGGCCCTGAGCGTGGTGGCCGAGCAACTCAGTCGGTAGCCGACGCCTCCCACCTGAAGAAAGCAGCCGCCTTCGTCACGGCCCGCCACGTCGCCCTCCAGGAAACCGATCATCTCGCCTGCTCCGCGCGGGCAACCGCCGCGGCGAGACCGCTGCGGTTGAGGTGGCAGATGGCCAGCGCGCAGGCGTCGGCCGCGTCGGCCGGCTGGGGAACCGTCGCCAGCTTCAACAGAGCCGCGACCATGGTCTGGACCTGGGCCTTGGAGGCGCGGCCCACCCCGACCACCGACAGCTTGACCTCGAGGGGCGTGTAGTGGCGAGTCTCGAGCCCCGCCTCGGCGCCGCACAGCAGCGCCACCCCGGCGGCTTGGCCCACCGCCATGGCGGTGCGGACGTTGGCGTTGAAGAACAGGCGCTCGATTACGAAAATGTCGGGCCGGTGCTCGGACAGCAGAGCGGCGAGCGCACGCCGTAGCTGCAGCAGACGCTCGGCCGCGGGCGTCCCCGCCTGCGTGCGGACCGTCCCGGTGTCGACCAGAGACAATCCCGAGCCGCGCTTGTCGACGATGCCGTAGCCGGTCGTGGCGACCCCCGGGTCGATCCCGATGACCCTCATGAGCTGTGAAACCTCCACTCCTTCGAACGCCTGTTCGATTTGAAGCCTAGCCGAGGCGTGGGACGGGGGCCCGGCTTTCGGGGGGCCGGTCGCTCTCCGCGGGTTTTAGGGGCCTCAGAGTGCCGAAAACGGTATCGAGAGGCGCTCAAAACGCGATCTGGGCCGGAGGCGGGTCAGGCTATGGCGGCCAGGACCTCGTCGGGGATGTCGAAGTTGGCGTAGACCTCCGAGACGTCGTCGAGCTCCTCCAGCGTGTCGATGAGGTGGAGGACCCGCTTGGCCTCGGAGCCTTCGAGCGGGATCGTGGTCTTCGGCACCTGGGTGAGCTCGTCCGACTCGATCACCATGCCCTGCTCCTCGAGCGCACGCCGCACCTCCCGATAGGCCTCGGGGGGAGCGACGACCTCGATCGATTCTTCAGAGCCGCGCACGTCCTCGGCCCCTGCGTCGGCCGCGACCAGGAAGACGTCGTCTTCGGAGGCGGAGGCCTTGGACACGATCACGATGCCCTTGGGCTCGAACATCCACGACACCGCACCGGGCTCGGCGAGCTTGCCGCCGGCCCCGTTGAACGCCCCCCGGACCTCCTGGGCGGCCCGGTTGCGGTTGTTCGTGAGACACTGCACGAGAATCGCTACCCCGCCCGGGCCGTAGCCCTCGTAGGAAACCTCCTCGTAGGCCTGGCCCTGGAGCTCGCCGGTCCCCCGCTTGATCGCCCGCTGGATGTTGTCGTTGGGGACCGAGCTCACCTTGGCCTTCTGCACCGCGCTCTGGAGGGTCGGGTTGGCGTCGAGATTCCCGCCGCCCTCTCGGGCCGCGACCTCGACGAAGCGCAGCAGCTTGCTCCACATCTTCGAACGCTGGGCGTCGGCGGCGCCCTTCTTGCGCTTGATCGTGGACCATTTCGAGTGCCCCGACATCAGGCCTCCACCTGGGCCACGAAGAGCTCGTGGAGGCGGTAATCCCCCGTTATCTCGGGATGGAAGCTCGTCGCCAGCAGGTGGCCCTCGCGCACCAGGACGGGCTGATCCTCCCAGCGGGCCAGCACCTCGACGCCGTCCCCCACACGCTCGACCACCGGAGCCCTTATGAACGCCGCGGTCAGAGGGGCGTCCAGACCCTCGACGTCGAGGTCGGCCTCGAAGGAGTCGACCTGGCGCCCGTAGGCGTTGCGCCTCACGGCA
>JALZJN010000253.1 GCA_030859735.1 Actinomycetota bacterium
CCTCCCTTATCTGGGAGGTCTCGGCGAAGAAACGCTGAAGATCGAGCCTCTCCTGCCCCCCTCCGGCGACCTCGGCGAGCCTCTTCTGGAGTTCGGAATCGGAGAGGTAACCAGTCATGCGCGCCGCGTCGGTGTCGACGCTCACGGGACAGGTGAAGCTAGCCGAAGGTTCCGGGCACCCTGCCGAACCGGGGTCCACGGAACCCTCCGTGAACGAGTCCTTCGAGACGACGAGATGGCGGGTTCCGCCCAGGCTGAGAGTCTCGGCGGTAGCGGCATCGAGCCGTCCGGCCGGCGCCAGCAGCCATGATCGAGTGAAGGTGCGGCCCAGGGTGCGGCCCAGCGCCGCCCGCCCAACCACGATCTGGCGATTGATCTCCTCTTCCCCAGAGCTTCCATAGGCGTGAGTCAGCGTGGGGAGGTCCGGCCACGAATAGGGCACGAGCAGGCGCTGGATACCTCGTCTGCCCAATAGCTGCCGCAGCGAGCGCAACACCGAGCGCGCCGCGGCCTGCGCCCCGGAACCGTCGCCGCGCACACCCTCCTCACGTTGATAGCCGTCTGCCAGTGCAGCCACTTCTTCGAGCAGCCGCGGAGTGGGAGCCACGGCGACGTCGAGCCCGGAACCTCTGGCCGAGGTCAGGGCGCCCACCATGCCGGAGAGCCACCCATCGGGTGCCAGAGCAGCCTCCAGTGGGGGCCGGCCGGACTGAGCGGCGGTCACGAACTCTCCACCCTCATCGACTGTGGCCACCTCGTTCAAGGGCACCACGAGAGCGAGTTTCAGAGTTTGCTCGGGCTTCTGCGGATAAAAGATCAACGGGATCGACAGGCGGCCCAACAGCTCGAACGTGGAGCGGTCCTGAGCGGTGATCGTGAGGGGATAGACGCCCGCGTCGGAGGAGTCATCGAGAAGGGCCAGCTCTTCGGCACGGGTTCTGATGGTCACCGTCCGGGACTGACCCGGAGTCAGGCTCCCGCGGAGGTCCAGGGGGAAAGAACTGGGTTGGAAGTCGGAGGGTTCGCTGAAGCTTTCGTGGAGAGCCGTGCGGCTGGTCACTCTGTCCTCGACCCCCACCACAAGCCGGAAGTTGCGCACCGGCTCGGCGAGGCGGTTGGTGACTTCGACCTCGAGGTCGAGCCGGTCATCGGGCTGGTGCCATACCGGCATGGCCCTGACACGGAGCTCGACCGCTTCGACGGGGTTTTGTGAGGCAGCAACAGGAGCACTCAAGAGGGCGAAGAGCGCCGCGAAGGCCCCTATCAATGCGAGCAAGATCAGGGGGCGGGCCGAGGTCACGGGCCAAAGCATAGGCATGCTCCCCGGATCATGCGGCCGGGGGATCTATTTAGAGTCGGTTGACATCGTGTCCGGGGCCGGCCTCGGAGGGCGACCTACGGGAACCTGCCCGATAGCTTGAGGCTACTTGGAGCCTCCCACCTTTCCTATTTTCTGGTAAAACTCCGAGCCATAGCGGCTCTTGGTGGTTTCGCCGCCCTTCTTGCCGCCGATTCGGCCTATACGACCGAAGTGCTCGCCACCGTAGCGGGCCTTGGTCGTACGCCCTCCCTTTCGGCCGGCTTCCGCCCTGCTCATTTTCTGGTTGGTCTCCATGTGCTCCTCCACTTGCTCCGCTTTCTCGATGACTAGCTCATACCCCTCCGGTCATCCAGGAAACGGGCCCACAGCGCCCCGGATTCCTGATCCGCTGCTCAACTGCAGGGGCGGTATGCCGATGCTACGGAAGCCGGTGGATCACTTCTTAGAAAGAGGCAGCTAAGTGTCTGAGAGCGCATCAGGGACAAGCAAGGCGAACATTCGAGACTTCCTCCGCCACCTGGTGGATCGAAAGGCCTCGGACCTCCACGTCAAGGCGGGGGGGCCTCCATATATTCGGGAGAGCGGACGCCTCACCAAGTCCCACTTTCCGGCGCTCAGCGCGGCCGACTGTGAACGGACGGCCATGGAACTGATGTCCGAGGAGCAGGCCAACTTCTACAAAGAGCGAGGCGAGGTGGACTTTGCGTTTTCCGAGCGGGGCCTCGGTCGCTTTCGCATCAACGTCTTCTCTCAGAGGGGCAGCGTCTCGATAGCGGTTCGCCGCGTTCTGCCGGGCAGCCCTGCCTTCGAGACCCTCGGACTGCCCCCCGCGGTCAAGTCCCTGGCGAACGAGCAACGCGGGCTGGTCCTGGTCACCGGCCCCACCTCCTCGGGTAAGACCACGACTACCGCGGCCATGATCAACCACATCAACGGGTCGCGCTCCTGCCACATCCTGACCATCGAGGACCCCATCGAGATTCTCCATCCGGATCGCCAGGCGATAGTCAACCAGCGTGAGATCGGCCACGACACCCTGGACTTCGCGGCCGCCATGCGTGTCGCCATGCGCCAAGACCCGGACGTGATCTTCGTGGGAGAGATTCGCGACCCGGAGACGGTCACCGCCGCTCTGCAAGCGGCCGAAACAGGTCACCTCGTGATTTCGACCTTGCACACCACCGACGTCTCGGAGACCGTCAACCGCGTCATCGACTTCTTTCCCCCTCATCAGCACAAGCAGGTGCGGGTCTCCCTGGCCGCCTCCCTGCGGGGGATCGTTTCCCAGCGTCTGGTTGCACGCGCCGATGGCCGGGGCCTGGTTCCCGCCATCGAGGTGATGGTGGCAAACGGTCGCATCAGAGACCTCATCCTGAACTCCGACCAGACCCACATGATCCGCGACATCGTGGCCGAGTCCGGCTTCTACGGAATGCAGACGTTCGATCAGGCCCTGCTGAACCTCTATCGCTCGGGCCTGGTCGCCCTGGACGACGCTTCGGCCGCGGCGACGAGCTCTCATGATTTCCAGATCGCGCTGAAGCAGGAGGGTCTGCAGCCGATCTCCTGAGGTCTTGCCGCCGAGTGGTGCTCAGTGGCTAGTGAGTAGCCTTTATCCACCACTCGGCGTGCTCTCCCCTAGCGTTCTTCTCGCATATAGGCGTTGCCCAGGGCGGAGGGGGCGGCCAGGCGCCGCTGCACGCTGCCTCTCGAGATCAGAACCAACACGAAGATCGTGAACAGGTACGGCATCATCGCAATGAAGAACGTGCTGACGTCGAGGCCCACCGTCTGCAGTCGGAAGCCGAGTGCCTCGACGCTGCCGAAGAGATAACCGCCGAGCGCCGCCCTCAGAGGCGACCAGGTGGCGAAGATCACGAGGGCAATGGCGATCCAGCCACGGCCCGCAGTCATGTTCGGTATCCAACTGGGGGCACGCGCCAGCGACAGGTAGGCACCGGCAAGCCCCGCGAACGCACCCCCGATGACCACCGCGGCGTAACGGGTGCCGGTGACCGAGAGACCGGCTGCATCGGCCGTTTCCGGTGACTCTCCGACGCTTCTCAGGTTGAGGCCCGTCCGGGTGCGGAACAGGACCCACCAGGCGGCAGGCACCAGCACATAGGAGAGGTATACGAGAGCGTCCTGATTGAAGAAGATGCGGCCCAGCACCGGCACGTCGGAGAGGAGGGGGAGCGCGATGCGCTCGAAGGTCACCGGGGGAGGAACACCCACCACGCTTTCGCCGAGATAGCCCGTCAAGCCGATGGCGAAGATGACCAGGGCCAAGCCCGTGACGACTTGGTTGGCCTTGAAGCTCACGACCAGAACGGCCAGCAAGAGGGCCAGCGCGGCCCCCGCTGAGATCCCGGCGGCAACCCCCAGCCAGGGCGCTCGCAGCTGCCGGTTGACGAGGAAGCCGGTCACAGCCCCGGCCAGCATCATTCCCTCGACCCCCAGGTTCAGCACGCCGGAACGTTCGGCGATGATCTCACCGACGGCGGCGAACACGAGCGTCGTGCCCGCGGCGATACCGGCGACGAAGATGGTGATGATGAGTTCTGTGCTCATCCCTCCTCCTCCCTGTTCATCCCTCCTCCTCCCTGTTCATCCCTCCTCCTCCCTCATCCCGCCCGCTCGAGATCGGCCGGACGGTTCGGGGCCGGAGCCTGCGTGGAGGGCTGATCACTCACCCCGCCCGCTCGCCACACCAGGCGATAGTTGACGAACAGCTCTCCGGCGAGAGCGAAAAACAGAATGACGCCCTGGAGCATCAGCACGATGTCCGAGGGCAAGCCAAGTGTCTGCAACTCGACGCCCGAAACGACCAGGGCCCCGAACAGCACCGCCATCGGCACGATGTAGAGCGGCGAGAAACGGGCCAGGGTGGCCACGATGATCCCCGTGTAGCCGAAGCCCGGTGAGATGTTGGCCTGGATCTTGTGCACTACCCCCGACACCTCGACCATGCCTCCGAGGCCGGCCAGGGCTCCCGACAGGAGCATGACCGCGATCACGTTTCTCGGAATCGAGAAACCGGCGTAAGAGGCAGCGCGGGCGTTGGAGCCGATGACCTTGATCTTGTACCCCCATGCCGTCCTGGAGAGGACCAGGGACACGAGCAGGGCTGCGGCGAGCGCCAAATAGAGCCCGGTGTGGACGGCGGTGTTGCCGACCAGCGGCAGGATGGCGGATTCCGAGAACGGCTTTCCGAGAGGGAAACCCAGGGTTGCAGGATCGGTCCAGGGCCCGTTGACCATGTAATCGACCAGCAGGATGGCCACGTAGTTCAGCAACAGGGTGGGCACGATCTCGTTGGTGCCGAAGAAGGCGCGGAGCGCTCCGGGGATCAGGCCCCACAGTGCCCCACCGATCAACCCGCCCAGAACCATGGCGCCGAGCAAGAGGGGACGAGGCCAGTCGGGAGCGGCATAGGCGACCGCGGTGGCGCCGAAGGCACCGAGGTAGAACTGGCCCTCGGCCCCGATGTTCCACAGCAGCATGCGAAAGGCGACCGCGACGGCGAGCGCTGTGAATATGAGGGGAATGGCCGCGAGCATGGTTTGGGCCTGCCCGTAGGGGCTCCCGAATGACCCCGTCCACATCGCCCGGTAGACCGGCCCGGCCCCCCGTCCTGTTGCTTGCAGGAAGATGCCGGCGACCGCAAACGCACCGAGCAGCGCGACGAGTCTCACCGCCACGCGATTGCGCCGGGACGGCAGCAACCTCTTGACGAGCCGAGGGCGCACTCGGCGGGAGAAGCTCATCCCGCGGCACTCGTGGCGGCCGCCGAACCGGATCCCGTGCCCCCCATGAGCAGTCCGATCCGCTCGAGATTGGACTTGTCGGGAGGGACCTCCCCGGCGATCTCACCCTCGTACATCACCGCAATGCGGTCGGACAACATCAGCAGTTCATCGAGATCCTCGGAGATGAGCAGGATGCCCACTCCCGCGGCCCGTTGCTCGAGGAGCAGTTCGTGAACCGCCTTGGTAGCTCCCACGTCCAATCCGGCGCTGGGGTGGGCGGCGATGACCACGCGGGGAGACGAGGACAATTCGCGCGCCAGCAGAAGCTTCTGCAAGTTGCCGCCGCTCATCAGACGGACGGGCGCGTCGAGCGAGGACATCTTGATGCCGAATCTCTCGACGAGCTCTTTGGTTCGCCGTTTCGCCGAACGGTAGTCGAGCAGGGGGCCGCGCCGGTGCTGCGGAAGGCTTTTCAGCATGATGTTGGCCGCGGCATCCATCGAGCCCACGAGCCCGGTGCCCAGTCGGTCTTCGGGAACGTATGCCAGTCCGGCCTCGATCCTGCTGCGGGCCGAGGCTCGGGTCAGGTCCGCTCCGCACAGCTCTATGCGCCCACTCGTGGGGGGCCGGGTCCCGACGAGCGCCTCGGCGAGCTCGCGCTGGCCGTTGCCGGCGACCCCCGCGAGGCCGAGGATCTCTGCCGCATGCAGTGACAACGATGCTCCTCGCACTGCGGGAAGCCCCAAGTCGGAAGGCGCGTGGAGGTCCTCGACTCGCAGCAGGACGGCCCCGGCATTGCTCGGCGCGCGCTCGGACTCGAAGGCAACGTCGCGGCCCACCATCAGCTGCGCAAGCCGGTGCTCGTCGGTCGTGTCCGCCTTCAGAGTTTTGACGTGCCGGCCGTCTCTGAGCACCGTGATGCGATCGGCTACGGACGTGACCTCTGCCAGCTTGTGACTGACGAAGACGACAGTCTTGCCTTCGGCGGCCATGGCCCGCAGCGTCACGAACAGGGCCTCTGCCTCCTGGGGAGTGAGAACCGCGGTCGGCTCGTCGAGAATCAGCACGCGGGCCTGCCTATAGAGGGCCTTGAGAATCTCGACTCGCTGCTGCTCGCCCACGGAGAGCTGCCAGACTCTGGCCGAGGGAGAGGCTTTCAGCCCCGCCTGCCGCGCCAGATCGGCCACTTCGGCTTCGAGCCGGCGTGGCGACAGGCGCCAGCTCGTTCGAGCGCCCAGTAGCACGTTCTCTGCCACGGTGAACGTCTTGACCAGCCGGAAATGCTGGTGAACCATGGCGATGCCGGCCTCGATGGCGTCGCGCGGCGAGCGTAGGACGACCGGGTGTCCGTCGATCAAGATCCGGCCCGCGTCGGGTTGGTAGATGCCGGCAAGCACGCTCATCAGGGTGCTCTTGCCGGCTCCGTTCTCCCCCAGCAAGGCGTGCACCTCTCCGCGGCGAAGCTCGAGATCGATGTCCGAGTTGGCGACGACGCCGGGGAACCGCTTGACGATCCCCCGGAGCTCGATCGCCGAGGTCACGAGTGCTCCTGCGCGGAAGTAGCGTCAGCGTCCAGAGCGGCACTGCGCGGCGGTGGCAAGGCGCGAGGAGTCGTGCGTACCCGGAGGGTACGTGCGCGACGAGTAACGCAGCTATCGTCGATGCAGGGACGTTCTGGTGCGACGGGACTGACGCAAAGGTGCACTAGTGCTCCGCTGGAGTCACGAGGACGGCAGCTTGCTCTCGATCCCTTCTACGTAGTAGTCCATGCTGAGCAGGTCCTCGAGGGGTGGAGTCTCGCCCTCGGGCACCACCACCTCCCCGTTCTGGTCGCGCACCGGGCCCTGAAAGACCTCGAATTGGTCCGATTCGATCTCCTTGCGCATGGACGAGATCAGACCCTTGGTCTTGGAGTCGACTGCCTCACCGTAGGGAGCGAGGTCGACGATGCCGTCCGATAGGTCCCCGTAATAGCTTCCCGACTCCCAGGTTCCGTCGATGACGGCCCCGACCCTGTCGATGTAGTAGCCGCTCCAGTCCCACACGGGAGCGGTCAGCCACGCCTGCGGAGCGAACTTTGACGCGTCCGAGTTGTAGCCGACCCAGTCCGCCCCTGCGGCCCCTGCCACCTGCCCCGTAGCGGGGCTGTCGACATCCTGGGTGAGGACATCGGCTCCGGCATCCAGCAGGCTCTCTGCCGCCGACTTCTCCTTGGGAGGATCGAACCAGGAATTAGTGAACACGACCTTCATTGTGGCGTCGGGATTCACCGCGCGAGCACCGAGCATGAATGCATTGGTAAGCCGGATGACTTCGGGAATGGGGAAGGCATTGACTTTTCCGAGCTGCCCGTTCTCAGTGGCCGCTCCGGCGGCCATGCCCGCCAGGTACTTGGCTTCCTCCATAGCCCCGAAATAGTTCGCCATGTTCTCGGCCGCCTTGAATCCCGAGCAGTGCTCGAAGAGCACGTCGGGGTATTTCTTGGCTACCTCGAGAGTTGGGTCCATGAACCCGAACGAGGTAGTGAAGATGATGTCGTAGCCCTTGCGGGCAAAGCCTTCGATAGCGCGGGCCGCGGCCGCGGGTTCCTCGGGGACGCTCTCCACGTAATCGGTCTCGACCTGGTCCCCGAACTCCTCCTCGACCGCCAGGCGGCCGTTGTCGTGCGCGGTGGTCCAGCCCCCGTCGTTTTTCGGGCCCACATAGACCCACGCCGCCTTGACTACCTCGTCGCTTCCTCCACCGCCTCCGGAAGCCCCAGGATCTTCGCCCTCCCCCGAGCTCGACCCGGTGCCGCAGGCCGCGGCCCCCAGCAGCAGAGCCGTCGCGGCCGCGACGATCCTCGCCCGTCTGTTCAAGCCCGCTCTCAGGCCCGTCTGCTTCATCCCCGTTTCCTCCCGGCTCGGTTTGCGACAGCACCAAGCGTATAGGGGTGGCCGGAGAAAGCCTAGTGTTGGAGCTATGTCGGCTGAAACTTCGCAACGAGACGGCGCCAGCGCCCGCGATGCGCTCGCCCGCCTCACCGCTCCCGGAAGCCCCTTGATGGAGCTTGCCGGGCGCTTCGAGTCCTCCGGCCGGCAGCTCCTAGTCGTGGGAGGGTCGGTGCGCGACGCTTTCTTGGGCCGAGACCACGGCGACATCGACCTTTGCACCGACGCCAGGCCCGAGGAGACGCGCGGGCTGGTTTCCCCGGGGGCCGAGGGCCTGTGGCTTCAGGGGGCCGAGTACGGGACCGTGGGAGTTCTGCTCGACGGTGTTCGCTTCGAGATCACAACCTTTCGCACCGAGAGCTATGAGCCGGGCTCCCGTCATCCGCAAGTCTCCTTCGCCGACGACATCACTACCGATCTCTCTCGCAGGGACTTCACGATCAACGCGCTGGCGATCCGACTCTCGGACCTCGAGCTGCTCGATCCCTTTGGGGGCCGTGCTGACCTCAAAGCCGGTGTCATCAAGACGCCGATAGATCCCAAGCTGTCGTTCACCGATGACCCCTTGCGGATGCTGCGCGCTTTCCGCTTCTCCTCACAGCTCGGTTTCGGCATCGAGAAAGCAACGCTGGCGGCGATCACAGAGCTCAAAGAGCTGATCGGCTCGGTGTCGGCGGAGCGGATCAGAGACGAGCTCACCAAGCTGTTGTGCGGGGAGTCTCCGGGCGCGGCCCTCCAGGCGGCGGACTCGACCGGGATCATCGAGCTGTTCCTGCCGGAACTGAGCGCGCTCAAGCTCGAGCAGGATCCCGTCCACAAACACAAGGACGTTTTCCTTCACACGCTCGCCGTCCTCGAGCAGGCGCCTCCACAGGAAGAGGTGCGGCTCGCGGCCCTGCTGCACGACATCGGCAAGCCTCGCACCCGTCGCATCGAGCCTGCGGGGGTTTCTTTCCACCACCACGAGGTGGTGGGGGCGAGAATGGCGGCCGCTCGTCTGAAGGCCCTGCGTTATCCGAGCAGGACGGTCGCCACGGTAGCCGAGATGATCAGCCTGCACCATCGTTTCCACACCTACCGGCTGGGCTGGAGCGACTCTGCCGTGAGGCGTTACGCGCGCGATGCGGGGCCTCTGCTCGCAGATCTCAACGCGCTGGTGAGGGCAGACTGCACCACCCGCAACCGCGCCAAGGCCGCCAAGCTTGCGGCCCGCATGGATGAGCTCGAGCAGCGCATTGCCGAGCTCGCCCAGCAGGAGGAGCTCGACAAGTTGAGGCCCGACCTCGACGGCAAGCAGGTCATGGCCCACCTCGGGATTCCTCCTGGGCCCCTCGTGGGCCAGGCTCTCGAGCATCTACTGGAGCTGCGGCTCGAGCGCGGCCCGCTCCCTGAGGAACAGGTCTACGACGAGCTCGACAGATGGGCCGCCGCTCGCAAGTTGAGCGGGTAGCCCGACTTTTCACTACGATCCGCGCTCAGCGCGGCTTACGGCGTAAAGATCGTGGGATCCGCCCTCTAAGCCCCCAGCATCCCCGCTTTCTTGAACGCAATGCGCATCGCCAGCGCGGCTCCCACGCAGCAGACTCCGGCGGCCACGAGCGGGGCGCCCACCGCGTTGGACACCCCGAACACGACCAGAAAGCCGGCGGCCACGACACTGGCGAGGTTGTAGAGGATGTCGTAGAGGGAGAAAGCCCGCCCTCTGTATTCGTCGGGCATCCCCTCCTGCACCAGGGCGTCGACGGCGACCTTGGCCACGAAGGTTCCGTAGCCGGTGACCAGCGCCAGCGCCAGCATGGCCGCCAGTGAAGCCACCCAGCCGAGGCTGAGAAGGCCCACAGAGGACACCCCGAAACCCACCAGGATCAACCCCGCGCGCTCCAGGCGAGCCCCCAGCATCGGGGCGGTGGCGGCCCCTATGAAGGCGCCCACGCCCGCCGCCCCCAGCGCCAGCGCACTGGCCGACAGACGTCCAAACTCGTCCCCCGTCTGCGGGAACTGCTCCTTGATCACGAGGATCGTGGCTATGGCGACGAAGATGACTACCACGCGGAGGAGAAAGATCGCCACGAGAGGCAGGCGTACGGGGGGCCTGCGCCACGCTTGGCGCAATCCATCCTTCAGCTCCACTGCGACCCGGGCGATCTCCTTCGCCAGAGCGGCGGTGTGGCGGCGATCTGCCCTCATGGCGCTCCCAATGGAGGCGGCAACGGCGGCGGAGACCAGATAGAGGGCCGCGGCCAGCCCGAGGGCGGGTCCTGCACCGCTGAATGCCACCGCGGCCAGGCCCACGACTCCGCCCGCCAAGGCGGCGATCATGCCCCCGCCTCCTGAGATCGAGTTGCCCTGTAGCAAGTGGTGCTCGTGAAGGGTCAGGGGCAGCGAGGCGCCCTTGGCGGTGAGGAAGAGGCGACCGAGGCCCAAGAGCAACAGTGCGGCTCCGTAGAGAGTGGTCTCGCCGGCCCCCCCCGTCAGGGCTGCGATGGCGGCACCGAGGAGAAGGACGCGCAGGCCGCTCGTGACCACCAGGATGCTGCGCCGGGCCCAGCGGTCGACGAACACACCTAAGAACGGAGCGATCAACGAATAGGGCAGGAGGGTCAGGACGCTGACCTCGAGCACACGGCCTGAGGTGCCTTGCCCCAAGGGCTCCAGCACGAGGATATTGGCGATTACCGCCTGCGAGCAGCCGTCGGCTGCCTGAGCGGCGAACTGGGCGCCTAAGAGGCGGCGGAAGTCGCGCCCGATCCACTCGGACCAGCGCTCCTGTGCGCCGGTGGTGGCGCGCCTCACTCCGGGAAGGCGCTCCGCAAGGGCCTTCCTCATCAAGTGACGAAGCCTGCTCTTACGAGCTGCCGGCGCCCGCGGTCGTTGTCGTGGCGACACCGGACGCGTGCCCGTTGCGGTGAGCGCCGTTGCCCGAGCTCGGCTCGGAGATGAAGGCCTCGACCAGGTCGCGTGCCTGCGAGTCCGAGTGCTGTACCGGCGGCGACTTCATGAAATAAGAGCTTGGACCCACCAGTGGCCCTCCGATGCCGCGGTCGAGCGCGAGCTTGGCACATCGCACCGCGTCGATCACTACGCCCGCAGAGTTGGGCGAATCCCACACCTCGAGCTTCAGCTCCATGGAGATAGGCACATCGCCGAACTCGCGGCCCTCGATCCGAATGTAGGCCCACTTCCGATCCTCCAGCCAGGGCACGTGGTCAGAAGGGCCGATATGAATGTCCGACGCATCGATGCCGCGCGCTATCTGCGAGGTGACGGACTGAGTCTTGGAGATCTTCTTGGACTCCAATCTGGAGCGCTCTAGCATGTTCATGAAGTCCATGTTGCCGCCGAAGTTGAGCTGGTAGGTCCGATCGATCACGACGCCCCGGTCTTCGAAGAGCTTTGCCAGTACCCGGTGGGAGATCGTCGCGCCGACCTGGCTCTTGATGTCGTCGCCGACGATGGGTACTCCTGCTTCCTCGAACCGGCGAGCCCATGCGGGAGTGCTCGCAATGAAGACCGGCATGCAGTTGACGAAGCCCACCCCGGCCTCGAGCGCCTGCTCCGCGTAGTGAAGGGCGGCCTGCTCAGACCCCACCGGGAGATAGTTGACGAGAACGTCGGTGTCGGTGTCACGCAGCACCTGGGCCACGTCGACGGGCTCGGCTGTGGATTCGGTGATGACCTCGCGGTAGTAGGTCCCGAGTCCGTCGGCGGTGAGCCCGCGTCGCACTTCAACTCCGGTAGGGGTCACATCCGAGAATTTCGTGGTGTTGTTGGGTTCGGCCCAGATGGCCTCGGCCAGATCGGTGCCCACCTTGGTGGCGTCCACGTCGAAGGCGCACGAGAACTCGACGTCGGAGACGTGGTACGAGCCGAGATTGACGTGCATCAGCCCGGGCACCTGGTCCTCGGCGAGCGCCTTCGTGTAGTACTCGATTCCCTGCACGAGCGCAGCAGCGCAATTGCCGACGCCCACCAATCCAACTCTCACTTTACCCATGTCATTCTTCCTTTCTTCCCCCTGTCTCCCGGTTCCCCGGGCGGCCCCGAAGGGCCGCGGCTCAATCGCTTCGAGCGTGTTTGTCCGATTTCTTCTCGCTGATGATCAGCTCGTCTATCCAGGCGATGTCGTTCTGAGTGGACGCCATGTCGTGGCTCTGCAACGACAGTGAATAGCGATCCATGCGGCCCTTGTAGTCGTGAAGGTTCGCTTTGAACTGCGCAAGCTTTTCCTGGAGGTAGGCCCGGCGCCGTTCGAGCAGTGCGAGCCGAGTCTCGGGATCGAGGTAGCGGAAGAAGGCAAGCCGCAGCGAGAAACGCTCTTGATCCACCGGCGCCCCCGTCTCTGCCAGGAGCTGGACGAACAGCCTTTCTCCATGGGGGGTGAGGCGGTAGACGGTGCGGCGGCGCTGGTTGCTCCGGCTCGTGGCGGCAGGGTCGTCGGTGAGCTTGACCACGGCCCCCGCTCGTGCCAGTCGGCGCAGGCTGGGGTAGAGCGATCCCCAGGACACGCCCCAAAGTGGGCCCAGCATCGCAGTGAGCTGCTTGCGCAGCTCGTAGCCGTGCATGTCCCGGCTCTTCAGGAGACCGAGAACGGGCAGCTCGAGCATTCCGGATGCTTTCACGCCGTTGATCTTATCCGATATATCGAATCGATATATCGCACACCTCTCCGGCCCGTTTAGGCAGGGCCGTAGAACCGCGCTCCGCGCTTCGCCGAGAGCAGGACACCGGTTTTACCCGGGCCGGGCTTTCTCGCCGACCCAAAAACGGGGCAAATGCACACGGTGTGCGGCCACCCTTGGTTTTTCGTGTGTAGAGGTCCACAGTGTGCGTTTGCCACCGCGCCATCCGCCCCGACCCGAGCCCGAAGTCGCGGCGGGCTTTCCTCATCACCCCCGACGTTTACCATCTGCACCATGGTCATTTCCTCCGGGAGGTCGTTCGACCCGCACCAGCCTCCGGGCATGGTCGGGCCCGTGGTGGACTACACGCTGGCCCGCCGCTCGGCGATCTCGACGCTGCGCCGAGGCGGCCTCGACACCGCCGATGTCTGCGACGCCCATCCCGAGCTGCTGCGGGCAGCCAAGAACATCGGCGACGCCGTTCCGGAACAGTGCCCCATCTGCTCGCACGAGTCGCTGCGTTGGGTTCGTTACGTCTACGGCGACGAGCTCAAGCGGGACAGTGGCCGGGTCGTCTATCCCGCGGCATGGCTCTCCGAGCTCGCCACCGCCCACGACAGCTTCACTTGCTACCTCGTCGAGGTATGCGTCGACTGCGCCTGGAATCACCTGGTGCGGTCCTACATGGCCGGGCGCCGCTATCAGGCGGTCGCCTCTCATCCCAGCAGCCGGGGGCGGCGTTAAAGGAGTCCCCTTCCAGCCCTGTACCGGTAAGAGATGACGAGTAGTTCCGAAGTCCTGCCTTCGGCGCGGCCGCGCCGGCGCTGGACCCGTTTCCTGTGGGTGCTGCCGATTCTCGCGCTGGTAGCCGGGTTGGTCGGCGTCGTGATCGTCTACGCTCTCGCCTCGGTCCCTCTGCCGCGCCAGATCAAGCTTCCCTCGGCTGCCGAGGTCTTCGATCGAGACGGGGAACTGATCGGCATATTCGCAGGCGAGGAGCGTCGATTCACGATCGACACCCGGCGTCTTCCACCGCATGTCTGGCGCGCAGTGATCGCGGCCGAGGACCGGGATTTCTTCGAGCATCAGGGCGTCTCCCCCCGGGCAGTGATCAGGGCCGCATGGGCGAACCTGACCGGGGGCCAGATCAGCCAGGGCGGTTCAACCATCACGCAGCAGTACATCAAGAACGCGGTGTTGCAGGACCCCTCTCGGACGGTCGAGCGCAAGGCGCGCGAGGCGGTGCTGGCGCTGAAGCTGGAGCGGGCCTTTTCCAAGCGCCAGATTCTCGGCTTCTACCTGAACACGATCTATCTGGGCCGAGGGGCCTACGGTATAGAGGCGGCCGCGCGCAGCTACTTCGACAAGCACGCCACCCAGCTCACCCTGTCCGAGGCCGCCTACCTCGCAGGCATCATCCCGGCCCCCGAGTCCTATCAGCTCGACCGGCGACCACGAGCCGCGAAAGAGCGCCGGGAGCGCGTGCTCCTCCAGATGGAGAACCAGGGATACATCACTCCGGGCCGCATGGCAGAGGCCCTGCGTACAAAGCTCAAGCTCGCGCCTTCGCCCGCGGCCGGTACCCAGAAGGCCGCCTACTTCATGGAGTGGTTGCGTAAGGACGTCCTCGAGCCTCAGCTCGGCGCACGCCTGTACACCTCCGGGCTGAAGATCCACACCACGCTCGACCTCGACATGCAGGCCCAGGCAGAGGCGGCGGTCTCATCCTTGTTGCACAAAAGGTCCGAACCCCAGGCGGCGCTCGTGGCGCTCACACCGAAGGGATCGGTTCGGGCCATGGTGGGGGGCCGCCGCTACCGAAACGTGGAGGCTGCGCGCGGCTTCAACTTCGCCACCGACAACCGGCGTCAACCGGGCTCGGCGTTCAAACCCTTCACGCTCTTGTCGGCGATCGAGCAGGGGATCTCGCCGATGTCTCGGTTCCCCGGCTCCAGCCCTGCCACGATCTCAGACCCCGTCTGCGCCAACCCCGATGGGACCCCGTGGCAGCCCGAGAACTACGGGGGCGCGTCCTACGGCACCATCACCCTCGACGAGGCCACGACGAACTCGGTCAATACCGTTTATGCCCAGCTCATCGCGGAGATCGGCCCAGGCTCCGTTGCGGGCTTGCTCGAGAGGTTCGGCTTTAGAGGGCCCTCGGGAGAGGAGGTGGCGGCTCGGTGCTCGCTGGCACTGGGGGGCAGCGACGTAGACGTCTCACCTCTTCAGATGGCGCGGGCCTACGCCGGTTTTACCGCACGCGGAACCAAGCCCGATGTGTCACCCGTTCTCTATGTGGAGGATCAGGACGGGGACTGTTTATTGGAATACGGAGACCAGCGCAAGGCGGGTTGCGGCGGTGCTGGACCCGAGACAGGCCGTCGTGTCGTCGAGCGCAACTCTGCCGACGTCCTGAATCAGGTCCTGACTCACGTCGTTTCGGGAGGAACGGCAACGGCT
This sequence comes from Actinomycetota bacterium, assembly GCA_030859735.1. Classification (GTDB taxonomy): domain Bacteria; phylum Actinomycetota; class CADDZG01; order CADDZG01; family WHSQ01; genus JACDAL01. The sequence continues at coordinate 15,083 of JALZJN010000253.1, forward strand.
GCGGACATCGGTCGCCCCACGGCGGGCAAGACCGGGACCACTCAGGACAACGTCGACGCTTGGTTCGCCGGCTCGATCCCTCAGCTCACCACGGTGGTGTGGATGGGTTATCCGAGGCTCGAGAACAAGGACCTGGTACCGCAGATGCGATTCTGCGCCGATCCTGAGCTGTGTCGCCCCGTGCAGGGCATCGACGTCACCGGTGGGTCCTTCCCCGCGCGGATCTGGGCAGCCTTCATGGCCGAAGCGGTGGCCGGTACCCCGGTCGAGGAGTTCGCCGTCCCCGGGGACCTTCCGGGCGAGGTCCTCAATTCCCCACCTCCCCCCTCACCTACTCCCACGCCGAGCCCCAGCCCCACGCCGAGCCCCACGCCGACCCCCAGCCCCAGCTTTACTCCCAGCCCCACGCCGCCACCAAGCCCCAGTCCAGTGCCGCCACCAAGCCCCAGTCCAGTGCCCAGCCCCAGTCCCGCCCCGAGCCCCTCGCTCACGCCCGCCCCGAGCCCCTCGCCGGCAGCTTCGCCTGATCCGGCCGGTGGTCCCGGCCCCTAACGATTGGGGCGGGCGGCGAGCCAAAGCTCGGTGCGTGGGTCTGCGCGCGTCGGCGCCGAGCTCCGAATGCACTCGTGATGCGCGAGCGTGGACTGGGACTCGTATTGCTAGCCTGCGTCATCTCCCTTCTGGCCGCCTATGCCTTGAAGAGTCAGTGCACACGGTTGTCGTGGGACGGCAGTCAGTACGGTCGCCTTTGCTACAACGACATCCAGGCGCTCTATGAGGCGCGCGGCCTGTCCGGAGACGCGTTCGTCTATGTCCACGGAGAGCTAGAGGCGCAGGAACTTGTGGGGGGCGCCATCGAGTATCCGGTCGCGACGGGGGTGTTCATGTGGCTCACCTCCAGGCCCGTGTCGGACTTTGGCGCCTTTTTGAGCGTAAGCGCCATTGCACTGGGCCCGTTCGCCCTGTTGGCGGCGGGCCTGCTGCACGATCTCGTCGGCCGCCGAGCGCTGCTGTGGGCGCTCGCTCCGGCGCTGATTCTCTACTCTTTCCATAACTGGGACCTGCTGGCCGCAGCGGCTCTCTGCGGTGGGGTGTGGTTGTGGTCCCGGGACCGCCCTCTGGCCGGCGCAGCCATCCTCGGGCTGGGGGCCGCCTCGAAGCTCTTCCCCGCCCTTCTCCTCGCGCCGCTCGCGCTCGAACGCTGGGCCAAGGGGGACCGGCGCACCGCAGGGCTGGTCGGGCTGGTCGGGGTGGCGACGTTTGGGGCGCTCAACCTTCCCTTCGTCCTAGCGAACTTTGACGGATGGTGGGCCACCTACGCTTTCCACAGCCGCCGCACCGCCGATTTCAACTCCTTTTACACCTGGGGTTTTCCGAGCCTCGCAGGCGATCCGGAAACGCTGAATCTGGTGAGCCTGGGGCTCAGCGTGGTCTCGTGGGGGGCCGCGTTGGGCCTCGGCTGGAGAAGTCGACGCAGCTCAGAAGCTGCGTCGCCCTACCCGGTTCTCCAGGTTTCGGCCGCGATGGTCGTCGCCTTTCTCTTGTGGAGCAAGGTCCACTCTCCTCAGTACGTGCTGTGGATCCTTCCTTTCTTTGTGCTCCTGCGGGTGAGCCTTGGTTGGTGGTTCGCCTACGCCCTTGCGGACCTCGCCGTCTACGTGGGCATCTTTCGCTGGTTCTACGACTTCAGCTTGACGGGTGACCAAAGCACCTGGACCGCGGCCAAGACCATGCTGGTGGCGGGAGTGTGGGGCCGAACGGTACTTCTCGCCTGCCTTTTCGCGGTCTTCTTGAGGGCTCCTAGTGCGATTCGAACACTGCTCCCCGCTGCGCACAGCGATGCGGAAACCTGAGAAAGTGTGGCGCGCGCCACACCCTCGAGTCGTTGGCCTGTGCTCAAGTGAACCCACCAGACCTTTCACACGGGTCCACGAAACGGCCACGAGACAGTCGAGAGAGCCAGGAGGCAGCTGTGGCGGAGGTGATAGCATGAGGAGCCTTGGCGGTGCAGCCGTCACGTGTCCCCTTGCCCCACAGCCACGCGGCACCACGCCGGACGGCATCACTCGGGGCCTCGGTGAGGTTCGCCCTCCGAGTCCACAGGGAGGAATGAGAGCATGCGTAGCTATGAAGCCATGGTGATCGTCGATCCCCGCCTCGAAGAGGGGGATATCCAGAAGGCCGTGAGCCGGTTCAACTCGGTCATCACCGACGGAGGGGGCCGGGTCACGGGCGTCGATCGCTGGGGCCTCCGCCGGTTTGCCTATGAGATAGATCATAAGAACGAGGGCTACTACTTCGTCACGAACTTCCAGGCCGTCGAAGAGATCGTCGAGAGGCTCAACCAGACCCTGCACGTCTCGGACGAGTACATCCGCGGCAAGATCTTCCGACCCGAGTAGAAGCTCGTAGCCCAAGCGGTTCCAGCCACGAGCGATTGATAGTTCAAGCGCCAAGCTTAGATACGGATCTAGGGGCCCAGAGAAAGGAAAGCAGCAATGGCATCCGACAACACGGTGACACTGGTCGGCAACATCACCGATGACCCCGAGCTTCGCTTCACCCCCTCGGGAGCAGCCGTCGCCAACTTCACAGTCGCGGTCAACAGGCGTTACAAGAACAACGATGGCCAGTGGGAAGACAAGCTCGACGGCTTCTTCCGGTGTAATTGCTGGCGAGATATGGCCGAGAACGTCGCCCAGTCCTTCCGCAAGGGAACCAGAGTGGTCGTCGTGGGTCGTCTTCAGCAGCGCTCGTGGGATGACCCCGAGGGCAATCGCAGGTCGGTGTTTGAGGTCCAGGTGGACGAGGTGGGCCCCTCGCTGAGGTGGGCGAGCGCAACGATCGAGAAGTCGCAGCGCTCGTCCGGCCCTTCAGGAGGGGACTGGGCCGCGGCGCCACAGCCGGCGCCGGTGCCTTCGGGAGCCCCCCCCGCAGATGAAGGAGGCTTTTGATGGCTCGAGATCGTCGTGAGCGGCGCTCGACCCGGTCGGCGCCGGGCAAGCCTCTTCGTAAGGGCAAGCGCAAGTTTTGTCAGTTTTGCGCCGACAAGTCAAAGCGCATCGACTATAAGGACATCGCTATGCTCCGCAAGTTCATGAGCGAACGCGGCAAGATCAGGGCACGGCGGGTCACCGGCAACTGCACTCAGCATCAGCGACGGGTGGCTACCGCCATCAAGAACGCCCGCGAGGTGGCTTTGCTGCCGTACACGTCTCGTTGAAGGAGCGTCTGTGAAGGTGATTCTTGCTGCAGACGTCGAAACGTTGGGGCTGCGTGGGGACGTGGTGACCGTCGCGGATGGCTACGCGCGCAATTACCTGATGCCCAAAGGACTTGCGCTGCCAACGACCAAGGGGTCACTGCGTCAGGCCGAGCAGATGAGGCGCTCGCGCGAGGAAGCCGAACGCAGGCGCAAGCAGCAAGCCGTAGCACGCGTCTCGATCCTCGGGGCCCAGCCGGTTTACATCTCGGCGCGCGCGGGCGAGGGAGGGCGGCTGTTCGGATCGGTCACCAGGTCAGATGTCGCTCGCGCAGTCAAAGAGCAGCTCGGCGAGGCGATCGACCGCCACCACGTGCGACTGGAAGACCCCATCCGCGTGCTCGGAACGCATGCAGTCGAGGTGCATCTCCACGAAGAAGTCAACGCGCTCGTGAACGTCGAGGTCATCGCGCACGATGAGGAGTAGCCCACAGGGTTTTCGACCGCCCTCACCCCTGTGACCGGCGCCTAAGGGCGTTATCCACGCCGTCCACACCCCTCTTGTAACCCACAAGGCGGGACGCGTAGCGTCCCCAGGGGGCCGCGAGCCTCCATGTCCGGGCGACCCCGCCAGGCGCAGCAGGCAGGCCTGTCGTAGCCGCCTGCTCAAATCACAGAGACGTAATTCCCGAAGAGACGAGAGGGCATCCAGATGGCACAACGAGCGTCGCTTCAACCGGTGGGGCGCAGCCGCATCCCGCCGCATAACCTCGACGCCGAGTTGTCGGTGCTCGGAGCCATGCTCGAGTCCAAAGAGGCAATTGCCAACGTGGTCGAGGTGGTGCAGCCGGAGGACTTCTACAAGCCCAGCCACACTGAGATCTACGAAGCGATCTTGTCCCTCTATGGACGCGGGGAGGCTGCGGACGCCATCACCTGTGCCGAGGAACTGACTCGCCGGGGCAAGCTCGAGACGATCGGGGGCAAGCCCTACATTCACGGCCTGCTCGAGGCCTATCCCACCGCCTCCTCGGCCGGCCATTACGCTCGCATCGTCGAGGAGCATGCGCTCTTGAGGCGGCTGATCGATGCAGGCAACAAGGTCCAGGAGATCGGGTTCTCCATTCCCGAGGATGTCGCCGAAGGGCTCGATGCCGCCGAGGAACTCGTCTACGAGGTGGGTAACCGCCGTCTGCGCGACGACATTCAGCCAATCCGACCGCTCCTCCACGAGAACATGGAGATGATCGAGGCTCTCTACGAACGCGGCGAGAACGTCACCGGGCTCGCCTCGGGCTTCTCGGACCTAGACGACATGACGGCCGGCTTCCAGCCTTCGAATCTCGTGATCATCGCGGCGCGGCCCTCGATGGGGAAGTCGGCGCTGATCGCAGACATCTCTCTTCATGCCGCCCTTCACCAGCGCCAGACGATCGTGATGTTCTCGCTCGAGATGTCTCGCCACGAGCTTGTGCAGAGATTTCTCTCCTCAGAGGCCCGAGTGGACTCCCAGCGAATTCGACGCGGCTCCCTGCAAGAGCAGGACTGGTCGCGGCTTTCCAGCGCGCTCGGCCGGCTCGCCGAAGCCCCCATCTTCATCGACGATTCGGCCAACATCACGCTTATGGAGATGCGAGCGAAGTGTCGACGGTTAAAGGCGAAGTTCGGCCTCGGCTTGGTGGTGGTCGATTATCTCCAGCTGATGCAATCTCCTCGCAGATCGGAGACCCGCGCTCAGGAGGTGTCTGAGATCTCGCGCTCGTTGAAGATCCTGGCTCGTGAGCTCGAGGTCCCGGTCGTGTGTGCATCACAGCTCAACCGCGGGGTGGAAACCCGTACCGACAAGCGCCCTCTGCTGGGGGACTTGCGTGAGTCCGGAAGCATCGAGCAGGACTCGGACTTGGTCATGTTCATCTATCGCGACGAGGTCTACAATCAGGACACCGATCACCGAGGCGAGGCCGAGCTCATCGTAGCCAAGCAGCGCAACGGGCCGACAGGAACGGTGCGGCTTGCGTTTATGAATCAATACACGAAGTTCGCCTCGATCGCTAGAGGGGGTTTCTGAGTATCAAGTCTCAAGTCTGCTCTCAGCAGACCCGATTACCCGAGGGTGACAGAGAAACGCAGGCAGGAGTTCCCTTCACATCGAGTTCGCGCGTTGTTCACATGGTGCTACTAACGTTCGCATATGCCCCCCGCAACGGAAACGGTTCCTGCCGCCACTGACACTCAAGTTGGCGAAAGGCTGATCAATCGGGAGCTGTCCTGGGTCGAGTATGCCGCCAGGGTGCTCCACCGGGCCGAGGTCCGAGACTCTCCCCTATTGGAACGAGTCAAGTTCCTGGCGATCTTCGCCTCACTCCTGGACGAGTTCTACATGGTTCGGATAGCCGGCTTGAAGCGGCAGCTTGCCGCCGGTTTGGTGGTTCGTTCCCCCGAGGGGATGACTCCTCGCGAGCAGCTGCGCGCGCTCGCCGGCCGTTTGGCTCCGCTGGTGGTACACCACGCCGAGATTTTCTGCAAGGACGTGCTGCCCCGCTTGGGTGACGAGGGCATCAGGATCGTGCGATGGAAGGAACTGGAGCCGGACGCCCGGCGGGGGCTCACCGAGATGTTTTCCCAGCACATCTTCCCCGTGCTGACGCCGTTGGCAGTCGATCCGGGCCATCCCTTCCCCTATATCTCTAACCTTTCCCTAAACCTCGCCGTACGGGTCCGGGACCGCGCCGGCGATGAGCTCCATTTCGCTCGCGTCAAGGTGCCTCCGGTGCTCCCGCGTTTCGTCGCTGCCGCCGAGCGGTCCTGTCTGGTGCCTTTGGAGGACGTGATCGCAGCTCACCTCGACCGGCTCTTTCCGGGCATGGATATCGTCGAGCACCACGCCTTTCGAGTAACTCGCAATGCGGACCTCGAGATGAACGACGACGGCGCCGAGGATCTTCTGCAGGCGCTGGAGGAAGAGCTCGTCAGGCGAAGGTTCAGCCCCGCGGTCCGCCTTGAGATCGAAACCGATATGTCACCGCACGTCCTCGAGGTACTCAAGAGAGAGCTAGAGGTCGAGCCCATCGACGTTCATCGTCTGCCCGGCCCCCTTGATCTCGGAGGGTTGATGAGTCTCTACGACATCGAACGGCCGGATCTGAAGGATGACCCGATTTCGCCGGCAACCCATCGCGATCTAGTTGCCGGCGATGATGGACCAATTGACACGTTCAGGGCACTGCGCGCCAGAGATGTGCTGGTGCAACACCCCTATCATTCCTTTGCGACCAGTGTCGAGCGCTTGATCGAGCAAGCTGCGTCCGATCCCAACGTCCTTACAATCAAGCAGACGTTGTACCGCACGTCGGGCGACAGTCCCGTGGTCGACAAGCTCATCGACGCGGCGGAGGCGGGCAAGCAAGTCGTCGTGCTGGTGGAGATCAAAGCCCGCTTCGACGAGCGCGCTAACATCGGCTGGGCGAGAGCCTTGGAGAAGGCAGGCTGCCATGTCGTATACGGACTGGTGGGGCTCAAGACGCACGCCAAACTCTTGTTGATAGTTCGGCAGGAGAAGGACGCACTTCATCGTTACGTGCACATAGGCACGGGAAACTACAATCCCAAAACGGCCCGTTCCTATGAAGACCTGGGACTGTTTACGGCCGATGCCGGCCTGTGCGCCGAGGTCGGCGAGCTCTTCAACTACCTCACCGGGTACTCGCGTCGGCCGGAATACCGGCACTTGATCGTTGCTCCAGAAGACATGCGCGAGCGGATCGTCTCTCTCATCGAGAGGGAGGCCTCGCAGAGCCGCCCCGAGTCGCCGGGGCACATTGCATTCAAGGTGAACAGCCTTGTGGACGAGAGGGTCATCGAAGCGCTCTACCGAGCGTCACAGTCCGGCGTCGAGATCGATCTTTTGGTGCGAGGCATTTGTTGTCTACGTCCGGGCATCGAGGGCCTGAGCGAAAGCGTCCGGGCACACAGCGTCGTGGGACGCTGGCTTGAGCACTCACGAATCTTCTACTTCCACAATGGGGGCCAAGAGGAGCTGTTCATCGGCAGTGCCGACCTCATGCCTCGCAACCTAGACGGGCGCGTGGAAACCCTAGTACGCGTCGACGCTTCGAATCTCAAGGACGAGCTGAAGTTTTTGCTAGAGATCGGCTTCAGAGACAACGTCAACGCGTGGAGGCTGAGCGCGGAAGGGAGTTGGTCACGAGTGACGTCACAAGACGGCGCTGAGCGTATAGACATGCAGCGGGTGCTCATGCAGAGGGCCGCGGAGCATGCGTGAGATCGAGGTGAAGCTTGCGGTCGACGGCCCGCTCGAGCTCCCGGACTTCACTGCGGACGGCCACGGAGTTATTGAGGTACGTGAGCTGGAGCCGCAGACGTTGCGAGCGACCTATCACGACACCGAAGCCCTGCGTCTGGCTCACAGGGGCATCACGCTGCGATGGAGGTCGGGAGACGACGGTGGGGCTGCGTGGACATTGAAGCTGCCGGTAGAAGAGGGTGATGTGGTGGAGCGGAGGGAACTCCGTTTCGACGGCAGTGCTCGCTCCGTTCCTGCGGAAGCGCGCGCGCTACTCACCGCCCATCTGAGATCCGAGACACTGAAACCGGTGGCCCGACTCCGTACCGTGCGGAAGCGATGGTTGCTGGTGGGCGAAGAGTCCCGCGAGCTGGCCGAGGTCTCCCAGGACACCGTCTCGTTGCTCGAGGGCAACCGGGTGACCGAGCGTTTCACGGAGGTCGAGATCGAAGCGCTGACGCTCGATAGAGCAGGGATAGAGCGCTTGGCAGAGGTTTTTCGGGATCGAGGAGCAGTCCCCGCAGCGCCCGGGTCAAAGCTTGTACGCGCCATCGGAATCGATCCCAATGCCTCCTTTGGAGTCGACCTCCTCGACCTGCGCCCCACCGACCGCGCCGGATTCGCCATGCAGGCGGTCATTGCTTCGGGATTCCAGCGCCTCATCACCAACGACCCGGCCACGAGACTGGGGGAGGCCGAGCCGCTCCACCAGATGAGGGTCGCCACCCGGAGGCTGCGTAGCGATCTTCGGACGTTCAAGCCTCTGTTGGATGAGGCCTGGACCGATGAGACGCGTGTAGAGCTTCAGTGGTTGGGAGGGTTGCTGGGGGCGGTGCGCGACATAGACGTCTTGATGGAGCGGTTCGCATCTTCGGCGCCCGACCTCGCAGAGACGCTCGAGCCCATCTACAAGTCGTTGGCTCGGGAGCGGGGAAAGGAGTTCTCCCGCCTCGAGGAAGCGCTCGGCAGTGCTCGTTATGTGGAGCTTCTCGAACGCCTCGACGAGGTCGGCAGCTGCCCGCCGCTGACAGCTGAGGCCCAGCGACTGTGTTCCGAAGCCCTGCCCCCATTGGTTCTGCGGGCTTGGAAAAAGGCGAGAAAGAGGGCGAGCTCGCTGGACGCGGGCGCTTCGGACGAGGATCTTCACCGGCTCCGCATTCACACAAAGCGTGCTCGCTACGCAGCCGAGGCGGTGGCCGACGCGCTCGGCGACAGGCGTGTCGTCAAGTTTGCCAACCGGGCCGCCGACGTACAGGATGAGCTCGGTGAGCTACAGGACGCCGTCATGGCTCGAGCAACGATCGAGCGACTGGTGACGAAGGAACGTCGGCCGGAGGTGGCGCTGGCGGCCGGTAGGCTGCTCGAGCGAGAGCTGGCGGCCGCCGCCAAGGCTCGACGCAACTGGGCCAAGTCCTGGTCGAAACTCGACGACAAGAAGCTGGTGGCATGGATGAAGAGCTGAAAAGACCAGAGATTCGCGCCGCCGGGGGGGTCCTCTGGCGGCGCAGGGGGCGAGCGAGAGGCGCCGAGGGGGTCGAGGTGGTTCTCATCCACCGCCCCCAGTACGACGACTGGAGTCTCCCGAAGGGCAAGCTCGAGCCCGGCGAGAGTGCCTTTGAGGCCGCTATGAGAGAAGTCTGGGAGGAAACCGGCTATCACGCTCTTCCAGGTCGCTCATTGGGCAAGGTGCGCTACTTGAAGGCTTCTCGCAACGGGGCTCGCCCCAAAGTCACGAGATTCTGGGCGATGAAAGCCGGACCCGGCTCCTTTGCGGCCGGAAGGGAAGTCGACCGGATTCGCTGGACCTCGCTGGCGGAGGCTTGGGAGCTGCTCACTTACCCCACCGACCGGGAGATTTTGGGCCGCTTCGCAAGCCAGCCGGTGGACACTCGACTGCTGCTTCTGGTGCGCCACGGAAGCGCGGGCCAGCGCTCCAAGTGGAAGAAAGACGATCGGCTTCGGCCGCTCGATGAGAAGGGAAGGGAGCAAGCATCAGGGCTGGCCGACCTGCTTGTTCGTTTCGCGCCTCGCCATATCATCTCGGCCGATTTCGTGCGTTGTGTCCAGACGGTCGAGCCTTTGAGCCACAGTTCCGGCGTCCCGGTAACCGAGGATCCCCTCCTGTCCGAGCTTGGCTACCCTCGGCACAGGGACGCCGCCATCGACCTCATGAGGAGACTCACCAACGGTGGTGCCGCGGTCGCCTGCAGTCAGGGCGACGTCATCCCGGACCTGCTGGGCCGGCTCGCGGAGCAGGACAGAGTGCCTCTCCCCGAAGACTTCGCGGCCCCCAAGGGAAGTGTGTGGAGCTTGAGCTTCCACGGGTCCAAGCTGCTTGCGATGGAGTACTTCCCGCCGCCGACGGCCTGACCACGAAATTGAAATCGGGGGCCGCGGAATCCAGTTTCCCAAACTGTGCCCGTGGATCCGCAACGGAACTCGGGTACCACCTTGCGCGAACGAATGGGTGAGTTATCCCGTAACTGCTGCTGAGGGTGACAGATGGTTCGAGTGAAGAGGGCTAGAAGAGGGGCTCTTGATTCTGGTGTCGCGACGGACGGTTCGTGGCGCGACCATTTGAAACCACTCTAGGGCACGCGGCAACCCCGGAGGTTAGGTCGTGTTAGTCGAGATCACGCGTTTTCGCCGACCTGCTGGAGCCCCTTCTTCAGGTCCTCTTGATCCATCACCGGGAACATCTCAATGGTTGCTTTTAGCTTGCCGAACAGCGGTTCGGTGATCGCCGGAAGTTGGGAGGGGTCCTTGAGGTCGAACACAATGAATGCGGTTCGCTTCCCCCCGTCGGGGCCGAAATAAGCGGCCTCAGGCTGGAGCCGGCCCAAGGTCCCTTGCATGAGTTCCGGTAGGGAGCCGTCCTGTATGGCACGGCTGGCGGCCTCTGTGTCCATTATTACCTTCATCATCATTCGCATGCGATGTGCTCCTTGTTCTCGGGACCCAAGTTCGGCTCTCACATTTGACCACAGCGGAGGCTGTCTCTGTTCAGAGGCTCGTAACTATTAGGCCAGCGTCGCGTTCACAAACGCACTCGGCCGCTCTTACGTCGGGAAGCTCTCGCACGTGTCAGAGCGGACCTCTCGATCGATGCTCAGAGGCTCCCTCGCAAGCTGAGCGTGCCCAAGTGTCGGCGGAGCGGGTGAAGGGAATCGAACCCTCGTAACCAGCTTGGGAAGCTGGAGCTCTACCATTGAGCTACACCCGCGCAAACTCGATGGTACTAGCCCTACACTTCGGCCGTGATTCTGTCGGACCGGGACATCCGCAAGGCGCTGCAGAGCGGCCGCATCAGCATCGAGCCGTTCGCCGATGC
>JALZJN010000258.1 GCA_030859735.1 Actinomycetota bacterium
CTTCAGTGGCGGGGAGGTTGTCGCGCAGCTCCTTGTCCTTGATCATCGAGTGCGCCACGTCGATCCGGAAGCCGGCAATCCCGCGATCGAACCAGAACCTGAGAACGTCGTCGATCTCGTCGCGGACATCATCGTTCCACCAGTTCAGGTCAGGCTGGTGGCGCAGGAAGTTGTGCAAGTAATACTGACCGCTGCGTTCGTCGAGCTCCCACGCGTCCTCGCCGCCAAACACGCTCACCCAGTTGTTCGGTGCAGATCCATCATCCTTCGGATCGGCCCACACGTAATAGTGGCGGTACGTGGCATCGCTCCCGGACAGCGCTTCTTGAAACCAGGGGTGCTGATCGCTTGTGTGATTGGGGACTAGGTCGTAGAGCACCCGTATCCCGCGCGCCGACGCCTCCCGAACGAGGTCATCGGAGTCCTCCAAGGTCCCGAGCTCGGGATGGATGTCCTTGAAGTCGGAGACGTCGTAGCCCCAATCCTTGTTGGGCGACGGCATCACCGGGTTGATCCAGATGCCGTCTATGCCAAGCCACTGGAGATAATCGAGGCGTTCGATGATCCCCCTCAGATCTCCGATGCCGTCGCCGTTCGAGTCGGCGAATGAGCGCGGATAGATCTGATAGAGAACGCCGTCGCGCCACCAAAGCGTAGAGTCCATTTCCTTCCCTTCTGGAAAGCTCAGGCGGGGGGTATGCCGCGTCTGGCGATGTCCCCCAGCCAGCGAGCGCTTGGCTTGGGAGTTCGTTTCTGAGTGCTGCGCTCGACGGCAATCAGGCCGAACGTCGGTTCGTAGCCGAGAGCCCATTCGAAGTTGTCCAGGGCCGACCAGTAAATGTAGCCGCGCACATCGATTCCGTCCTCGATGCAAGAGCGAACGCCCTCGAGCGCTTGCTTCACGTAGGCGATCCTCCTCGAGTCGTCATCGGTTCCTATCCCGTTCTCGGTGACCAGCACCGGGATGTCGCCGGTGACTGCGGTCGCTCGCCTAATCGTGGCCTCGAGCGACTGAGGGTAGAACTCATAACCCATCAGAGTCAACTCAGCGCCCTCCTCCGGCGCCATCACCCCCTCCGGACCGACGCGCTTGCGACTGTAGGTCTGCACACCAACGAAATCGTCGCCTGCGGCGCTCTCGAGATAGATGTCTTCAGAGCGTTCTCGAAGGGAATCGAGCATCGCCTCTCCGCCCGACACTGCTTGATAGTCACTCATCGCGAGAGTGAGCCCGACGGGGATGTCGTTTGCGGACTTGATCGCCTCCCGCCCGCGCTGATGAGCCAGAATGAAGTTGTGATTGGCACGATCACGGGCCGATGCACTCGCTACTCCGGGGGCGAAGTGTCCCAGCTCGTAGCCAATCTCTGCGACGATATTCGGCTCGTTGATCGTGCAGGCAACGGCGATGAGGTCGCCCAGATGTGCGGCGGCGTGCTCACAGTACCGGGCGAAGCGATCGGGAGTGGATGTGCTTTCCCAACCCCCTCGCGCGGCCACCCATCGGGGTGAGGTGAAGTGGTGAAAAGTGATCAAGGGGGTGATCCCGTGCTCACGGCAGCACGACAGCACGCGTCGGTAGTGCTCGAGTTGCGCCTTGGAGAACTCCCCCTCCTCAGGCTCTATACGGGCCCACTCGATCGAGAACCGGTAGGCATTGAACCCTAGCTCGGCGAGCAGCGCGATGTCTTCGGGATAGCGATGGTAGTGGTCACAGGCATCGCCGGCAGGCTCCCGGCATGGGGTACCCGCTGCATGCTCCCAGGCCCACCAGTCGCTGTTGGTATTTCCTCCCTCGACCTGATGGGCCGCAGTGGCGGTGCCCCAGATGAAGCCTTCGGGCCAGGTCGCTATTTCACGGCTCCTGCGGTCAGACCTGAGACGATTTTGCGCTGGAAGAACAGGACGAGGATGACCAGGGGGGCGGTGAGGATCATGGACGCCGCCGCTTGAGCACCGTAGTCGGTTGTGTACGTCGACGCGAACTGAGGAATCACGACTGTGGCCGGCTGGACCGTCTCGTCGAACGACAGAGTGTTGGCAAAGAGGAACTCGTTCCAGGCGTAGATGAAGGTCAGCAAACCCGTGGTGACGATCCCGGGTATCGACAGCGGCACCGTGACCCTGAAGAATGCCTGCCAGATGTTGGCCCCATCCACCTTGGCCGCCTCTTCGAGGTCTTCTGGAAGCTCGCGAAAATAGGCGACGAGAAGATAAACGGTCAACGGGAGAGCAAACAATACATCCGGAATGATGATCCCCCAGTAGGTGTTGATGAGCCCGAGGTTTTGGAACAACAGGAACAGCGGGGCGATGATGGCTACCGCTGGGAAAAAGCTAATCGCCAGCACCAGGCTCAGCGTGGGCTTGTTGCCGTAAAACCTGATGCGGGCCAAGGCGTAGGCGGCCATGCTGCCTACCGTAAGACATATCGCCGTCGTTATGCCCGCGATGACCAGCGTGTTGGCGAGGCCCGCAATGAAGATGGGGTCGATAAACACCGTCTCGAAGTTTGCGGGGCATGGTACCTCGATTCCGGCGAACAGGGGACACTTTCCCGCGGTCAGAGACTTGAACGAGATGCTCTCCGGCAGGATAGTGGGGGGGCTGGCGAACAGCTCGGTGCTCGAGATCAGGCTCATCTTGAGCACCCACAGCAGCGGGAACAGAGTGACGAGGGCAAACAACACGACGGTGACGTAGAAGCCGACCGCGTGCAGCGGGCTCGTGAAGGGTTTTCTGCGCATCCTCTATGCCTCCTGTGACCGGGTCCCGAGGACCTTGATGAAAACGGCGGCGATCACCAAGGAGCTAACGAAAACGAACACCGCCGCTGCGTTTCCGACCGAGAGGTTGAGCTGGCTGATGCGCACGAACTTGAACGTATAGACGGACAACGAGTCGAGCGAGCGGTCGGTGAGCGCCCAGAAGAGGTCGTAGACCCGCCATGCATCAAGCGTCCGAAACAGCAGTGCCACCATGATGGCCGGCTTGAGCAACGGCAGCGTCACACGCGTGAACTGCTGCCACTTGGTGGCGCCGTCGACTCGGGCGGCCTCGTAGACGTCCAGAGGGATAACCTGCAACCCGGCGAGCAGCAGCAGTGCGACGAACGGCGTCGTCTTCCAAATATCCGCGATGATTGCGCCGATCAGAACCGCGGTTGTGTTGGCAAGGATGGGCCCGTCGACGAGCCCGAGCGAATCGGCGATGTAGGCGAAGATACCGACCTGGTCGGTGTACATCAGCCGCCACATGATGCCGGACACTACAGTGGGAAACGCCCACGGCACGATCGCGATGGCGCGCGCCGCCCCCTGGCCCACGAATCCCCGATTCAGCACCAGGGCGATGCTGAGACCGAGAATGAACTCGCCCGCGACGCTGGCGATGGTGAACGCTGCGGTGTTGAACAGGGCCGTGTAGAACTCGGGGTCCGCGAAGAGGGTGGCGTAGTTGCCGAGTCCCACAAACGTCCATTGGCCGGGGAGGATGCGCCACAAGCTCAGATAAATCGCGTACAGGATCGGTCCGGCCGCTATCAGCAGGACGATGATCAGGGTCGGCAGCACCATGATGTATCCGGTGCGCTTGTCCGAATCCCCGAACTCGCCCTTGATGGCCCGCCAGGGAGAGGCTATTCCCCCGGATGGTGCCCTCTCAGTAGCTACACTCATAGTCCTGTCCCCCCTTTCGACGCCGCTAGCCGCCGAGATTGAAGGTCTGCTCGGCGACGTCAGCGATGCGCTCCAGCTTGCTATTCAAGGTGCTGATGGCCTGCTGCGGCTGAGTGTCTCCCTTAAGAGTCCCGGTGAAAGCCTGAGCCATGTCCAGGGACATGTCCGAGTAGAACGGGTTGGCGCTGGGGCGAGGTTTTGTCGACTCGAACGACGACCGTCCCAGCTCCATGACCGGCTGCTCCTTGAGCAGCTGCTTATCCTCGAACAGCGATTTGCGCCCCGGAATATAGCCAGCGTCGATGGCAAACATCTTCTGAATCTCGGGCCGGCTCATCCACTGGATGAACTCCCACGACTGCTCCTTCTTGTCCGAGAAGGCGTTGATGCAGAAGTCCCAGCCGCCCAGAGTGGCGTAGCCCTGATCGCCCGCGTTGACCACCGGAAGATGCGCGACTCCCACCCATTCGGGCTTGAGCGCCGATCCCGCCGCCTCGCCTCCGGTGGCGACCGAGTAGCCGTAGGGCCAGTTGCGCAGGAACACTGCCTCGCCCGCGATGAACACGGTGAGCGACTCCGTCTCCTTGTAGGTCACCACGGCGACGGGTGCCACACCCGAGGAAACGTTCGTGGCGGCGGACTCGTAGCCGGCGGTCGCCTCCCGGCTTCCGATCATGACCTTGGAGGGATCGTTGGGGGCCAGGATGTCGCCTCCCGCGTTCCAGATGTACTCGCACTGATTGCACACACCACCCTCGTACTCGGCCCCCTGGAACACGAAACCGTAGGGGATTCCCTCCTGCTCCTGAACCTTCTGGGCCTGGCTCAGGAGCTCGTCCCACGTCTTGGGGGGCTTCAGCCCCGCTTTGTCGAGCAGATCCTTGCGGTAGTAAAGGAGTCCGGCGTCGGAGTACCAGGGAACGCCGTAGATCTTTCCCTTGTAGCTGCTGGTCTCGATCGTGGACTCGAGATAGTCCTGCTGCATCTCCTCGGTGAACAGCTCGGAGAGGTCCTCGATCCAGCCGTTGGCGGCAAGCTGCGCCGGCCAGATGACGTCTGCCCCGATGACGTCTATTTCCCCGCCCCCCACCTGGAACTGGGTGCGCATCTCGTCGAAGTACTGGCCTGTGTCGGCCGAGGCGATCTCCAACACGACCTTGAAGCTCTGGCTCTCCTTGTTGAACATGGCGAGCACTTTTTCCAAGGTGCCGGTAGTGTCGGGTCCCTTCGACAGGATGATGTCGTTCGGGCCGGCGGTAGAGGTCTTGGTGAACCCCGACGCCAGATCCTTGCAAGCTGTTCCCGCCAGCAGGGCCGCTCCAGCTATCCCTGTGCGCCTGAGCAGCTCTCGGCGGGATAAGTCTCCCCCCATCGTTTTCCTCCCCCATAGCGTGCGAGACCCTAGGAGGCTACCGCGCGCGTACCGGTTCATGGTTGCCTCGCTGACAGCATCTCCGGATGAGGCCCGGCTCAAACCCCCTCCTTACCCGCCCCCCTCTGCGCCGACAGGTCCTCCAATGTCGCTATATGACACCTGGTGACCGCGATGGCCCCACCACCTCTTAGCGCTGACACAGCCGGCGGCGACAGCCCGAGCAGAGTGCATTTGAGTGCCAGGCCAGGGCATTCTCAGAGCCGGTGGAAGCTGACGCAAGCTGTGATGGAGGTGGCTGCTACACTGGTAGTTGCAACATCTGGATGCCATGTGCCGGTGGATGGATACGTCTCAGACTCAGGGGGAAGTGGTGGGAGACAAGGCTCCACCAGATTTTTTTGACGCTTTCTTTAAGCTGAGCCCCGGCCCCTCAACGCTGTCGGCGCGTCCGACCCCACATCCTCCGCTTCGACCCGTCGCCCAGAACACCCGACCAAAGATGGAGGAGACATGAAGAGGAACGCGAGCAGGCTCGCCACCGCCATGGACCGCCGTGACTTTCTGAGGCTGACGGGCGCCGGGATCGCCGGCGCTGCGCTTTTGCCCGCGTGCGGGGGCTTCAGTGGGGAATCGGAGGGGGGATCGGGCTCGGGCAAGCTCGTCATCTCCCATGGTCCCGACGAGGTGCTTGCCCAGCTGATGCCGAAGATGTTGGGGGAGTTCAACAAGCAGCACAAGGGGGAGATAGAGGCCATCTTCCGTCCGATGGGCGACGATTACTTCGATCAACTCCGGACGCAGTTCCAGGCGGGCGGCGGCGATATCGACGTCATCTCCGGCGACGTCATCTGGCCCGCCCAGTTCGGCGCCAACGGCTGGATCGACGACCTGTCGGACAAGTTCACCGAGGAGATGCAAGCGGGCTTCCTCGAAGGACCGCTGGGGGCCAACCTCTATCAAGGGGCGGTGTACGGCGTTCCCTGGTTCACTGATGCGGGGGTGCTCTACTACCGCGCCGACCTGCTGAAGAAAAGCGGCTTCTCGGGGCCGCCGGCGACCTACGATGAGCTCTTCAGCATGGCCAAGAAGGTCCAAGCCGACGAGGGGCTGAGGCACGGCCACGTCTATCAGGGGTCGAACTACGAGGGCGGAGTGTGCAACGGGCTCGAGTACATCTGGGCTCACGGAGGGGACGTCCTCGATCCCAGCGACCCCACCAAGGTCATCATCGACAGCCCGGAGGCGGCGGCGGGGCTCGCCACCGAGCGGGCGACGGTGGAGGAGGCGATCTCGCCGGAAGCGATCGTGACCTTCACGGAGCCGGAGTCGGACGCCGCCTTCACCAACGGCGATGCGGTCTTCATGCGCAACTGGCCCTACGTCTTCGGCATCGTCCTCGCCGGGGATGTGAAGGTCAAGATGAACCAGATGGGAGTCGCCCCGCTCCCGGCCGGCGAGGGGGGTAGTCAGGGGTTCAGCACTCTCGGCGGGTGGAACCTGTTCGTCAACGCCACGAGCGACAATAAGGACGAGGCCTGGGAGCTCATCAAGTTCCTGTCGAGCCCGGAGATGGTGAAGTTCAGAGCGATCGAGGGCTCCTACCTGTCCCCTCTGCAGGAGACCTACGAGGACGAAGAGGTGACGTCCAAGGTTCCCGTGTACCCAGTCGTCGCGCAGATCACCGACAAGATCAGGCCGCGTCCGGTGTCAGAGTTCTACGGGGACATGACGCTCGAGATGGCGGAAGAGTTCAACAACTCCCTGAAGGGTGAGGCGAGTCCCGAGGAGGCCGTCGCCACGCTCCAGGAAGCCATCCAGAGCATCCTCGACGAGGGCACCTCGTAGTTCTCCGCGCGGTTCACCCGGAGGTCCGACATGGCTGAGTCCGCGACCGGCCCCGGCACAGGAACGCGTCCTTCGGGCGGCTTGGTGCTGGGCGCGTTGCGGACGCTGAAGAACGAGGTCACCGACAAGGAACGCCGGCTCGCCTACATCCTCGTCACCCCCGCGGTGGTGATCATCCTCGCCATCGCCCTGGTCCCCCTCCTCTACGCGATCTGGTTGAGCTTCCAGGAGATCATCATCAACCAATCGAGCTCCTTCGTCGGTCTCCAGAACTACGTCGAGATGCTTCAGGACTCGGACTTCCACAGTGCCCTGATCAACACGACCGTCTTCACCGTCCTCAGCGTTAGCCTCGAGCTGGTGGCCGGCATGGCCATAGCGCTGGCGCTCAGCCGCGCCTTCAAGGGCAGAGGCATAGCACGCGCCACCGCCCTCGCCCCGTGGGCCCTCCCCCCCGCGATCGCCGCGGTCATGTGGCGGCTCATGTTTCAGGATGAGGTTGGCGGAGGCATCGTGGCCTACCTGATCAAGTCGTCTGGCATCTACTCTCATCCGATCCTCGGCAGCGACTCCGCGCTCATCGTGGCGGCCGTGCTGGTCGACGCGTGGAAGACGACTCCGTTCATGGCCCTGCTGCTGCTCGCCGGCCTGCAGGTCATACCCCAAGACGTGTACGAGGCCTCCAAGGTCGACGGCGCCACTTCGTGGCAGCAGTTCTGGAGGGTCACGCTCCCACTGGTAAGGCCGGCAATGCTGGTCGCGCTTCTGTTCAGAACGCTGGATGCATGGCGCGTCTATGACCTCTTATGGGTTATGGGTAACCGCCAGCTCAACTCCTTGTCCGTCTACGTCTACAACGGGGTGAAGATAAGCCAGCTGGACTTCTCTCTGGGCAACGCGGCCGCGGTGTTCGTGTTCTTGAGCTCGATCGCCATCGCGCTCGTGTTCATCAAGGTCCTCGGAACACGAGCAGTGGACTAGGAGGAGATATGGGCGGCGAGTTCGAGACCAGGTGGGGAAAGATCGTCTTCTACACCCTCATCATCCTGTTCGTGCTGATGACGGTATCGCCCCTATTGTGGATGGCGAAGATGGCGCTAGTGAGCCAGACCGAGCTCGACGCTTACCCGCCCAGGATCCTGCCGCAGAGCTTTGACCTGAGCTCTTTCGAGACAATCTTCGCCGATAACCGCTTCCGCTCCGGCCTGATCAACAGCGTGGTCATCGCGGGAGCCACCACAGTGATCTGTCTCTCCGTAGGGTCCATCGCTGCCTACGCGCTGGCGCGGCTCAAGTTCGGTTTGCGCGGTCCCGTGCTAAGCACGATCCTGGCGGTAGCGTTCTTCCCGGCGGTCGCGATCATCGCTCCCTTATTCCTGCAGTTCAGCAACTGGGGGATAGTCAACACTTATCAGGCGATGATCATCCCGGACGTCCTCTTCGCCCTGCCACTTACCGTCTACCTTCTCGTCGCCTATTTCCGCGAGCTGCCCCTCGACATCGAAGAGGCGGCGAAGGTCGACGGAGCGGGTCCGATGCAGACTTTCTTCAGGGTGACACTTCCGCTCTCTATCCCCGGAGTGGTGACCACCGGGTTGCTATGTTTCATCTTTGCGGCGACCGAGTTCCTGTTCGCGAACACGTTCGCTTTCGATCCCAGCACCCAGCCGGTAACGGTGATCATTCCGCAGTTCGCCACCGAATACAGAACGAACTACGGGGCGCAGGCCGCCGCGTCCATGGTCGTGACGATCCCGCTGACGATACTGGTTCTGGCGTTCCAGCGCCGCATAGTCTCGGGCCTGACTGCGGGCGCCGTGAAGTAGGTACTTTACCCGAAGAGAGCGAGCAACCTGCCGGCCGTTGCAGCTCACTTTCGCGCCCCGGCCGGCGAGCCGGTCGTAGCCGCTAGTGAAGTCGTGCATTACGCCGCCGCTTGCCCATCTTGGGCCGCCGTTCACCTCAAAGGGGCGAGCCAGGCCTCGGCTTCCTCCACCCACGCCGACTTGATCGTCTTC
>JALZJN010000274.1 GCA_030859735.1 Actinomycetota bacterium
TCGTACTGGACGCGCTAGAGGCCCGCTATCCCACGCTACGTGGGACGACTCGCGACCAGGTCACACAAGAGCGCCGGGCGTTCCTGAGGTTCTTCGCCTGCGGAGAGGACCTGTCCCACGAATCACCCGACGCCCCGTTACCGGAAGCGGTCGAACAGGGGGCCGAGCCGTTCCAAATCGTGGGGGCCATGGCAGGGGGCTAGCACATGCATACGAGGGCTTAGGGATTGGGACGATGCGCCTGCCCCATCGTCAAATGGTGTAGAGAGTGGACATGGTGAACAAGGCGCGTTTCGTCGAGCTCAGCCATCTGCTCCACAACGGCATGCCCGTCTATCCGGGCTTTCCCGAGCCGGAATTCGGAGCATTGCTCGATCACCAGAGTTCGCGCTCTCGTTACGAGGGCCGGGCCGAGTTCTTCTTGGGCCAGGTAACTATGCCGGGCAACCTTGGCACCTACATCGATTCGCCCTTCCACCGGCACCGCGACCGCTGCGATCTCTCCCAGATCCCGTTGGAGGCCTTGGCGGGATTGCCCGGCCTCGTCATCGACGCCAAGATCGAGGGTCGCGAGGTGGTTATCGATGCAACTCCTTCGGAGCTGCGCGACAAGGCGGTATTAGTCAGAACAGGGTGGGATGGGCGCTGGGGAACCGATGATTACTGGACGCCGGGGCCCTTCCTCGGTGGCCGATCCGTGGACGCTCTTGTCGAGGCGCCCGCTGCTCTCGTGGGCGTGGATTTCTGGAACGTCGACGACACGGACGATCCTGCACGCCCCGCCCACACACGGCTCCTGGACGCCGGCGTGCTCATCGTGGAGCACATGTGCAACCTCGGTGAGCTCCCGCTCGCTGGCTTTCGCTTCTTCGCTCCCGTCCTGCCGATCGTGGGTGGTGCATCCTTTCCCGTCAGGGCGTTCGCGGAGCTGGAGGACGGTGCATGAAATCTCGGGTGCGTGCGAGTGCCCTCCCGAGGTGCCCGTCCTCAAAACGCTACATGAGACGCATATTCGGGCTCGAAGGTTGATACTGCCGAATATTAGGGTCTGATCCAATCCCAGGGGCCGTGGATCTGGCTACGTCAGTGCTTTCCGGACGCGTTCTCCTAACCCGCGTAGGCGCTCGACCGGCTCCCGGCTGAACACGAACCGAACGTGTCGAGGGGCAACGGTCTCTCCCCACGCCGTCATCGGAGTCGCCGCGACTTTCTGCTCCAGCAGCCGCCGCGTGGCGTCAGGCGGAGGGATACCCATTGCCTCCGTGTCCAATAGTAGGGCCCACCCACCGGACGCGTTGATAGCGGGAAGCCCGTCCAGTTCCTCCATCACGACATCCCGGCGATGCTGGAACTCTTCGACTGCCCTCGTCAGATCCCAGGGATCAGAACGCAACGCAGCGAGCGCTCCCGCCTGAGAGAATCCGCTCGCGACCAACCCGTTGTAGATATGCACCATCCCGATCGCGTCGGCCGCGTCGGCGTTGCCAACCGCCCATCCGACGCGCCAGCCGATCATGCGGTACTCGATGGTGACGGTGCCAAGTGTGATCGTGCAATCGCGCATGCCCTCGAACGAAGTGGGATGTATCAGGGGCCGATCGTCGAAAAGGATGCCCTCCATGAGTGACCAGTAGATGAGGTGCAGATCTCTCTCCAGAAGGAGAGTTGTGATTGTCTCCCATTCTTGCTCGTTGAAGACCATGCCGGAGGGAAAGGTCGGATTCTGGAGGAAGAGAGCCTTCGTCCGGTCGGTGACGTTGTCACGTAGACTGTCGAGGTCGAGCCGCCAGTGACCGTCGACCGGACGGCATGTGGCGAAGCGGGGAACGCCTCCCGCCAAACGGACTCGGTTTATCATCCCCGCATATGTCGGGTCCGTCAGGATGATCTCATCGCCCGGATCGGTCGTCGCCAGCAGTGCATCCAACAGCCCGCTCCCCTCGGAGGTTGTTATCACAATCTCGGAATAGGGGTCGTAACGGGCGCCGCCGCGTCGCTCGATGTGATCGGCGACCGCTTCCTTCATGTCGTTGCGTCCGCTAAACGGAAGCCAGCTGTTGTACTCGCGCGGCCCTATCGCTTCCCGCGTCGCTTCCACGACGCCGGGTGGCGGCGCAAGGTCGGTATCGAGGTTCTCCATCCGAAGGACGTCGGGGTCGTCGCCCGCGGCGGTCGCGACCTTGTCGATCCCGAAACCTGCAACGTCCTGGAGCCGTTGAGCGCGCATCGCTTCTCCTCCTCCAGCGATCCTTTCTGCTTCATCGGTTCGTATGAGGGCGGAGGACCGCTGGAACATCGTACCTCCCTGAGTTCGTTGTTTCATCTGGTTCGATCCGCCTACGCCGTCAGGCGACCCCTGATTGGGACCGTGCAATCGGTCTAGAGATACGTCCTCATCGTCTCCCACAGGGCCGCCCAATATGAGGTGGCTGCACCACCCGACCGGGAGGCGCGGAATGTCTCCCGACGATGCGGACTAGACTGCCGGCTTCTCCCAGACCGAGACGTGCTTGCGGCTGTCGCTCGTGACGGCCCGTCCCTATCCCGAGCTCGAGCGCGCGTCCGCTCCCTGCGAGATCGACGAGGAGGTCGATGACGGGGTCAACGACCGCCGGGTCGAACATTTCTGCAGCGGCCTCGTCGTACCTCGCGGGGATGCGCTCGTCGAAGTAGCCGTCGTACTGCACTGTCGAAATTCTCGGCACCCTGATCGCGTTGGCGTTGACGCGCTTTCGTTTCCGAGGCCGCTCGAGCCTCAACCTGTTCATCTTCATCCCGATGGCGACGCCCGAGACTGCGCGCCGCCATATCGGAACCACCTGTCTAGCTCGGGGCGTGCTTCCTCCGCAGGTGGTCTCGTTGTCGCGCCCAATTGATCCATCGGCGGGGGTCCGACTCCGAAGATGACCCCTGAGGAAAGCAGTTCCGTCAAGTGGAGTGCTCATGTCGGACGCGATTTAGGCGCGGATGCCACTCCGGGAAGCTTTTTGCGCAGTTGAGCAACGAGAACAGAAACGCCTCTGACCAAGTATTCTGGGCATCGCAAGGGCGGTTAGCTCAGTGGGAGAGCACTGCGCTTACAACGCAGGGGTCGGCGGTTCGAACCCGTCACCGCCCACCAAAAGACCAGGTCAGG
>JALZJN010000280.1 GCA_030859735.1 Actinomycetota bacterium
TACCGCCGGGAGATGGTCAAGGTGTTCGTTCGCAGAGCGCTCGAGGAGGCGCTATCTCGCTGACGGGGAGAGCCTCAGAGGAAGGGCGCGGCGGTGGCCGCGCCCTTCCTTTTGCCTCGGTAGAGGACCTGGAGCGCACGCTCGTCCGGCATTCCTATCTCCCGGACGAAGGATTAGCTACATCGATTCATCTGGCCCTGGCGCTCCACAAGCCGTTGCTGCTCGAAGGGGAGGCGGGTGTCGGCAAGACCGAGGTCGCCAAAGTCTTGGCCGCGATGCTGGGACGCCGGCTCATACGTCTGCAGTGCTACGAAGGCATCGACTCGTATCAAGCTCTGTACGAGTGGAACTATTCGCGCCAACTCATCGCAGTGAGGGCCGCGGGCCTTGATCAAACCGCGTCGGGGCAAACCGCTACCGACCTGTTCGGCCCCGACTTCTTGATCGAGCGGCCCCTGCTTGCCGCCATCAGGGCGGGCGATCAGGCTGTGCTGCTGATCGATGAGCTCGATCGCGCCGACGACGAGTTTGAGGCGTTCCTGCTCGAAGTCCTGTCCGAGTTCACCGTAACCATTCCCGAGATCGGCCCTATCACGGCGTCGCAGCCCCCGGCCGTGATCATCACCTCGAACCGCACGCGCGAGCTGCACGACGCGCTAAAGAGACGCTGCCTCTATCACTGGATCGACCATCCCGCCCTCGAGCGCGAGGTCGAGATCGTCAGGGCCCGGGCACCGGAGGTCGAGGAGTCGCTGGCACGCCAGGTGGCCCAGGCGGTGGAAAGACTGCGAGAGCTTGATGTGTCCAAGAAGCCCGGAGTGGCAGAGACGATCGATTGGGCCGAGGCCCTGAGCTTCCTCGGAGTCGAGAACCTGTCCGCAAAGGACGCCGCGGCCACGCTCGGCGCGGTCGTCAAAGACCACGATGACCAGCAGCTCGTCCGGACCAAGCTCGACGAGGTCGTGGGCGAAACCGACTGACTTCCCTCGACGCCGGGTGGTGGCAAATGGTCACACAGTAGCCTTTATCCACCACTCGGCATGATTGAGGTATCTTTCTTGCCAGTTGGGTACGTGCTGTTGGTTGACGCGGGGGCGCGTCACGACGACAGGAGGGGGATATGGCCACCGAGTCGCTGCGAGACCGCAGAGCCGACGAGACTGCTTCCGGCCTCGATGCCTGGGAGGAACGGGATCTCCCCGAGCCTCCTAGACCCAAGGGGCTCCAGTGGCTCGGAGTGGTGGGGCCGGGCGTCATCGTCCTGGGAGCGGCCATCGGGTCCGGCGAGTTTCTCCTGGGGCCTGCGGCTTTCATCGCGTACGGCTTGGCGGTGTTGTGGATCACCGGGATAGCCACCGTGTTTCAGACCATCTACAACCAAGAGCTGATGCGCTACACGATGTACACGGGCGAGCCCGCCTTCACAGGCTTCATGCGCACCAAGCCGTCCTCGACCTTCTGGGCCTGGGTTTACACGCTCTTCTACTTCTTGCAGACCGGCATTCCCGGGTGGGCTGCGGCCGCGGCCGGCGCCATCTACTTCCTGTTCGCGGGCGAGATCGCGGCCCCCGGCTCCGAGAACACAACCTACTTCATCGCAGTGGGCGCCTATCTTGCCTGCGTCCTCATCGTGCTCAGAGGCAAGAAGATCGAGCACACGCTCGAGATCCTCAACTGGGTCATGGTATCCGTGATCCTTACCGCGTTCCTGCTGATCGTGCTGTTCTTGACCTCGCCCAGCACCTGGTGGGAGGCCATCATCGGGTATGTGGGCTTCGACGTCCAGGAGGGCTTCAACCCCATCCCGTCGGGCATCGACCCGTTCCTCATCAGCGCAGTCGCCGCATACGCGGCCGCCGGGGGCGTCGTCAACCTGTCGCTGTCGAACTGGGCACGTGACAAGGGTTACGGCATGGGCTCGGTGGTCGGTTACATACCCGCGGCGGTGGGCGGCGAAGAGGTCCATCTCGCCCACTCCGGCTACGTCTTCGACCCCCAGAAGGACGGCATGATGGAGCGCTGGAAAGGCTGGTGGAGGATAGTCGCCGCCGACCAGTGGGGGGTCTTCTTCGTCGGCGCCATGTTGGGCATGGCCCTGCCGGCGATCATCTACGTCACCTTCATCCCGAGGGGCGAGAGCCTCGAGAGCCTCGGTGTCGCGGCCGCCCTCGCCGATGCGGTTCAGACCGAGGTCGGCGCCTTCTTCGCCCTCGTCATCGCTCTCATGGCGGCATGGATCCTGTTCAAGACGCAACTCGACATACTCGAGGGCATGGTGCGGGGGCTTACCGACATCCTGTGGACCGGCAACAAGAGGCTGCGAGACGCCGGGGACGTACGCAAGATCTACTATTCCGTTCTTGCCGTGGTGATCGTTGTCGGCCTCATCATCTTGAGGCTGCCGCAGCCCCTGGCGCTGTTGGCTCTGAGCGCCAATATGGCCGGGATTGTGTTCTTGATCTCCTCGATCCACCTCCTGCGCATCAACACGAGGTTCTTGCCGAAGGAGATTCAGCCCAGCACGTTCCGCAAGGTCATGCTCGTGCTGATGGCGGTCTTCTACGGGATCTTCGTGTTCATCTTCCTGTTCGGCGGTTTTCCCCCGAACACCGACACCGGGTTCGCCTTCAACTTCGTCGAGCTCATGACCAAGACGGAGTAGTGAGGGGGAGTTCTCGAAGCGCACTGGTCACGGGCGCGTCCTCCGGCATCGGGCGCGCCGTGGCCGGACGCTTGGTCGACGACGGCATCCATGTCTTGAGCGTCGACCTGGAACCCGATCCCGACGGCCCGGGTGAGCCGTTCAAGGCAGATCTAACTACGCGCAACGGCAATCGCGCGGCGGTCGAAGCTGCTCTCGATCGCTTCGGATCCCTCGACGCGGTGGTCGCCAACGCAGGCTTCCAGCATGTCTCTTCAGTAGCCTCGTTCGACGAGGACCGCTGGGACGCGCTGATCGCGATCCTGCTGACGAGTCCGTTCCTGCTGGCGAAGTACTCGTGGGAGGCGCTCAAGGAATCCGGCCGGGGCCGCTTCGTGGCGATCGCCTCGGCTCACGCGTTGGTTGCATCGCCGTTCAAGGCCGGCTACGTCTCCGCCAAGCACGGTGTGCTGGGGCTGATCAAGACGCTCGCGCTCGAAGGGGCAGAGTCCAGAGTGGCCGCGATCGCAGTGTGTCCCGCGTTCGTGCGCACGCCGCTGGTAGAAAAGCAGATCGCAGCCCAAGCCGAGGCGCACGACCTGCCGGAGGAGCGAGTGCTCGAAGAGGTAATCCTCGCTCCACACGTAATCAAACGGCTGATCGAGCCCTCCGAGGTGGCCGATGCGGTCGCCATGCTGCTCGGCCCCTCGGGGGAGCTGTTCACCGGTACCGCATACACAATGGACCTCGGCTGGACCGCTCGCTGACGGCCGACCCCGCGCTAACAGCCGTCTCCCAACTCGTTGGATTTGGACGTCATCTGCGGGCACGCGGACTGAACGTCGGCACCGGGCGCATTCTGACGTTCGTGCGCGCCGCGGACGCCCTGAGGCCCTCGTCTCGACGGCAACTTTTCTTCGCCGGGCGCGCCAGCCTCGTGTCGCGGCCCGAGGACTTCGACCTCTATCGAAAAGCGTTCGACGAGTACTTCGGCCACACGCTGATCGAAGAGACGCTGTTCGCGCTGCTCAAGGCCCCGGCGCCCCAAGTCCGCGTGGATGATCCCGAAGGACTGCTGGGCCAAGAGCAGGAGAGGCCAACGCCTCTGGGCGAGGTCACGGAGGAGGACGACGAAGAGGGCGAGGTCACGATTCGCATGGTCGCCTCCGCGGTGGAACGGCTCAAGCAAAAATCGTTCGAGCAGCTCACCGAGGAGGAGCGCACCGCCTGCTACCGGCTCATCCGGCACATGCGGGTGAACATGCCGGAGCGCCGCTCTCGCCGACTGCGGCCTGCACCCAAGGGAGCGCGCTTCGACTTCCGCCGGACCCTGCGCTCGTCGCTCAGGACCGAGGGAGAGCCCTTTCGGCGAGCATGGCGGCACCGGCGTATCAAGCCGCGTCCGCTCGTGCTGGTGCTCGATGTCTCGGGATCGATGTCCGCGTACGCCCGTGCCCTGCTGCAGTTCGCGCACGCGGCCATGAGGACCGCCCCCAAGGTCGAGGTCTTTGCCTTTGGCACGCGATTGACTCGACTGACGCGTGCGCTGCGCAAGGCGGATCCGGACGCAGCCTTGCTGGAGGCCACTGATCTGGCGCAGGACTGGGAAGGAGGCACACGCATAGGGGACTCGCTGGCCGAGCTACTGAAAGGCTATTCGCAGGCCGCATCGCTGCGAGGGTCGGTAGTGGTGTTGTGCTCGGATGGCCTCGACCGTGGCGACCCTGATGTTCTGGCGGCGCAGATGATG
>JALZJN010000226.1 GCA_030859735.1 Actinomycetota bacterium
CCGATCTTTGGTTTGCCTGGACGGTCGCCAAACATGTTAAGTCGAACGCGATTGTGCTCGTCAAGGACGGCGCTGCAGTCGGAGTCGGGGCCGGGCAGATGAACCGGCTCGAGTCCGCCGATTTGGCTGCCCGGCGCGCCGGCGAACGGGCGCCGGGGTCGGTGTGCGCCTCCGACGCATTCTTTCCCTTCCGGGACGGAATCGACGCAATCGCCGCCTCGGGTGCGCGCGCCGTGATCCAGCCCGGGGGGTCGGTGCGGGACGACGAAGTCATCGATGCAGCGAACGAACGAGGGCTAGCCATGGTTTTCACCGGCCGTCGCCACTTCCGCCACTAATGGGACCCAGAGGCTGTTCGGTAGGCTTGGGTCAATGAGTGCTCAAGTCATAAACGGCAAGGCCATCGCGTCCGAGGTAAGAACCGAGGTCGCAGCACTGGTCGAGGCCCTCGAGTCCCAGGGAGTCGTCCCGGGGCTCGCCACCGTCCTCGTCGGCGATGACCCGGCGTCGGCGGTCTACGTGCGCGCGAAGAGAAAGGCCTGCGCACAAGCGGGCATAGCGGCGCGCGACCATGACATCGACGCGAGCATCTCCGAAGCCGAGCTGCTCGAGCTCGTGGACGGGCTGAACCGTGACCCGGCCATCCACGGAATCCTGGTGCAACTTCCGCTGCCAGGCCACATCGACGAGGACCGCATTGTCGAGGCGGTTCGGCCCGACAAGGACGCGGACGGCTTTCACCCGGCAAATCTCGGCCGGCTTCTATCGGGCAACCCCCTGGTGGTCCCTGCAACGCCCGGCGGGATCCAGCAGCTGCTGATCCGCTCAGGGGTTGTCATCTCCGGCGCCGAAATTGTGGTGGTCGGTCGCTCCAACATCGTCGGCAAACCTCTGGCTGCGCTCCTCATGCAGAAGGCATCGGGCGCCAACGCAACCGTAACGGTCTGTCACACGGGGACGGCCGATATCGCCGGGCACACGCGGCGCGCTCAGATCCTTGTTGCAGCCGTCGGGCGCGCGCACGCAATTACGGGCGACATGATCGCCCCAGGTGCAGTCGTGATTGACGTCGGGGTGAATCGAACCGAGGCGGGGCTGACAGGCGATGTCGATTTCGAGGCGGCGAGTGAAGTTGCTGCGGCAATCACCCCGGTTCCAGGTGGCGTGGGCCCGATGACCATCGCCCAGTTGCTCCACAACACGGCCAATCTCGCCTATCGCTCGATCGAGACGGGGATGTAGTAATGGGCCTGGCTCCGGGACAGGCCGGGCGAGTGGCGTCGCTCGGGCATGTAGGTTAGGCCTCCGGCCACGCGCATGAGCGCCAGACAGGGGGTTATCCATGTCACAGGGAGTCCACCCCGTCACCCTCATCCCGGGAGACGGCACGGGACCGGAAATCACCGAAGCGACTCGGCGCGTCCTGGAGGCCACCGGGGTCCGGTTTGACTGGGACATGCAGGAAGCGGGGACGGACGTCATGGACAAGTACGGGACGCCTCTTCCCGATCAGGTGCTCCATTCGATTCGAGCCAACTCCGTCGCGCTGAAAGGGCCCATCACAACGCCTGTGGGAACGGGCTTTCGGAGCGTCAACGTTGCCCTACGCAAAGAGCTCGATCTCTATATGTGCCTGCGCCCCTGCAAGTCCTACCCGGGGGTCCGCTCTCGTTACGAAAATATTGATCTCGTCATAGCCCGGGAGAACCATGAGGATCTCTACGCGGGCATCGAGTTCGAACAGGGATCATCCGAGGCGGGAAAGCTCATCGATTTCTTGGCCGATCTCGGCTCACGCCGAATCCGCGACGACTCGGGCATCTCGATCAAGCCGATATCGGTAACTGGGACAAGGCGCATCGTGAAAGGGGCGTTTGACTACGCAATCAAAGAGGGGCGCAAGAAGGTAACCGCCGTCCACAAAGCCAACATCATGAAGTTCTCCGACGGGCTCTTCTTGAAAACTGCGCGTGAGGTTGCCGAGGAGTACTCGGATTCGGGGATCGAGTTCGAGGACCGCATCGTGGACAACATGTGCATGCAGCTCGTGCAGAAGCCGGAGCTCTACGATGTGCTTGTGCTCCCGAATCTCTACGGAGACATCGTGTCGGATCTCGGAGCGGGCCTCATCGGAGGGCTCGGCGTCGCCCCGGGGGGAAACATCGGTGATGAGGCTGCGGTGTTTGAACCGACGCACGGCTCGGCTCCGAAGTATGCGGGCCAGAACAAGGTCAATCCGATGGCGATGATGCTTTCCGGCGTCCTGATGTTACGGCACATCGAAGAGGTCGGGCCCGCCGATCGCCTCGAGAAAGCGATCTCATCCGTGATCGCCGAGGGCAAATACGTCACCTATGACATGAAACCCATGCGCGATGATCCGACGGCGGTGGGCACCTCGGAGGTGGCCGACGGTGTCATCGAGAAGCTCGAGGCGGGAGGAGTCGACCATGACTGACGGCAGAACGGTAACCGTTGTGGGGGCCGGCAACGTGGGCTCGAACACGGCCCGCCGGATAGCCGAGCGCGATTATGCCGACGAGGTTGTCCTGATCGACATCGTGGAGGGGCTGCCTGCCGGACTCGCGCTCGACATCGCGCAGTCCGCCCCCGTCGAGGGCTTCAATACCCGGGTCAGAGGAACCAATGACTACGCCGACACGGCGGGATCCAACATCGTCGTTATCACGGCCGGGCTTCCGCGCCAACCCGGCATGAGCCGAATGGATCTGCTCGACAAGAACTCCGAGATCGTGGCGAGTGTGACCGAACAGGTCGCTCAGCACTCTCCGGATTGCGTGATCATCGTTGTGTCGAACCCGCTCGACGAGATGACCTACCTTGCTTCAGTCGTGTCGGGCTTCCCCAGGGAGCGCGTGCTCGGAATGGCCGGTGTGCTCGACTCGGCGCGACTCCGATACTTCATCTCCGAGAAGCTCGAAGTACCTCCGGCGAAGGTGGAAGCCATGACGCTTGGCTCGCATGGGGACCAGATGGTCGCCCTTCCCCGGCAGGCCACCGTCGACGGGAAGCCCCTGCACGAGCTCCTCGGAGAAGAGGCCCTGGAGGAGCTGTTCGGCCGAACGCGCGATGGTGGCGCCGAGATAGTTGCGCTGCTCAAGAAGGGCAGTGCCTTCTACGCACCCTCGGCGGCGGCCGCCAGGATGGTGAAAGCGGTGCTCGCAGATTCCGAAGAGGTGCTGCCTGCCTGCGCCTGGACCACGGGACAGTACGGCATCTCCGACGTATACCTCGGCGTTCCGGTGGCACTCGGGTCGGGCGGCGTCTCGGAGATAGTGGAACTCGAGCTGAACGATTCTGAGCGCGCAAGCCTGCACGAAGCGGCGGAGGCGATTCGGGCGAAGTGCGAGGAGCTCGACGCACGCAGGACCTGATCGCGCTGGGCTCCACAAGGGCCCTGGGAGGGGGGTACCATCGAACGAGGTTCGCCTGGGTGGTGAACAGCCCACCCGCTGACCGCCTCACGGGCAGGTCCGGGCCTCGATGAGGTCTTGTATGGAGGACGACACTACCGCCGGTTGACAGGTCTGCCCCCTCCCAGGCCCCCGATATGCACGCGACAATGTGGCTATGCCGGATGACATCACCGTATTCCTCGCCGACGACAACCTCATCGTGCGTGAAGGCGTGCGCGCCCTGCTGTCGCTCGAAGACGACTTTTCGATCGTCGGGGTTGCCTCTGACTACGACGAGCTCGTGTCAGGTGCCCAAGCCGCGGCTCCTGCCGTTGTGGTCACGGACATCCGGATGCCGCCAGCATTCGAGCGCGAGGGCATCGACGCGGCGAAAGAGGTGCGCAAGCTCCACCCCGGCACCGGGGTCGTAGTGCTGTCCCAATATGACGATCCGGAATACGCGATTTCCCTGCTGGCCGAGGGTGCGGCCGGATACGCTTATCTGCTCAAGGATCGCGTGGCCGAAGGCGATCAGTTGGCGCGTGCCATTAGAGAGGTGTCGGCAGGCGGGTCGATGATCGACCCCAAGATTGTCGAGGCGCTCGTGAACCCCGTGGCGGCCGAAGGCGAGCTCGCCGCCTCAGACGAAGACCTGCTGCGCGAGATCGCCGAGGGGCGCCCGATCAAGGCCATCGCGGCGGCGCGCAAGCTTCCCCCGGAGGCTGTGGCTCAGGATGTCGAGGCCCTCTTCCTGCGGATTGCCGACGGCGCCAGTCACGGCCGGCAGGGGGCGCTGCGGCGTCTGAGGATGTTGCACGAAGCGATCGTGCAGCGCGAGGAGCAAGGTGAGACGTTGAGCCGGTTTCTTCCGGGGGGACTTGCAGAGAAGCTGCGCAGGGACGGAGGCCGAGCAGGCGACAGCGACAAGCTCACGGTCACCGTGTTGATGTCCGACGTGCGCGGCTATTCCACGATTTCGGAGTCGTCCGATTCGGGCGTGCTGGCCAATCAGCTCAGTGAGCATCGCACGCGCATGAACCGAGCGGTAGTTGCCGCGGGCGGAACCGTCATGCAGTTTGTCGGCGACGCGGTCATGGCGGTCTTCGGCGCCCCGGAGGTGCAGCCGGATCACGCAGATCAGGCTCTCGGGGCGGCGTACGTCATGCACGCCGCTCAGGAAGAGCTCAACGCCGCGTGGACGCTACGCGGCCTGCCCCCCTTTGACCTCGGAATCGCCCTCTCCACGGGAGAGGTTGCGGCCGCGCTCCTGGGATCGGATGAGCGCCTCGAGTACACGGTGGTGGGCGACAGCGTGAACCTGGCACAGAGACTGCAGCAACTCGCCAACGGGGGACAGATCGTCCTATCGGCCCCGACTGTCTCGGCATTGAAGGAACCGATCGAAGCCGAGGACCTTGGTCCTGTACAGGTCAAAGGGCGTAATGCGAAAATCGCCGCACACCGAATCAGCACGAGGGGTACGCAATGACCAATGAGTCATCTGGTGAGCACGGCCAAGCCGGCGGGGAGGAAGCCGGGCTGGTGCGCGTCATCATCGTCGACGACCAGAAGCCTTTCCGAATGGCGGCCAGAGATGTGGTCGAGGTCACAGGCGGTTTCCAGGTCGTGGGTGAAGCCGAATCCGGTGAGGAGTCGGTCGAGCTGGCGGAAAGATTGCTCCCGGATCTGGTCCTCATGGACCTGAACCTTCCCGGCATCGACGGGTTGGAAGCCACGAGGCGCATCCACGCTTCGGGTCCGAAACACATCGTGGTGCTGATGGTGTCTACCTACGAACCAGAGGAGTTCGCACCCCGTGCCGAGGAGGCAGGGGCGGCGGCGTACATATCGAAATCCGAGTTCGGACCCGATCAGCTCGAGGAGGCCTGGGCGGCCGCCACCCGCTCGTCCTGAGCGCCGGCCTCTGCATCCGAACCCGCGGTTGTTGCTGTGGCTGCTTCTTCTTCTCTCAAAGGCAGCCACCCCCTCACTTCGGTTCCCTGTCCGGGCGGTGACTCAACCGTCAGCTCGCCCCCTGATGCAGCCATCCGGTCGGCCATGGATTGCAGTCCCCCTCCCCGTCCGGGGGCGGCTTGGGTGACGACCGACGGGTCGAACCCGGGCCCGTCATCGGCCACCGAGAACCACACCCGGTCGGCACTGAGCTCCAGTGTCACGAGCGTCTCGGCACCGGGTGCGTGAAGCGCCACATTGTCGAGCGCCTCCCGGATGCAGAAATAGCAAGACGTCTCGATCGAGCGATCGAAGCGCATTGCTTCCAGAGCCGGATCGACCCGCAGGGAGGCCGCCAGCCCCGTCTTTCTGATGTGGGCCTCCAACGCCATCACGAGTCCTTTATCGGCAAGGAGCGGCGGATAGATGCCGCGCGCCAGATCCCTCAAGACCTCCAGAGTCTCATTGGTGCGAAGGGCGAGCC
>JALZJN010000325.1 GCA_030859735.1 Actinomycetota bacterium
CCGTACGCCGTCGGCCACAGCTTGAGAGACTCCAGATAAGCGTCGCGTAGCAGGCGCTCGATGCCTGGCGAGACTTCGTGAGGGAAGTCCACGATCGAGCAGGTTCTCTCGGGATCGAGGAGCGTCATGGAGAAATGGCGACACGCGAGTCAAGCGACCCACTAGTGGGTTAGTTGTCATGAACGTAGTTATTTTGGCGAAGGTGGAGTATGCTGCAAGCCTCTCAGCCCTTCAGGGAGGCTTGCCGATGACCCGCCGCCAGAAAGATCCGCTCAGGCTACTCACCGACGACGAACACGACTGGTTGTTACGGGTCGCTCGCTCTCGGGCCGAGCCCGCATCCCACGTTGCCCGCGCCAAAGCCTTGCTCGCCGTCGCCGACGGGGCCAGCTACACCGACGCGGCCCGGGCCGCCGGACGCCGCTCCGGGGAGGCGGTCTCTCGTCTGGTTTCGCGCTTCAACCGGGAGGGGCTTGACGCCATAGAACCGGGCCATGGCGGCGGCCCTCCGACGATCTACGCCGACGCCGGGCGTGAGCGCATCCTGGCCGAGGCGCGCCGGGAACCGGAGCGCGAGAGGGACGGCACCGCAACCTGGTCGCTTACCACGCTACGCCGATCCCTACGGGAGGCTTCCGACGGGCTGCCGGCGGTGAGCACCCATACCATCTGGAAGACCCTCAAAGAGGCGGGCTTCGACTGGCAGAAGGACCGCAGCTGGTGCGAGACCGGCGCTGTCGAGCGGAAGCGCAAGGGCGAGGTGGTGGAGGTTGTCGACCCCGACGCCGCGGCCAAAAAAAGCTGATCGAGCGCGCTTACACCGAAGGCGAGGGTCTAGGGCTGGCGGTGTGGACCGAAGACGAGGCGGGACCCTACCAGACGGTGCCATACCCCGGCTCGAGCTGGCAGCCGACGGGAGAGCCGAGACGGAGACCGCACGAGTACGTGCGTCGGGGGACGGCCAAGCTCTTGAGCCTGTTCCATCCGGCCACCGGCGAGGTGCGGGCGAGAGGTGTCAGGAACTGCGCCAACGAAGTGCTCCACCCCTGGCTCAAGGAGCAGCTGGCGGAGATCCTCGCCTCCCTGCCGCCTCCGCGAAAGAGCCTCGGAGCGGAGGAGAACCGGGCCGAGTGGAAGAGCTGGCAAGAGGGGCTTTCGGTGAAGGTGACGCTGCCCGAAGAGTTGCCTCCGTTGAGGATGTTGTTGGTTTTGGACAATCTTGCCGGGCACAAGACGCCCGAGCTTGTGCTGTGGATGTTCGCCCGGGGTGTCATGGTGCTCTACACGCCGCTGGGAGGCAGCTGGCTGAACATGACCGAGTCGATCCAACGCATCCTCGTGCGCCGGGCGCTGGAAGGGCAACATCCGCGCGAGCCCGAGGAGATCATCGAGTGGCTGGAGGCGACGGCGCGCGGTTGGAACCGGGACCCGACGCCTTTTGAGTGGGGTGGGCGTCGAGCGCTGCGGCGGGTTCGCGCTCGCAAGCGACGGCATGCCCTGGGAGGTAGCGGAGCCTGCACGCGAAGGCCCATACGAAGGCGGAGGAGCATCATGGAGAAATGGCGACACGCGAGTCAACTGACCCACTAGTGTGTCAAAGTTCGGCTTCGATTTGTCCACGAAGTAGCCCACGAGATCCTAAGAACCCAGGGAGCGCGCTGCCTGGAAGGGGGCGCCTCGAAGAGCTGTTGTTCAAGATAACGGAGGCCGAGATGATCAGCAACCCTCCCGGCATGGGTGAGGTCCTCACCGCCGAGTTCGTCGCGGTAGCCGACGAGCTAGCTGAGGCCCGGTCATAAATCCTCATGCGACCCTGAGGAAGGCTTCTAGCCCGCGGTTGGTCTCCAAGCGCCTCTCGTCGTGGCGGTGGAGCAAAGCTAGTTGGTAGACAAACACCGCCCCAAGGGCGAAACGCGCCGTGTCGACCCGTCCCTTGGTAGGCACCGACCCGTAAGCGTCGAAGAGGGCTTTGAAGTGCCCGTTTAGGTTCTCTATCGCCCGGTGGCGCAAGAGGTGGAAGATCCTCCTCACCTCCACCCCCTCGTCGGTGTGCGGGTATTGGCCTCGCTTGGGGCTCACCAGAAACCGTCCGTCCCTCAGACATCCTTCCTTGAGGGCTTTGGCGTCGTAGTGTTTGTCGCCTAGCACGAAACGGGCCTCTTCGGGCAGCACTTCGATCAGCAGCGGGGCTATGCGGCCGTCTGAGACGTTGGCTGGAGTAAGGCGAGCGGCGAGCGGCATCCAGACGCCCGCCACCGTGCATGCCAGGTGCAGCTTCCATCCATAAACCCACCCGTGCCAGCCGGAGTAGGTCCACCCGGCTTCGGTGTCTATGGACGAATGCGGCACCACCCCCGCCTCTTTGTCCTTGTTGTGCCACACACCGCCCTTGGCGCTGAGCACGGTGGAGTCGAGTGCCACGGCCCTCCCCGAGTACGCCCAGGGCTTTAGCAGCTCGACCAGGTGGCGTCCCAAGCAGCCGATCTTTTCGGGCATAGTATCCGGGAGGGCGCGAAGACGGCGCTCGAAGGTGCGCCTGGAGGGGAAGCGGCCATTATTATTGGGCTCCTCAAGCACCGCGAGCAACTCGCCCACTTTATGCAGCCTTCTTACGATCATGATCACAAGTGCCTTGAGGAACAGCGCGTCGGAGTAAACGATCGGGCGTCCGCGCCGGGGAGTCGTTGCGGGGGACGGAGCGGGCAGACGATCGACCAGGCGAACGAGTTGGACAAGGACCGAATGGTGGGTGATCATGGGCGAGCCTCCGAGTGTAGGGTGCTTGGACACACGCTATGCTCGGAGGCATCTCGCGCCGAGTCAAGTGCTCGCTCCGCACCGAGCGCTATTTATGACCAGCCCTCAGTTAGCCCGGCAGGAACGCCACCTGTTCGCACCCGAAGTATCCCACGAACTTCGCCTTGACGTTCTCGGCCCCTCTTTGTCAAGCGGCGCTGCGCGAAGGCGCCCGCGAGTCCGCTATGAGGCTCCTGAAGACGGCATCGCAGACGCGCCTCTTGAGGCACCGCAGCGCCTCCTTGCGGGATTTGCCCTCCGCGATCTTCTTACGGTAGTAGGTGCCACCCCGAGCATCCGACCTGGCCTGGCATACCGCGACCATATGAAGGGCGTAGTTGAGCTTGCGGTTCCCGGCAAGCGAGAGCCTATGGCGCACCACCTCCCCGCTCGAGGCCTCCACCGGCGCCGTGCCGGAGTAGGAGGCGAAGTGCGCCTTGGTCGGGAAGCGTGCCACGTCGCCTACCGTCCCGATGATCCTCGCGGCCAGTATGGGTCCTATGCCGAAGATCTGGGTGAGGGTGGTACCTGAGG
>JALZJN010000031.1 GCA_030859735.1 Actinomycetota bacterium
CTCGACCAGGAGCATCGCCGCTTTCAGGACGAGCGCGAGCGCCTGACGGCAATGATTCGTGAGTTCAAACAGCGATCGATCTACAACGACAAGTTCGCCACCAAAGCGGCATCGACCGAGAAGCGCCTCGAGCGCTTCGAGCGAGACAGCGCCCCGCCCGAACGCGCGCGGCCCCAAGATGTCAAGATGCGGTTGCAGGGGGGCCGGACCGGCAAGATCGCGCTGCGCGCCACGGCCCTCGAGATTCCCGGGATGGTCCGTCCTTTCGACGTCGAGCTGTATTTCGGGGAGCGCGTGGCGGTAGTGGGATCAAACGGAACCGGTAAGAGTCACTTCCTGAGACTCCTGGCGGGTGAGGATATCGAGCACTGCGGCACGTGGTCGTTGGGAGCGCGTGTCACTCCCGGCTTTTTTTCTCAAACGCACGATCATCCTGAGCTTTCCCATGTGGAGTTGCTAGAGGTGATGGCCAAGACGGGGCTCCGGATAGAACAGGCAATGCCTGCGCTCAAACGCTACGAGTTGCAGGGCGCGGCTCGAACTTATTTTTCGGTCCTGTCGGGAGGACAACAGGCGCGCTTTCAGATCCTCATGCTGGAGATGGCGAGCCCTACGATGCTGCTGCTGGACGAGCCGACCGACAACCTCGATGTCGACTCCGCCGAGGCCTTGGAGCAGGGACTTGCCGGCTATGAAGGAACGGTCGTGACCGTGACACACGACCGTTGGTTCATGCGCTCAATGGACAGATTCCTGGTGTTCGGCTCCGATGGGGCCGTGCAAGAGCGAATCGATTCACCATATCTGTTCGACACTCATGCCTGAGAGGGTTGGGGCAGAAAGGACGTGTACCGGGCTCGACGTGCAGCGGACCGCTCTCGGCCATGCGTCCGTGCTCGGCCCCGGCAGCGATCAGCGTTCACAACGGCTTGCTCCTTCGCCGGTCGCGGGCCGGACGCAACGGTCGATACCGGGCCCGCCGTCGTTCGTGTTGGGCCCCCTGCCGCCATCGAGCTCGTCCTTGCCACGGTTGCCGGCGAGGGCGTCGCCCTGCGTACCACCGTAGAGCACATCCGGGCCGCGGCCTCCGCGAGCAGTATCCTGACCGTAATCTCCGCGAAAATAGTTGGCCAGGTTGTTGCCAATGAAGAGATCATCCCCACCCGTTCCGAGGGCTGCTTCGATGTCAAAGATGTAGTCGGTGGATTCGCCACGAATTCTCCCCCTTGAGAGGTCAATGGTTACTCCCCATCCGGGGGCGAATCCGGACTCATTGAGGGCGAATCGAACTTGGTCCCGCCCGGGGCCGCCGTAGAGCCGGTCGGCACCTGGACTGGCGATGAAGCGGTCGGATCCACCCCGTCCCTTGAGGAGGTTCTGGTCGCTGCGACCTTCGCCCTGGTCATCAGTGGCCCCAAGGAGGTTGGGCTTTCCGTCACCGATGATGCGGTCGTCGCCGGAACCTCCCCACACGTCTTCAATCCTCCGCAAGCGGTCACCACCCATGCCCTCGGCCATGCCACGCGGGAGGCTGACGTGCAGCTCCCGGCGGTGTGAGCTGATCGATCCAAACCGCCCACCCTCCCAGAAGAGGTTCAGAAGATCTCGCCCTTCGCCTCCGTCGGTGAGGTCGTCGCCTTGCATGGGCAGAATGACGTCTTTTCCACGCCCGGCAAAAATGCGGTCGTCGCCGTGGCCAGATATCAGATCGAGATCATTGCCGCGTCCGCCCGTGGAGCACGTCATCGCCCTCGCCCGAGGAAAGTTGATCGGCGCGAGGGCCGCCGCGGACGAGGTTGTCGCCGTTCCCCGCATTGATATCGTCTCGCCCCCCGCCGCCGATGAGGATGTCCGAGCCGGCGCCCACTGTGCCGCTTTCCACTCGAAAGTCGTCGCCGACTATGGTGTCGACGTGAGGCCCGCCTCTTACGCGGTCGTTGCCGGGTCCGGCGAAGATGCGGTCGCCGACTACGACCTCGCCGACCTCGTCGTCGGAGATGACCTCATAGCCGGGGCCTCCGCATATGTAGTCGTGGCCCCGCAGCCCGTAGATCTCGTCCACGCCGCCGCGCGCCACGATCACGTCCGAGCCTTTTGTTCCGACCAATCTGTCGTCTTCTGAGGTACCCACAATCGTGGGCCGGCGTCCGAAACACAAGGGGGGATCAGCGCTCCCGGCCACGTACACATGGGGGCCAAGGATTGAACCGAGTGCCATCACAACTGCCGCCCACGGCTGCCCCACCATCTCCTCAGTATCCCAGGACCCGAACAGACCCGGAGTCGGTCTAAGCGGTGGATCCCCGGGCCGGGTGGAGCGCCTTTGAACCATCGCCCACCCGGCCGATCACAACCGAGTCTGGTTCGAGGAGCATTCCCCCGGCGGTGCGACGGTGTCCGCCCGAGGAGAGGAGCAAGTCGCCCGAGAAGGCCCACTGCGGTGGCGCTCGCTCAGCGCCGAAAGACGATGCAATGCCGCGCTCCACTGAGCGGGGATCTCTGACAGCAGATAGAGGCGGGAGCGCACGTCCTCCGACCGCTTGGTGTCGCGCGTGGAAGTGGCGAGCAGCGTCTGCGGCCAGGTTGTCTGGATGCGTAGATTGTGCTTGTGGAAGCTCTTGACGTCTTCCCGAACGAGCGAGGGTCGCCGCCGACCTCGTTAAGGACCGAGAGGCGGTTGTCTGAATAGAAGAGGGTGTCTTCTATGCCCTTCGCCATGACTGCGCCGCTGAGCTGCTGAAAGCGCGTGGCGAACGCTGCTTCAGACTTGCCCTCGAGCTCCCGGCAAAAGCAGCTGGGCGATGAAATCGAACAGACGAGAGAGATCGTCGAGAGGGGCTTTCGCCGCGCTCACAGCCTTGCGAATCACCGCCTGGTCTCTCTCGGAGATCGGGGTGAGTGGCCGAGTGTAGGTGCGATAGACGGGAAAAAGGCCGCGACCTCCGCGATCGCGGTGCGCAGCTCGTGCCGTGCCCAGTCCCTGTGCTCGAGGTGGCGTTCACAGATGTCCGCGAGAAGTGCGGTCAGCCGCTCGACATCGGCGGCCAATTCGGTCTCGGCCATCAACAGCTTCTTGTCGTGCCTGCGTTTGGCGGCGGCTGTTGCATCGACTCCGACGAAGCCCGAGTAGAGCTATCGAATGCTGCCTCACTCTGTCTATCGACGAACAGAGCCGCGACTCTGTTGAGAAAGTCGTAGCCGGTGGTGCCTTGCACGGGCCAGGACGTGGGAAGTTCTTCAGTGCTCTCCAGGATCTTTTCCACGGCGATGTAGCGGCCGCCCAGCCTGGATTGCAACCGGTCGAGATAGGCTTGAGGATCGGAGAGCCCATCAGCGTGATCTACTCGTACCCCGTCGAGTCGACCGGCGTTAGCCATCTCGAACACCAGAGTGTGGGCGTCCTCGAACGCATCGTTGTTCTCCATTCGCAGCCCGACGAGATCGTTGATGGAGAAGAAGCGTCGAAAGTTGAGGTCGTCGAATGCGGTGCGCCAGAAGGCCAGGCGGTAGTGTTGTTGCTCCAAGAGCTCGTGCAGCTGCCGATAGTCTGAATTGACCTCATCTGGAGTGGAGAAAGATAGTAGAGAGTCCTGTGAAAGTGGGAGCTCGAGCTCGTGATAGAGCAGTACTGGGAAGTTCCCGGGTGTAGTGATTCGAAGCTCTCCCGCTTCAAGCACGCGACCATAGTGATCCGCGAGAACGGGCAGGAGTATCTTTCGGGCGAGCTTTTCCTCGGGAGGATCCCAGTCGATGTCGAAGTAGGCTGCAAAGCGGCTGGCTCGACCCTTTTCCAAGACGTCCCACCACCACCGATTGCGTGAATCGTTGGTCGCCATGTGATTGGGAACGATGTCGAGGATCTGCTTCATGCAGTGGCTATGCAGCGCAGCGCACAATCGTTCGTGCCCATCTCTTCCGCCCAGCTCCTTGTTGAGAGAAGCGTGGTCGACGACGTCGTAGCCGTGTTGGCTTCGGCGCCGTGCCTGCGTGTAGGGAGAACAGTAGAGATGTGATATGCCGAGCTCGGACAGATAGGGAAGGATGGCTGCGGCCGCATCGAAGCTGAAGTCTTCTTGGAGCTGGATTCGATAGGTGGCGCGCAGCTAATCCACCCTCTTGAGCACCATCGTCGAGATGTAGTCGAGATCAATTACCTCAGAGGCTTTGAGGAACCGATGGTTCTCGTCCAGCAGAGGGTCGGTCGTATCGATTGCGACCGTCCATTGCACTCCCCATTCCTCGGGAGGGAGCTTGAACGACACCTGTCTGGACGCCGCGTTGAAGAGGAGCAGAAAGCTGTCGTCGGTGATGCGCTCGCCCTTGGGGCCGGGATCGGGAATGGCTTCGCCGTTGAAGAACACCATCAGGGACTTTGCGAGGCCGTCGTTCCACTGCTCCTGAGTCATCTCATCACCTTCGGGAGTGAACCAGGCGATGTCTGAGACGCTCGAGCCGTAGATGGAACGCCCGAGGAACCACTTGCGCCTGCGGAATACGGGATGGAGCTGGCGGAAGGCCATGAGCCTGCGAGCAAAGCCGAGCAGGACCAGGTTCTCGTCTCTCAGAGCCCAGTCGAACCACGAAACGTCGTTGTCCTGACAATAGGCATTGTTGTTGCCTCGCTGAGTCCTCCCCATCTCGTCGCCACCCAGAAACATCGGTACACCCTGTGAGAGAGCGAGTGTGACGAGGAAGTTCCTCTTTTGGCGTTCCCGGAGCGAGCGGATTGCGGAATCGTGAGTGTCTCCTTCGACCCCCATGTTCCACGATCGGTTGTAGCTCTCCCCGTCTCGATTCCCCTCTTTGTTGGCTTCGTTGTGCTTATCGTTATAGGAGACGAGGTCGTTGAGCGTGAATCCATCGTGCGCGGTGACGAAATTGATGCTGGCGTAGGGGCTTCTTCCGTCCCCCTGATAGAGGTCGGAGCTTCCGGTCAGCCGGTAGGCGAACTCGGCGAGACTGTGGTCTTGACCGCGCCAGAAGTCACGCATCGTGTCCCGGTACTCACCGTTCCACTCAGACCACAGCGGCGGAAAGTTGCCCACTTGGTAACCGCCTTCGCCCACGTCCCACGGCTCGGCGATGAGCTTCATGTCCGAGAGCACGGGATCTTGGTGGATGATGTCGAAAAAGGCAGACAGCCGGTCCACGTCGAACAGCTCGCGGGCGAGGGTAGCGGCGAGGTCGAAACGGAAGCCGTCGACATGCATGTCAATCGCCCAATAGCGCAGGCTGTCCATGATCAGCTTGAGAACCTGAGGGTTACGGGCGTTCAGTGAGTTCCCGGTTCCCGTGAAGTCGCGGTAATGACGGGGGTCGTCCTCCATCAGCCGGTAGTAGGCGGCATTGTCTGCACCCCTGAAGGACAGCGTCGGGCCCATGTGGTTGCCCTCACCCGTATGGTTGTAGACAACGTCGATGATCACTTCGATCCCGGCCTCGTGAAGCTCCTTGACCATCTGTTTGAACTCGACCACCTGGCCGCCCGCGGCCCCCGCCGAACTGTATTCGCTATGGGGAGCGAAGTAACCGATGGGGTCGTAACCCCAGTAGTTGCGAAGCCCTTGCTCGAGGAGATGACGGTGATGGATGAAGTGATGGACGGGCATCAGCTCGATGGTCGTGATGCCGAGCAGTAGTAGGTGCTCGATGGCGGCCGGGTGCGACAACCCCGCATAGGTTCCGCGCAACTCTTCGGGAATGCCCGGATGCGTCATCGTGAAGCCCTTCACGTGGGCCTCGTAGATGACGACTTCGTGCCACGGTATGCGCGGCGCGACATCGTCGCGCCAGTCGAAGGCAGGGTCTATGACCACGGATTTCGGGACACTCGTAGCGGAGTCCTCCGAGGAGGGCTGGAGGTCCTCTGAGGCACCTATTGCGTAGGCGAGGACCTTGTCTCCGGGTTCTACCCCTCCCTCGATCGCCTTCGCATAGGGATCGATCAACAGCTTGTGTGGGTTGAAGCGCTGCCCCTCGAAGGGCCGGTAGGCGCCGTTCGCGCGGTACCCGTAGCGCCGTCCCGGCCCCACCCCGGGGAGATAGCAATGCCACACGAACGCGGTGACTTCGGTCAGGGGAACACGCCACTCGTGGTCGCCGTCGAAGAGGCACAGCTCGACGCCGGTGGCCTGTTGGGAAAATATGGCGAAGTTGGTGCCGTTCCCGTCCCAGGTCGCTCCGAGGGGATAGGGAACTCCGGGCCACACGTCCATGAGGGCCGAGGATAAGGGGGCGGACACGGGGGCCCCGCCCGTGCAAATCGTGTCTCGAGTGGTGGTTAATGGTTGCTGTGTAGCCTTTATCCACCACTCGGTGGTTTTCGAGGCCCCTTAGAGCGTGGCTCGGAGCACCGAGCGGCCCGTGCGCCGCGGGTCTCCGTCGTCGGGTTCGAGCGTTATCCAGATTCTTGGATAGGCGGCGGGGGACACTCCCACAGGGCAGCTCCATACCATCGAGTCGCCCTCAGACACCTGGAAGGAGCCCGCCGAGACCCAGCCCTGTTCCCCCGTGAGCCACACCTCGTAGTGGTGACCGGCCGGGGT
The DNA here is from genome assembly GCA_030859735.1 of Actinomycetota bacterium. Taxonomy (GTDB): domain Bacteria; phylum Actinomycetota; class CADDZG01; order CADDZG01; family WHSQ01; genus JACDAL01. Next base: position 6,546 of record JALZJN010000031.1, read on the forward strand.
GGGGGGCAGGCTCTTCGCCCACACCACGATGCGGTGGTTTCCGTCGGGCTGCCGCACAAGCTCCCCGCGGGCCGAGGCGCCGGTGGTGCCTGCCTGGTCGAAGGAGATCGTCTGCACGTGCGCACCGGTCGGTCCCAGCTGTCTCTGCATGGCCTGGATCCTCTCTCTCGCATTGGAGAGGTCCGTGCGCCACGCCATTCCGAGCGCCGCCAGGGTCACGGCCGCTGCGGCCAGCACCGGCGCGAGGACCACGCGGATGCTCCGGCCTTGCAGCCTCGACGCGCGCGCGAGGTCTCTGGTGGACGAGCCCTCGCGGCCCGCCGGGTCGGGCTCGAGCGTGACCAGCGTTAGCACCTCGTGTTCGAGGTGGCGGGGAGGTACGTGCTCGAGTCCGGAGTCCGACAGCACTTCAGTCACCAGATCCAACTCCGATAGCTCCGAGAGGCAGGTCCCGCAGGCCGCAAGATGGTCGTCGAGGGCAGCCGTCCGAGCGGAGTCGAGCTCCCCCAAGAGATAGGCGGGGAGATCAAGGCGGACCTCGTTGCAGCGCCTCACCGGCTGCTCTCTTCGACCACGCCTCGTTCGACGAGGCTGCGGCGCAAGCTCTTTAGCGCCGCATACAGGCGCGACTTCACGGTGCCGAGCGGGATCCCCAGCGCGTGAGCCACTTCCGCCTGAGTCATGTCCCGCCCGTAGGCGAGCTCGATGATCTCCTGTTGTTGACGGGGGAGCCGCTTCAGCTCCAAGGAGACCTGCCATGCCTCCCAGGCCTTCTCTTCATCCCACGTTTCCTGGGGGTGAGGAGGATCGGCCACCGCGATGGGCCGGCGGGCGCGTTCACGTGAAAGGTCCGCCGCGACGTTGCGAGCGATGCCAAAAATCCACGACGACGCCGCGCCGCGGCGCTCATCGAAAGTTGACGCCCGTCTCCAAAGTCGAAAAGTGACCTCTTGCACTAGCTCCTCTGCCAGCTTGGGATCCGATAGCAATCTCATGCCGAGGGAGTAGAGAGGCCTCTCGAAGGCCCGGTACAACTCTCCCAAGGCATCAGGGTCGCCGCCGCCCACAGCGCGCAGAAGCTCGTTCTCTGCGTCGACTCTGGCCATCGCTTTGGCTCCCGTCTCACTACGCGCCGAGCCGCCTCCGAAGCTCGGCTGTGCCACCGACACTCACTACCACCCGGCCCCGCCGTTCCCATCCTCCACCTTTTGCGGTGCTAGTTGAAGCGGCTGCTAGATTCTTTGCAGATGCCGATTCGCGCCGACGCCTCTGCCCTCGAGCGCCTGCTCCAACTCCAGAGTGAGGACAGCTCCCTCGACAGGAGCCGCAGGCGCCTCGACCAGCTTCCCGAGCGAGCCAAGCTCGAGAAGCTAGAGCAACAGCTCGAGGAACTTTCCTCCGACGCGGCAGTAGCCGAACGGAACAGAGATGACGTTGCGCGCGTTCAGGACCGGCTCGAGGGGGAAATCTCAGTGCTCGAGCAGAAACTGCAACGAGAGCAGCATCGGATGTATTCGGGTCAGGTCGCGAACCCCAAGGAGCTTTCCAACCTGCAGGCCGAGGTGGAGATGCTGTCGCGCAGAAGAGGCGGCCTCGAGGACGAGCTGCTCGACTCCATGGTGGCGCGCGACGGCGCCGTATCAACCCTTCAGGCTTTGACCACGGAGCGCGACGAGTTGTCGTCTTCGGTCTCGGAGCTCCAATCGGAAGTGGCGCGCCTCTCGGGAGAGATCGAAGCGGAACTAGAAGAGCGTCTGAAAGCCCGAGACGAGCTGAGGAGCGGGCTGCCGGAAGACCTCGTGTTGCTCTACGAGAAGATCCGCTCTGCCAAGGGCGGCGTCGGAGCAGCCGTTTTGGAGCGGGGCACTTGTCAGGGATGCCATACGAGGCTGCCGGCTCGTGAGGTAGAACGGCTGCGAGCCGAAGGTGGCCTGCAGCGTTGCGACAACTGCCGGCGCATCCTCGTGGTCCAGTGAGAGCGGTCCTCTACACGGACGGGGGAGCGCGCGGCAATCCCGGGCCGGCCGGAATAGGAGTCGTGCTCCAGGACTCGGAGGGCAGCGTGGTGGCCGAGATAGGAGAAGGAATCGGTCACGCAACCAACAACGTAGCGGAGTATCGCGCGCTCATTTCCGGTCTCGAGATCGCCCTCGAACACGGTTGCACTGAGCTCGAAGTCCGGATCGATTCCAAACTGGTGGCGATGCAGGTGCAGGGCCGGTGGAAGATCAAGAGTGACTCTCTGCGCACCCTGGCTGTGAGGGCCCGCTCGCTGCTGGACCGCTTCGGGGAGATCTCCATCTCCCACGTGCCGCGTCTCGAGAACTCGGGCGCGGATCGTCTCGCCAACATGGGAATGGATTCCGCAGCGGTGGACGGGCCCGCGGATACTTCCCATCAGTCACAGTTGCTTTAGGTGCTGCTGTGGCACCTGGGCATTGCGGCGCTCATCACTTACGTGAGCCTGGGGCGCCGGCGCATCGATTATCGCTACATCCTCGCAGGCGCAATTGCTCCCGATCTAGTCGATACGGTCCTGCGCCTCATGGTGACGGATAACTCCTCCGGGCGCTATCTGGCACATACCCTCGTGGCCGTCATCGCAGTGGCGATCGCGCTGCTTTTGCTGACCTCCGGAGAGCGGCGCGTGGCGGTCTTCGGCCTCGCGGTCGGCTGGCTCCTGCATCTGGTGGGGGACGGGATGTGGAACTCGCCGCGGACATTTCTGTGGCCGGCGTTCGGGACCGCCTTCTCCACCACGCCTGCCGAGCCCTACTCCTGGGACCTCGTCACGGGCCCCTTCTCCCACCTCGGCACCTGGGCCGCAGAGGCGGTGGGGGCAGCCTGTCTGGCGTGGTTCTACGTGGCCTTCCGCCTTGGTGAGGAGGGACGACTGCGCCGCTTCCTGGGGGACGGTTACCTGCGCCCGTAGCAAACCGGGGGCCAACCGGGGGCCGAGTGGTGGTAAATGGTCACACAGTAGCCATTAATGACCACTCGGCAAGGAAAAGAAACGGTAGGGTGGAGGGCGCGTTGTGGAGGGGGAAGTCCGGTCAGAGTCCGGCGCTGTCCCGCAACTGTAGGCCCGCGAGAGCGGGCGAGCCAGGTCACCCTCCCACCGTTGCGAGGTCGCCACGTGGCGGCTTCGTAGTGGCTCAGGGGCACCATGTGATCCCGGCGAGGACCGGTGAGAGGAGCTGTCATGGGCATGCAGAGGTGGCGAGGGCTGTGTGCCCTCTTTCTCGTCACCGGGCTGATCGCCACGTCGGCGTTGACGGCAACGGTGGCCGCAGGGCCGAACCGACGCAAGGCTCGACTCGCTACCCGCTACATCGTGAGCCGGCAGGGCGGCAAAGGGGCAGTACCCGGGTTCTCCAAGGTTGGGGCCACCGCCGACGCGGTTCTGGCGCTCACCGCGGCCCGCCGCTCACCGAAGGGCGTGGACCAGGCGATTGGCTATCTGCGGAGCCAGGCCACAGGCCTCAAGAGCGTGGGGCTCACGGGCAAGGTGGTGATGGCCGCGGTCGCCGCCGGACGCAACCCGCGCTCGTTCGGCGGCCGCAATCTGGTGCTCGCCATCAAACGCAAGCGGCGTGATTCGGGCCGCTATGGAGGTTCGGGCTCGAGGGCGGTCGTGCTCAACCACGCGCTCGCGTTGTTGGGGCTGAACGCCGCAACAGGGGCGGTGACACTCTCCTCTTACGAGTGGTTGAGGGAGGCTCGCTGTCCCGATGGCGGGTGGCAGTACGACGCGCCCTCGCGCTCCCGGGACGGGTTCCACTGCAACGACGGCTCCGCAGGTGATGTCACTCGTACGGACACCAACACCACGAGCTATGCGGTACAGGCCTTGAGGGCCGGCGGATCGAGCGCAGGCGGCTCCCTTGCATACTTCCGCTCGGCTCGGGACGGAGTGCGCGGCGGATGGCGGTACAGCCATCAGCGGAGCGCCTTCGGGAGCCGGGCCTACACCGACGCCAACTCCACGGCCTTGGTCTTGCAGGCCTATGCGGCACTCCGCAAGGCTCCTCCACCGGGTGCGCGGCGGGCGCTGCGGCGACTCGCCTACCGTGCCTGCGGCGAGCTCACCGGCGCCTTTGCTTACACCTGGGCACGCAGCTCGGGTGCGTTCCGGCGCGTCCCCTCGCGCCCAGACGCCGCGCGCGAGGACGAGCTCGGCGGTCCCAGTGTCATCGGGGCCACCGTAGGGGCCGTGCTGGGCCTGTTGGGTCGTCCGCTGCCTCTGGATCCGGCAAAGGTTTCCGAGCCGGCGCCGCCGCGCCGGACATGCCGCGCGTGATGTTCGGCCGGGCCCTCTGCGGCCTTGGTCTGGCAGGTGCTCTTCTCGCTCCGCAGGTGGCGAATCCGCCGGACGCCTGCGCAGCAGCCGGGCCGCGGGCGGCACTGGTGATCGACCGCGGGCCCGTCACCGAGCGCTACTGCGTGATGCTCGACTCGGAGGCGATCTCGGGAGTCCACCTCATCGAGTTGGCGGCCCGCCAGCACGGGCTCGACTACCAGCTTGGCTATGGGGGCCAAGCGGTGTGCATGCTGGCAGGCGTGGGACCTACAGGAGGGGATTGCTTCGCCGAAGACCCCCTCTTCTGGGGCTACTTCAGGGCCGACTCGAACGGAGAATGGAGCTGGTCGTCTGTCGGGGCGGGCTCGACCGTGGTCGAGGACGGCGATGTCGAAGGATGGTCGTGGGGCTCGGGCCAGGGCGCAGCGGACCACTCGGCCCCGCCGGTCACGCCTCTTTATGAGGTGTGTGCCCCGTCGCCGAGCCCCTCGTCGAGCTTTGAGCCCTCTGCGAGCCCCAGGCCCTCGCCAAGCCCCACTGCGGATTCGGCTCCTTCCCCCGAGCCCTACTCATCTCCTGCCCCGAGCCCACAACCTTCCCCGCCTGCGCCCGAGAAGCCCTCGCGTGGTGCTCATGACATCGGTCGGGCCTCCAGGCAGCAACGTCTGCCCGAACGGGAAAGGGGGCGCGTGCACACGACCGTCGCGGCACCGGTACAGAAGCAAGGACCGCGGCGCGCGGATGAGAGCAACGAGGGCCCACCGGTGGCGGGTCTCGCCGGGCTGGCCGGTGCTGTGGTGGCGGGAGCACTCGGGAGCGCCCTGGGGCGGCGCCGAGGGGCTACCGAGCGAACAAGCCGAGGGGCTACCGAGCGAACAAGCCGAAAGCAGCGCTGATGCATCCCGGCGCATGGGTGGCGTGGTCCGCCGGCGCGTCCGTGGTGACGCTGTCCACCACCAACCCCTTCTACCTTCTGATCCTGTTCGGAGCCGCGTGGGCCGTGCAGGCGGCCTGGGGTGACCGCGGCCGGGGGGTGGGATCGTTTCGTTTCTTCGTGGGGGCCGGCCTGGTGGCGATGGCTCTGCGCACCGTCCTGGTGGTCTTCGGTCCCGTCAACAGTGGGAGCATCGTTGTGGCCCTGCTCGAGGGCTTGCGCGTGGCGGTGCTGCTGGCCGTCTACGGCGCCTTCAACTCGGTTTCTGACGCATCTGCTCTGCTGCGCCTGGCTCCCCGGCGGCTGCAGGAGGTCGCGCTTGCCGCCTCTCTGGGGCTCACCTTGGCTCCCCGCTTCGCCGAGACCGCGCAGCAGGTATCCGAGGCGCAGAGGATGAGGGGGCTCGGCGGCGGCAGGTGGGCAAGGCTCCCGGCACTGTGCGTCCCGGTGCTCGAATCGGGCATGGAGCAGGCGCTCGTCCTAGCCGAGTCCATGGACGCCCGCGGCCACGGCCGGGGACGCAGGTCCCGCTACCGTCCCCAGCCCTTCGGGGCATGGTCGTGGGCGACCGCAGCACTGAGTGCGGTGGGAGTCGTCGCTTTCATTGCGTCGGCTTCGGCGGGGGCCGGCGATCTGCTGGTGCCGGCGGCCCCCTTGGGGTGGCCGCAAGCCACAGGACCCCTCATCGCCGCCGCGCTCTCCTTTTGCGCCCCGGCCCTGTGGCCACCGACGGCCCGATGAATCCGTCCCTATGTCGTTCTGACCTTCCGGCGCCGCGTTTTGAGCGTCCTTGCGAGCAGTTTTCTTGACGCTGCGTCCCACAAAACCGGGAAAGCAGGAACCGTCGGGCGGAGGGCGCCCCCCGTCTCCGCCGAGCGCGGTCGTCATCGACGGTGTGAGCTTCTCCTACCCCGGGGCCGAGAACCCTTCTCTTCGAGACGTGAGCCTTGCCCTGCCGGCCGGCGTGTTCGCCCTCGTGGCCGGGCCCACCGGCGCCGGCAAGTCCACTCTGATCAGGACGATGAACGGGCTCGTGCCCCACTTCAGCGGCGGCTCCTTCTCGGGCCGTGTGCTGGTGTCGGGCCGAGACACACGGCATACTCGGCCCCGCGACCTGGCCGACGTGGTCGGGTTCGTTCCTCAGGACCCGGGCGCCGCGTTCGTCGTCGATCTGGTCGAGGACGAGCTCGCCTACGGCATGGAGAACCTTGGCATCGACCCCCTGGTCATGCGCCGGCGCGTGGAGGAGGTCTCAGACCTCTTGTCTCTCGAGGGCCTGCGCCGCCGCAGCGTACGGGATCTTTCCGGCGGAGAGCGTCAACGGGTTGCGATCGCGGCTGCGCTCGTAGCCGGACCGAGGATCCTGTTGCTGGATGAACCCACGAGCCAGCTAGACCCGCAGGGAGCCGAGGACGTCTGTGCTGCGCTCCAACGCCTTGTCCACGACCTCGGGCTCACGGTCGTCGTGGCCGAGCACCGGCTCGAGCGGGTGGCTTCCTTCGCCGACATGGCGGTGGGCTGCGGGGGTGAAGGCAAGGTCGTCCAGGGGCGGCCGGTCGACGTCGTGGAGAGCCTCGATCTCGGCCCCCCCGTGGCCCGTCTCGGCGCCCGGCTGAAGTGGCACCCGCTGCCCTTGACGGTGAGGGACGCGCGCGCTCACGTGAGGGCCCTTCGGGAGCCGCCGCCGTCTCCCGGGAGCCGGACCCCGGGGCAGACGCGCGCGTCGGTAACCGGGTTGGCGGCAGGCTATGAAAGCGGAAGCGTGCTCACGGGCGTGAACCTCGAGCTGCACGCGGGAGTGGTCTCTGCGCTCATGGGCCGCAACGGGGCGGGAAAGACCACCCTGCTGCGCTGCATCTCGGGACTCAAGAAGCCGTCGGCGGGGCGGGTCCTGGTAGACGGCGCTCCGCCCCTCGCCGGACAAAGCGTCGCCCTCTGCCCTCAGGCCCCGGACTCCGTACTCTTTCGCGACAGGGTGGAGGACGAGATCGCCGTGACTCTGGCCGCGGCGGGTCTGCCCGATGGCCCCGGCCCCCACCTCGAGCGGCTGGGCATCACTGCTCTCGTCTCCAGGCACCCGCGTGATCTCTCCGCGGGAGAGCGGCTGCTGGTGGCGCTGGCGTCGATAGCGGCTACCGGCGCCGGCGTGCTTCTCCTCGACGAGCCCACGCGCGGCCTTGATCTCGAGGCCAAGCGCAAGCTTGTCGGCATGCTCCGCATCTACGCCAAAGAGGGCAGGGTGGTGTTGCTGGCGACCCACGACGTGGAGCTCGTGGCTGAGGTGGGCGAGCGTGTGATCCTTCTCGCCTCGAGAGAGGTGATCGCAGACGGCTCGCCCGAGGCGGTCCTGGGGGACTCCGTGGTGTTCGCTCCGCAGATGACGCGCGTGTTCGGCCCCGGCTGGCTCACGGTCGACCAGGCGGCAGAGGCGCTGGCATGACGACCACTCTGCGAGGCCTGCTCGTACTCACCGCCAACCTGGTGGGTCTGGGGGCCTTCCTGTGGCCCTTCTTGGTCCCGAGCCGGTCCGGAGCTGCCCCCCACGACGTCGACGGACCCCTGATTCTCGGCGCCCTCGTGGTGCTACTCGGCGTCGTCCTGTTCGCGCAGCTCTCCGGCAGCGCCCTCGGCGTCAAGTCGGTCGCTCTCCTCGGTGTGCTGGCGGGCCTCATGGTCGCACTGCGCCTGCCCGGTTTCGTGGCCGGCTTCTCGGCCATGTGGATCATCGTGTTGACTGCGGGCAACGCTTTTGGGCCGAGCTTCGGCTTCGTGCTGGGGGCGGTGGGCACGATGGCCTCGGGTCTGTTTGTGGGTGGACTGGGGCCGTGGCTGCCCTTCCAGATGGTGGCGGTCGGCTGGGTCGGAGCGGGGGCCGGCCTGTTGTGGCGGGGCGGCCCGTGGCTGCGGCGGATCGGCGCTCTGGCCGCTTATGGGGCTCTGGCCGGTTATGTCTTCGGAGCCATCATGAACCTGTGGTTCTGGCCCTTTCGAGTGGCTTCGGGGCCGCTGTCGTGGGCGCAGGGAGCTTCGCTCGCAACCAATCTCGAGCGCTACGCGGCCTTCTACGCTCTCACCTCGTTCGCCTGGGACAGCTTCGCCGCCGGAGGCAATGCGCTGCTGGTGATAGTGCTCGGCCGGCCCCTGCTTCAAAGCCTCGATCGGGCCGCACGGCGGATGCGCCTTTCTCTGGGAGAATGGAGCGGGAGTCGGCCGGGCGGCCGCGGCCCCGACGGAGACGCCGAGGCCGAGGAAAGTCCGGGCTCCACAGGGCAGGGCGCTGGGGAAAATCCCAGGCGGGGCGACCCGTGGACAGTGCCACAGAAAACAGACCGCCCCGGCTCGATTCAATCGGCCGGGGTAAGGGTGAAACGGTGAGGTAAGAGCTCACCAGCGTGCCGGGCGACCGGTGCGGCTAGGCAAACCCCGTCCGGAGCAAGGCCAAGCAGGAGGTAAGGGCGGCCCGTCCGTCCCGGCTCGCCGGGATGCCTCCGGGTAGGCCGCTAGAGGCGAGCGGCAACGCTCGTTGCAGATGGATGGCCGCCGCGGCCCTCGAATGAGGGCCGTACAGGACCCGGCTTATAGGCCGACTCCCGCCTTATCCGCCCAGTGGTGCTCAGATGCTCCATATGATCATCCGGCCACCACTCGGCACCGGCGCGGCTCAGTCGCGCGGCAGCCGGAAGCTGAAGCGAGAGCCCCGGCCGGGCTCGCTGACTACCGACATCGAGCCCCCATGACGCTCGATGATCAACTTGGAGGCATACAGGCCCAGGCCCGAGCCGGGCTTGTCGCGGTTACCGACGCGTGCAAACATGTGGAACAGCTTGGGCACGTCGTGGGCCGCGATGCCCGGGCCGAAGTCCTGGACGGCGACCTCGGCCCACGGGGGGGCTCCGGCCCGTTCCTCCTCCGCCCTGACCGACACCGTGATGGGGGTGGGATCGGGGGCGAACTTGAGGGCATTGGACACCAGATTCACGAGCACCTGCTTGATCTTGTCGCGATCGACGGGGGCGGTGAGGGGTTCGGCCGGCGCGGCCACCGCTACCCGGTCTCCACCCCCGGCATCGAGCGCAGCTTCACCGGCGAGCTCCACGAGATCACAGCGAACCGCCTCTATGGAGCCCTGCTGTCGTCGCAGCGTCTCGGCATCCAGCACGTTCGACACCAACCTCGTGAGCCGGGACGACTCGCGGCCAAGGATCTCGACCAACTCCGCCCGCAGGTCGCCGGTGATTTCGCCGGTCGGGCGTTTCAACAGGTTTGCGATACCCGCGATCACGGTCAAAGGAGACCGAAGCTCGTGCACGAACACCGAGATCGCGTCGGCCCGCAGCCGCTCGGTCTCGAGCAGTCGAGCATGGCCCACGGCCAGGGACGCGAGGGCGGCGAGCCCCGAGAGGAGCTCCTCGTCCTGCTCGGAAAAGGAGGAGTCGTTCCCGCTGCGTGCCAGATAGAGATTGAGTATTCCGGTCCCCGAAGTCAGCGGCAGGGGGAACCCGAGAAGAGAACGGGCGGCGGCGGGCACAGGAAGGCCGTGTGCTTCGTCGGTTCCCTCTTCATCGCGGCTCCAGCGAAGAGGGCCGGGAAGAGGTTCCCCGCGAGGGCGGGGCATCTCGCCTGAGTCCCCGCCCACAGCCACGAAGTCCCGCAACGCCCCCGAGGAGGTGTAAACGGCGAGAGCTCCGCTATCCGCTTGGACAACGTCCATTGCTCGCTCGAGCACCGCCCTCAGGATCCGCTCGGGCTCGGTCCCGTGCGTTTCTGTGACGACTGCGTCTTCTTGGATATCAGGCAAGATGTCCGCCTCTCCCCCGTTCCGCTCTTTCTTATTAACATCTGCCGGCAATCGACGACGACAGGAGGGCCCCATGACCAAGGAGATCATTGCAACACCCGAGGCTCCCGAGGCGGTGGGGGCTTACTCCCAGGCGACGACCGGCAATGGGTTCGTTTTCTGCTCCGGACAGGTTCCTCTCGATCCCGTCACAGGGGAGCTGATCGACGGTTCGGTCGCCGACCAGACCCGCCGTTGCCTCGACAACCTTGCCGCGGTTCTGAGTGCGGCCGGCTCCAGCCTGGAGCGCGTCGTGAAGGTCAACGCATACCTCGCGGACATCGCAGACTTCGCCGAGTTCAACGACGCCTACTCGGCCTACTTCCAGTCGGATCCCCCGGCTCGCGCCGCCATCGGAGCGAACGGGCTGCCCAAGGGAGCGCGAGTAGAGATCGAGTGCACAGCGCTGCAGTAGTTACAGTGCCGCGATGAGCTCAGTCGGGTTCGCCTACCACCTGATCGCCGAAGAGGATAGTCACCTCTTTGTCGCGGCTCGTCCCTGCCACCGGCTCGACCCCGGCCTTTTCGGGAGTGTCCGCGTCGAGCCGGTTGACGAAGTTCTCGAGCTTGCCCATGAAGAACAGCAAGCCGACGATCACCAGCGGCCAGGTCACGAGCACCAGGCCAAGAAAAACTCGGTAGGTCACATGCCGAATTGTCGCAGACAATGACCTTCTCCCTCGCGTCGGCTTCGGCGGGGGTGCAGCGGGAACGGCTCGTCGAGCGCCTGACCCGCCTGGTGCAGACACCGTCGGAGAACCCTCCAGGAAACGAGGCTGAGGCGGCCGCGCTGGTCGCGTCTTATTGCGAGGACCTCGGCCTCGAGGTAGATCTCCAGGAGGAGGTCGCCGGCAGGCCCAGCGTTATCGCCCGCCTGCGCGGGAACCAAGAGGGACCCACTCTCACCTACTGCTCTCACATCGACGTCGTCCCGGCCGGCGAGCATTCGCTGTGGAAGCACGACCCCTATTCGGCGGAGATCGTCGAAGGGCGAATGCACGGACGCGGCTCGGGCGACGCCAAGGGCCCGGTGGCGGCCGCTCTGGAAGCGGTCGCGGTTCTGTGCGAGGCCGAGGTTTCCCTCGCCGGGGTGCTCGAGCTCGCCTTGGTGGCGGACGAGGAGACGATGGGATTCTGCGGCGCCGGAGCTCTGGTCGGGAAGGGCATCCTCCGTCCGAACTACGCCATCGTGGGCGAGCCGACCTCGCTGAGAGTGGTGCATGCACAGCGCGGGGCGTGCTGGCTGCGGATCACGACATCGGGGCGGGCGGGCCACGGCTCCGCACCCGAGCGCGGGGTGAGCGCGATCAAGCACATGGCCGAGATCATCCTCCATCTGGAGGCAGCCCTTCCCGACGTTTCGCATCCGGTCCTGGGCGGTCCGAGCATAAACGTCGGGGTCATCTCCGGGGGCTCAAAGGTCAACATAGTGCCCGCCTCCTGCAGCGTGGAGGTCGACCGCCGCAGTGTCCCCCCTGAAACCGAGGAGAGCGTGATCGCCTCCGTCGAGGAGGCGATCGAGCGGGCGAGGGCGCGCTTCGAGGACATCGACGCCTCCGTCGAGATGACCTTCTACGGCGAGCCTTTCGAGGTGAACGAGGATTCCGAGGTGGTCCAGGCGATGGCGAGGGCCGCCGAGCAGGCGTGTGACCGTCCGGCCGAGCTGATGGGCTTTCGGGGCGCCTCGGATGCTCGTTTCTTGGCCGCGGCGGGGGCCGAGGTCATCATCTGCGGCCCCGGTGACATCACCCTTGCCCACACCGCCCGGGAGTCGGTCGATCTGGATGAGGTCGAGCGGGCCGCAGTCGCCTATGCGCTGGCGTTCGCCGACCTGCTGAGGCCTCGGTGAGGGAGTTCTCGTGGTCCCATGTCCTCAGCGAGCTTCTCGGAGGCCGTGACCTCTCCGAGGCGCGTGCGGCCGCGGCGATGGCGGAGATCATGCAGGGGGCCGCGACGCCGGCCCAGGTGGCCGGTTTCGTGGTGGCTCTGCGGGCCAAAGGCGAGACGCCCGAGGAGGTCGTGGGACTGGTCAAGACCATGCGGGCGTTCGCCGCACGGGTGCCGGTCTCCGGGGAGCTGCTCGACACCTGCGGGACCGGGGGAGACCGGGCCGGCACCTTCAACGTCTCCACCGCCGCGGCGCTGGTTTGCGCGGGGGCCGGGGCGAGGGTGGCCAAGCACGGGAACCGGGCGGCGTCGTCGCGTTGCGGCTCGGCGGACGTGCTGGAGACTCTCGGGGTCCGTATCGACCTGCCCCCGGAAAAGGTCGCCTCCTGTATCGACGAGGCGGGGATGGGGTTCTGCTTCGCCCCGGTCTTCCACCCCGCCATGCGCCACGCGGCTGCACCCCGGCGGGAGCTGGGCGTGCCCACGGTCTTCAACTTCCTGGGCCCCCTGACGAATCCCGCCGGCGTCACCCGTCAAGCCCTCGGGGTGTCCGATCCACGCATGCTGGAGGTCATGGTCGCCACCCTGGCGCGCCTCGGCAGTGTCCACGTCGTCGCCTTCCATGGACACGCCGGCCTCGACGAGCTGTCCACGGCGGGGCCCTCGCAGGTGGTCGAGCTGGTCTCGGGGGAGATTCGCCGGGCCGTGGTGAACCCGTTGGAGCTGGGGCTCGAGCCGGCCCCGAGCGAGGCGATCAGGGGCGGCACCGCGGAGGCCAACGCGGCCACCATTCGATCGGTGCTGGAAGGCGAAAGGGGGCCGCGGCGCGACATCGTGTTATTGAACGCGGCCGCCGGGCTGGTCGCCGCCGGACGTGCCTCGGATCTGGAGGAGGGACTGCTGGGGGCCGCCGGGGCGGTGGACTCGGGGGCTGCGGCCTTGGCGCTCGAGAGGCTCATCGAGGTCTCCCGTTCACTGTAGGTTGCCTGCCTGTGACCACAGAAAGGAAGCACACCCCCTTCGAGGGCTCGGAGAAGGAGCTGCTCGAGGCCACTCTCGACTACCACCGCGCCACGCTCCTGCTGAAGTCCGCCGGGCTCTCCGAGCACGACTTGCGGCGCGAGATGACGCCCTCGGGGACGAGCCTGCTGGGCCTGGTAAAGCATCTCGCCTACGTCGAGCGCTGGTGGTTCCAGTGGGTCCATGCGGGGGACGAGGTTTCCTTCCCGTGGACCGACGACGACCCGAACGCCGACTTTCGGGTCGAGCCGGAGGAAACCGCCGAGCAAGTGTTCGATCTCTACCGGGCCGAGACCCAGCGCAACCATAGGATCGCAGCGGAGGCGGAGCTCGATGCCGTCGCCCGGCGCCCCCACCGCGACGAGGCGCGCCCCAACCTGCGCTGGGTGCTGCTGCACATGATCCAGGAGACCGCCCGCCACAACGGCCACGCCGACGTCCTGCGTGAGCTGATCGACGGCACCACCGGCGAGTAACCGGGCTCTCCGGCCCCCCGGCCCGGCCCCCTTCACCGTCCAAAAAACGGTGGCAAATGAACGCGGTGTGCGGTTACCCACGAGAAAAGGTGTGCAGAGGCACACGGTGTTCTTTTGCCTCCCCCTGACCCCCCGGCCCCCGGCCCTCTCCCGCGTCCCAACCCGGAGGCATGGGTGTCCGCCATAGGATCGGCCTCCATGGGAACGGGTCACCCTGCGTCCAGGGAGCAGCTCGAGGAGATGCTGGCTTCGGCGCGGGCCGAGGCATCGGCGGCGAGCGCCCTGCTCACACTGGCCTCCCGGCTGTCCGAGATGGGTGGCTTCGAGGACACGATTCGCCGGGCGGTGGAGACGTGCCGCGACATGTTCGGGGCCGAGCGCACCTACGTCGTGTCGCGCCGAGAGAGCGGAGGGGCGCTCGAGGTAGTGACATCGGTGGGCTTCGACCCCGACCTGCTGGCGCAGCTCGAGGAGAGTGCCGGGGTAGGGGGAGGCCTGCCGCTGATGACTCACGTGCTCGAAAACCAAAGCGTGATGGTGCTCCCTGATGTGGCGACGAGCTCCTTGTTGGATGCCGACGAGGCGCAGCGCCGTGCACTCGGTGCTTACGTCGGGATCCCCCTCCTGCGGGGCAAGGAGACCATCGGGGGCATGGGCCTGGAGTTCAGCCGCGCGCAGGACTTCGGGCGGGCGCAGGAGCGCATGGCAGAGGGGATCGCCCGGCTCCTGGGTATGGCGTTGGTGAACGCCCGGCGGTTCACGATGCTGACGAAGATCCGGGCCTTCGGGCTCAGGATCTCCACCCGGCAGCGCCTGGGCGACCTGACCGACGAGATCTCCAAGGCCGCCCGCGAGCTGGTCGATGCCGACCATGCCGAGGTGGTGCTGGCCGGTTCTCCGGCGGCGCTCCTCGAGGAATCCGACGACGGGCTCCCCTGGGCCCGGCTGCAACAGCGAGAGGTGCTCTCTCTCCAGGGACCTGCCCTTCCAGAGCCGGGCGCCGCCCTTGCAGTAGGCCTGCTGGCTTCCGACGGCTCCATTCTCGGCGCCCTGGTGCTCAGCTTCTCCAGGCCGCTCAGGCTCGGCCCCCTCCGCACCGAGGCGCTGCGCGTTGCCGCCGCTCAGGCCGGGATCGCGATCGAAAACTCACAACGGTTCGAGCGCCAGCGAGCGATGGCGAAGACCCTCCAAAGAGCGCTGGTCACCCAGGACGTGCCGTGTATCGAAGGTTATGAGCTCGCCTGGATCTATGAGGCGTCCGAGGCCGACGCGGAGGTCGGCGGGGACTTCTACGACGTCTTCGAGCTCGGCGACTCGGTGGCCGTGGTGGTGGGCGATATCTCGGGCAAAGGACTCGAGGCGGCCGCTCAGACGGCGATGGCCAAGTACATGCTGCGCGCCTACGCGCTTCGCAACCACAGGCCCGACTCGGTCCTCTACCACCTCAACAACGCCCTGGTCGGCAGGATCGGCACCGATCGCTTTGCCACCGCCTTCTATGGGGTGCTTGATACGGGCGACAACGTTCTCGAGTTCGCCCTCGGCGGCCACCCTCCGCCGTTCGTCTTTCGCGCCGCCAGCGCTGCGGTCGAGTCGATGACGGCCCCCGGACACCTGCTGGGAGCGTTCGAGGAGCAGACCTACGCAACCGAGAAGACGACCTTGGAGGAGGGAGACGGGCTCGTGGTGTTCACCGACGGGCTGATCGAAGCGCGGCGAGACGACGAGCTCTTCGGGGCGCAGCGTGTCGCCGCCTCAATCGGACGCCATGCCGCGGGGGCCTCCTCCGAGGAGCTCGTCCAGCGCGTCTACGAGGACGCGCGCTCGTTCGGCGAGGTCACCGACGACACCGTCGTGCTGGCGCTCAAGCGCGTGCCGGCGCCCATGCGGTGAGGTTTCCGGAGCCCATCGAGCGAGAGCTGCTGCGGGCGCTGGGCGCCTACCTGCGGGTGGCGCAGGTATCCGAGCTTCCGCGCTCGATCCGGCGTTTCCGCACGTTTCGTCCGGCGGCGCTGCGTCCTCACCTCGACAAGCTGATGGCGGCTGTGAGCGAGGACGAGGATCTGCGTGCCGACATCCTCGAGTGGCTGGAGGAGGCAAAGCCGCGCCTCACGGCGGAGGAGGGGCGTGTGCTGCGCGTAGTTGCCGAGCAGGCAGAGGGATGGGAAGAGCAGCTCGCCGGCGAAGCCGTTCCCGGTCCCGGGGCTCCGGCCTCCGAGCCGGGCGATGTGGCTGCTCGGCCTGGGGCGCCCGAACTCGACCACAAGGCCGAGGTTCGGCGGCTGCGGGCACAGTTGCGAGCCGCCGCTCGAGAGCATGGCTCGAGCGTCGCGGCGCTGACTCGGCAGGTCGCAGAGATGCAGGTCAGGGCCGAGGGGGCCGAGAGCGCGGCAGGCGCGGCGACCGCGGCCGCGCAGGCCGCCAAGCAGGCACAGGAGAGGGGGCTGCGGCGCCTGCAGAGGGCTGCGGACAAGGCAGTGGCCGAGCGCGACCGGGCGTTGTCCGAGGCGAAGGCCCTGCGCAGGGAGGTAAAGCGGGAGGCGCGCAGGGCGGACGTTGCGGAGAAGGCCCTGACGGCCGCCCGGGCCGAAAGGAACGCGGGGGCTCGCGCTGGCGCCGAAGCCGGAAGAGAGGATGGTGCCGCCGCCCGGCGGCGCCTCCGGCGGCCGCTGCCGGTGCCACCGGGGCTACTGGAGGAAGATCCGGCCACCCTCTCCCGCTGGCTCGGCGAGCCGGGTGTCCGGCTGCTGGTGGACGGCTACAACGTGGCGAAGCAGGAGAGCGCGTTCAAGGCCCTACAGGGGGAGGACCAGCGGGCCCGGACCCTGGATGAGGTGGACAGACTGGTTCGCCGCCACGGGGCTCCCGCAACTGTGGTCTTCGACGGCGACGAAGTCGCGCCGGGGACCCCACGGCGACGCCGCGGTCTCGCCAAGGTCGAGTTCTCGCGGCCCCCGGAAGATGGCGACTCTCACCTCGTGGCCTTGCTCGCCTCGTGGCCCCCGGCCCCCGTGGTGGTGGCGACCAGCGACAAGGGGTTGCAGGAGCGCTGCCGGGAGCTGGGAGCGACGATCGCCACCTCCGAGCAGCTGCTCGCCGCCGTCCGCTGACCCCCGATCTTCTCCACTTCTAGAGCGCCCACCGCTCATTTCGCGGAAAAGATCAATGCTGGGTGGCGGCAAGTGCCAAACATGGTTGATAACTCGCGACCAAGCGCTTGACCTGGGCCTCTCCCGGCACGCACTTGATCGGCGGAAGAGATCCGGGCTCCTGGTTCCGATGTTTCCAGGCATCTACCGCATTGGTGCATGTCCCGAATCTTGGCCGCAGCACCTGCTCGCCGCGTGTATGTGGACGCCGGGAGCGGCCTCGCATCGGAGTGCACTTCGGCTCCTCGGGATCGAAGGCTACTCGGGGGAGGTCATCGAGGTCACGTCCACGACTCACCGAGTTTCCAGGGAGAGGATCCGCATCCACCATGTCTCGAGCCTGCCCTCGCGCGATGTGATGCACGTCGGCCCGATCCCCACGACGAATCCGACCCGGACGCTGCTTGATGTCGGTTCCGTCCTGTCTCAGAGGGGCCTCGAGGAGGCGCTCGACTCCGCTTTGCGACGTCGCCTTACATCCCTGGACCGGCTGCGCGCGGGCCTCGAGAGACTTGGTGGGCGCGGTAGCAGGGGACCGAGCGCGCTTTCAAAGCTGCTGGACGATCGCGGCGATGTGGTTGCCACGGAAAGTGCGCTGGAGACGAGGTTGAGTCGGCTGCTGAGGCACCAACGCTTGCCACAACCCCAACGTCAAGTGGAGGTGTGTGACGAACAAAGCTTTGTCGCTAGGGTGGACTTCGCCTATCCGGAAGTGAAGATCGCGATAGAGGTTCAGTCGCGCCGGTGGCACTCTGACTGGCCCGCGCGCTGCGCCGATGGACCGGTTGACGCGGCTTCAGACGCTGGGTTGGATCATCATCCAGATCACGTACGAGGACCTGGTGCGCCGTCCAGCCACTGTCGTGCGGCGTATTCGAGAGGCCCTGCGCGCCCGCTAATCCGATCTTCTCCACCTCAGCAGCGCTCACCGCTCATTTCGCGGAAAAGATCGGCTTCCAGACCTAGTGTCACAGGTCTCTTCTAGGGTCGTCGTCATAGTTCACCAACGCCTAAGGAGGCCGCCCGTGAGGATCGACTGCAACGACTGCATGATGTTCCGCACCGAGCACTGCGAGGACTGCCTCGTAACGGCGGTGCTGCGCCCGCCCGGGGGCGAGGTTGAGATCGACGAAGAGCTCGACTCGCCGCTGGAGGCGCTTTCGGGAGCCGGGCTGCTTCCGGTTCTGCGCTTCAAGCCGCGACCCGACCGGGAGTCCCGCCGCGTAGGCTGAACGAGTGAGCGTGGGCAGAGCGGTGATCGTGATCCTGTTGCTTGCAGGGGCCGCGGCCGGGATCCTTGCGCTGGTTTCGCGCACGCCCGCCGAGGTCCGCCTCGCCGAGCCATCGCCTGGGTCCCGCGATCCGGCGCTGGGGGCCCGCTTTACCCCCCAGCAGGTCGCCCGGCACGGCGCCTACCGAGCTCCGGCCTATATCTCTCTCGGGCTCTCCATCGCTCTTCAGCTGGCGGTTCTGGTGATCCTGGCCCGAGGGCCCTTCTCCCGGCTCGTCGATTGGCTCGATGGTGTGCCGGGAGGATTCGTGGGGGCCGCGGCTCTAGGAGGTGCGGCCGTGATGATGGCGCTCACGCTGGCGGGTCTGCCGCTGTCGTTCGTGCGCGGCTACTCCATCGAGCAGGCCTGGGGCCTGTCGACTCAGAGCCCGGGGGGCTGGGCCACGGACCAGCTCTGGGGGCTGCTGATCGGTACGGTCACGGGAGCGGTGGGGGCGGTGGTCTTTCTTGCGGTCGTGCGCTGGCAGCCCCGCACCTGGTGGCTGTGGGGGTGGGGTGCGTTCACGGTTTTGAGCCTGTTGCTGGCGTTTGTGTGGCCGGTGCTGGTCGCGCCGCTGTTCAACCGCTTCACTCCTCTCGAGGACCGGGATCTGGCCCGGCGTATCAGGGCCCTGGCGGCCGCCGCCGATGTCTCCCTCGGAGACGTGCTGGTGGCGGATGCGAGCCGCCGCAGCACCGCGGAGAACGCCTACGTGGCAGGCTTCTCCTCGACCAAGCGCATGGTGCTGTACGACACGCTCCTTCGTTCCGGCACCCAACGGGAGACGCTGTTCGTGGTCGCTCACGAGCTCGGCCACGAGGTCGAGGGCCACGTCCTGAAGAACGTCGCGCTGTCCTCTGCGGGCCTGTTCGGAGGGTTTTCCTTGCTCGCTTTGCTGTCGAGCCGGGACTGGTGGTGGTCGTGGGCGGGCGCAACGGGCCCGGCGGACCTGCGCGCCTTGCCCCTCCTGGTGCTTTACGCAACGGTCGTGGGGTTGCTCACCCTTCCGCTGCAGAGCGCCGTATCGCGCGCCTTCGAACGACGAGCCGATCAGATCGCGCTCTCGCTGTCCGAGGACCCAGAGGCGGCCGTGTCGTCGTTCCGGCGCTTGGCCTTATCGAACCTGGCCGACCTCGCTCCACCCCCGGCCGCCGTCACCCTCCTCTACAGCCACCCACCTACCGTCGAGAGGATCCGCGCCGCCCTGAGGACCGGCGACGACTAACCGGGCCGACGGGCACACTATGCTGACGGCTCTGCGGCTACCTTGCGAGGAGGCGACAGTGCCGATCACGGTGCGTGACATTCACGCGTTCAAACAGCGGGGCGAGCGCTTCATCATGCTCACCGCCTACGACGCCTCGATGGCCCGGCTACTGGATAGAGCGGGGGTGCCGGTCCTGTTGGTCGGGGACACGCTGGGCGAGATGATGCTGGGTCATAACTCGACCATTCCGGTCACCATGGACGACATGATTCACCACGCCGCCGCGGTGACCAGAGGAGTCGAGAACGCGTTCGTCGTCGGCGACATGCCGTTCATGAGTTACCAAGCCTCGATCACCGAAGCGCTCCACAACGCCGGCCGCCACTTGAAGGAGGCGGGCGTCAACGCGGTGAAGCTCGAGGGCGGCGGCCGTGTGGCAGAGGTCGTGAGCCGTCTCGTGGAGGCCGGAATCCCGGTCATGGGGCATCTTGGTCTCACCCCGCAGTCCGTGAACCAGCTCGGGGGCTATCGCGTCCAGGGGCGGGGTGAGGCAGCTCACCGGATACTTCAAGACGCGAAGCATCTTGAAGCCGCGGGCGCATTCGCTCTGGTGCTGGAGGCCATTCCCCAGGCGCTCGGGAGGGAGGTCACCGAGGGCCTTTCGATTCCCACCATCGGCATCGGGGCCGGTCCTCACTGCGACGCCCAGGTGATGGTGCTGCACGACTTCCTCGGTCTCACCGTGGGCCACACGCCGCGTTTCGTAAAGCGCTACGCCACCTTGGGGGACGAGGTCACGAGAGCGGCCAAGGAGTTCGCGCAAGAGGTCGCGGAGGGCTCTTTTCCCGACTCCGAGCACTCCTACGACTGATCGGATCGTCTGCAGGCATCCGCTTGAGGAAACCGCCGTGTCTGCCGATAGACGAACACGGGTGCGCGCTGCGCGCGCTTGGAGCTAAAGGCGATATGTCGGGAGTTAGGGCATGGGACCCACCTCGGCGCCACACGGCGCCCAAGCAAGAACAGAGACGTGGAAGTGCGAGGGGTGCGGCGCCACCAACCGGGCGAGCGCTCAATGGTGTGGCCAGTGCTTCGTGGCTCCCACGACCCTTCCGGCCGAGCCCGAGCGCCGGTCCCCCGAAGCATCTCCAGTTGCCGAGGGGGAGCCTGTACGCGAGAGCGCGCCTAACTCTCTAGAAGAAGCGCTTCTGCTCCTGGCCAAGAGGACCGGAGGCGCCGAGGCGCCTGTACCCGCCGATCGGCAACAGGATTCGGCCTCTGCGGCCGCCTCATCACCGCTCGACTCGAGTCCGGTCGACGGCGCCGCCGAGACGACAGAAGCCGATGCCGGGTCGTTCAGCGTCCGAGCCGAGGGGATCACTTGGGCCTGCAAGTGGTGCGAGGCAAAAAACCCCCTGGTGGCGCAGAGTTGCTCCGTCTGCGGTGCCGACTTCGGCGAGATCCTCAAAGAGGAAAAGGTTCAGGTGGCGCGCGACCCCGGTGTGGTGGCCCTCATGTCCCTGTTCCTTCCCGGCGCGGGCCATGCCTACATGGGCCAATGGGGCCAGGCGGTGGCACGGGCGGTAATCAGTATCTGGGCGCTGCTCGTCTGTTTCTTCGCCGGCGTCCAGGGCGGGAAAGGGATGCTGCTGGCGGTCATCTTCGGCGTAATCGCCTTCGCCCTATGGGTGATCGCGGCTCACGACGCCTTTCGCGAGGCGTCGGGCTCACCGTCTCAGACCCTGATTAAGAGCCATCACTTTCTCTATCTGGTGTTGGGCCTGCTCGGGCTGCAGATCTCCATCGTGTTCGTCGTGGCACTCAGCTCTGGCTGAGGTATTCCATTCGCACTGCGTCCACCACTCCCTCGGGTCCGGCGACCGACCATGAGGCGCCTCTGAAGGCGGCACCGACCCGGCCGTCGCCGTCCAGCGCCAAGAGCCCCGCGGCGGCGTCTCCACGCCGCCGCCCCAGCAACTCGATGATGGCTTCGCAAGCCTCCTGCGGATCGGCCCCGGTCTCGATCAAGCGCCCCGCTCTGAGGCTGGCGAGCGTCTCGACGAACAGCTCTCCCACCCCAGTTCCGGTGACCGCGGCTCCCTTTGACGCGTAGAAGCCCGCGCCGAACACCGGCGAGTCCCCCACCCGCCCGGGCAATTGACCGGCCACTCCGCCGGTCGAGCTCCCCGCGCACAGGCGGCCGCGCTCGTCGAGCACAACCGCCCCCACCGTGTCCACTTGCTCGGGCGCTCCAAAGCCCGTGCCTCCGAGCGACTCTTGAGTCAAGCTCTCGAGCCAGCGCGCTCGTTGCGAGGCAGTGGTGTCCTCGAGCGGATCCAGACCGAGCTCCCTCGCCAAGCGGCCCGCCCCCTCGCCCGCCATCAAGACGTGCGGGGTGTGCTCGAGTACGGCGCGTGCCAGAGAGATGGGATTGCGCACCGCGACGGCGGCGACGGCTCCGAGGGCCCCGGTTGATCCGTCTGCGATCCCGGCATCGAGCTCGAGATCACCATTGGCGTTGAGGACCGCGCCGTACCCCGCGTTCAGCTCGGGGTCGTCTTCCAGCCTTGTGATGGCGGCCTCCACCGCCGACAGAGCGCTCGACGACTCTCGCCCCGCGGCGACCGCGTAGGTGAGGTCGCGCACCGGCCGGGTCCTCCCCGAGACTCCACCATGAACGTAGACGCGCACGATCCGATCCTCTGTGGCTTCGTAGCCGGCGTCAACGACTCGCCCACTCCTTAGGAGCGGCCCCCCCGCCCGGCCCCCCGGCCCCCCGCCCGGCCCGCGCCGGGCCCCCTGCCTCCTCGTGGTGGTCAATCGCCCAAACTGTGCGGTTAGCCACCGTTTCGGTGGTCATACGCCCAAGTTGGGCGATACCACTCGGCCCCCGCCCGGCCCCCCGGCCCCCCGCCGGCCCCCCGCCCGGCCCCCCGGCCCAGGTGACCCGGTACCATCCTCGGGTGGCGATCTATGTTGTTTCCGATCTTCACGGAGCAGACGACGCGCTCGTGAAGGCGGTGCCCGAGGGCGCCATCCTGCTCCTCTTGGGAGACCTCATCAACTTCATCGATTACACCTCGATGAGCGGGATCCTCACCGAGGTCTTCTCGATAGAGACTGTTTCCGAAGTAGTCCGTCTGCGCACGGCCGGCGATGTCCTCGAGGCCCGGCGAGTCATGGAGGCTCGCTCCGAAGGCAGAGAGCATGAGGTGCGGGCCGAGATCGGATCGCTTGTCCAGAGAGAGTACGAGCGGGTGTTCGCCGCCCTTCCCGAGCCCACCTATCTCATCCTCGGCAACGTCGACAATCCCGCGATCGCTCGCTCGCTCTGTGAGGACACTCCTGCCGTCACGATGGCGGACGGCCGCGTGGTCGAGCTCGACGGGGAGCGCTTCGGCTTTGTGGGTGGGGCGCTGCCCACGCCGCTGCACGTGGCCGGCGAGATCTCGGCCGAGGAGATGAGTGCCAAGGTCGAGTCCCTAGGGGAGGCCGACGTGCTCTGCTCCCACATACCTCCGGCTGTTCCGGAGCTGTGCTACGACACCCGGGCCAAGAGGGTAGAGCGGGGCAGCGACGCGCTGTTGGCCTACATCGAGGAGGTCCAGCCGCGCCGCCACTACTTCGGGCATGTGCACCAGCCGCTGCTGTCGTCGATGCACATCGGGCGCACGCTGTGCCTCAATGTGGGCTATTTCAGGAGGACCCGTCGGGCCTTCGCCCACCACTCCGGCGACGTCTGAGCGGGGCGCCGGAGGACACCACGGCCTAGTTTCACTTGATCGACGCGCACCCAGCGAGAGCACCGCGGCCCTATCCTGGGTGGGTGGGAGCGAGACGCACGGCCATCGGGATCGACGTGGGGGGAACCGGCACCAAGGCCGCCCTGGTACACGACACCGGCGAGATCGCCGCGCGGGTCGAGCGACCCACGATCTTCTCGGGAGGAACCAAGGGGGCCATCGCCGTAGCCGAGGATCTGATGGTCAGGGCGGTCGAGCTTGGTCTGGAGGTCGAGGCCGTCGGTATCGGCGCGGCCGGCTTCATCGACGCCCAGAGCGGGACCGTGATCTTCGCGCCGAACCTCAACTACGACGATCCGCACATCGCGCAAGCGGTGCGGACGCACACCGGCCTTCCGACCCTGGTAGACAACGACGCCAATGCCGCCTGCTGGGGAGAGCGCGCCCACGGCTCGGCACGGGGCTCGGACCATGTCGCCTACCTCGGGATGGGCACCGGCATCGGATCGGGGTTCATCGAGGCCGGCCGGCTCGTGCGCGGGTTGACCGGTGCGGGCGCAGAGATGGGCCACACGGTGATCGAGGCCTTCGGTCCGCCCTGTAACTGTGGGCTCCGGGGCTGCCTTGAACAGTACGCGTCGGGCCAGGCGATCACGCGCATGGCGAGAGAGGCACTGGCCGAGGACCCGGCCAGCTCGATTCTCGACTACGCCGTCTCCATCGAAGAGCTGACGGCGGCCGATGTGGCTCGCGCCGCTCACGAATACGACGAGACCGCGTGCGCAGTGCTGCGGCGGGCGGGCCGGGCGCTGGCCATCGGTCTCTCCAACATCGCCAACCTCTTCGATCCCGAGCTCATCGTGCTGGGCGGGGGAGTGGTGAGGGCGGGGGAGCCCTTCCTGGGCCCGGCCCGCGACGAGATCGCCCGCATGACTCAGGCGCAGCGACGAAGACCGCTGCGGATCGTACTCGCCGCCCTGGGGGGAGACGCGGGAATCATCGGGGCAGCGGCGTTGGCCCTCGCCGAGACGGGGGGATCGGAGGAGCAATGACCAGTTCGGGCAACGGAGAAGCGGGCCGCCGAGACATGATCGAGCGGCGGGACGAAATCGCACGACAGACGACGCTGAAGGAATACGCGCTGATCGCGCCGCGCCTGGTCAAGCTGATGGTGCGCCTAATGAGGGACCCGCGCGTCCCGCCCCGCATCAAGGCCGTGCTGGTACTGGTGGCCGGCTACCTCGCCTCGCCCATCGACGTGATACCCGACATGGTCCCGGGGGTGGGTCAACTCGATGATGTGGTGATCGTGGCGTTTGCCCTGGACTACATGCTCAATCAGGTCCCGGTCGAGATTCTCAGAGAGCACTGGGATGGCGACGAGGATGTGCTCGAGCTCATCCGCAACATCGCCGAGATCGCCGGCTCTCTGGTGCCGCGCTGGCTCAAGCGGCTGCTGCCCGGCTGACGCCGGCGCCCCGGTGAGGGGCGCTGAGTCGGTCGTGGCCCTGGTACTCCTGGAGTGGAGCGCGGGGCTGCTGGCCGCCGCGGCCTGGACGCAGTCATGGTCGATCGTGCGCCGGGGCCACTTTCGCGTCGTGGCGTGGACCGGCGTGCTACTGGCGGTGTTGGCCGGGCTGGCATTGCAAGCGAGTGGAGAAGCTGGACTGCTCATTGGGGCGTTCATGGCCGTGGTCGCGATTTACCTGGTGGCTCAGTATGTACGGGCCGAGCAGGCCGGGGTCGCGGCCGGCTACCTGGGCGGTGCTCTCGGAATGGTCGCCCTGGCGTTTCTTGCCGCAGGGATCCCGGTGTGGCCGTGGCTGCCGGCAATCGTAGGCCTCGCCTCTGGCGCGCTCCTGCTGGGCGCGGTGACCAACGGGATGCTTTTGGGTCATTGGTATCTGAACCAGCCGGGGCTCACGACCTGGGCGCTGTCCCGGCTCACCACCTTGTCTCTCATCGCGGTCGCCGCGAGCGCAGCCGCAGGAGTGGCGGGAGGCGGTCTGCTGGCGAGTGCCTCGACCGAAGGGGCGGCCTTCTCCTTCCCCGGTGCCGGCTCGTTGTCGGTGGCCTTCTACGTGATCTGGCTGAGCTTGGTGGGGTTCACAGGGGCGGTGGTGTGGATGGCCAAGAGATGTGTCGAGATCCGCTCGATCCAGTCCGCCACCGGCCTCTACTACGTCGCCATCCTCACCGCCGGTGTGGCGGAGTTCCTGGTGCGATACCTCATGCTCAGTGCATGACTAAACTCAAGCTGGGTGTAACGGTTCCCCAATTCACCACCGAGCCCGGTCCGGTCGTGGACGCCGCGGTGAGGGCCGAGGCTCTCGGGCTCGACTCCGTTTGGGTGTTCGACCACTGCTGGCCCCTGAGCGGAGGAAAGGAGCGCCCTGCCCTGGAAGCCTGGACGACGCTCGCCTACCTCGCCGCCGCCACTAACCGCATCGGTATCGGCACCCTGGTCACCCGCTCGACGTTGAGGCAGCCGGCGGTGCTCGCCAAGATGGCGGCCACGGTCGCCGAGATCGCCCCCGGCCGCGTGACCGTCGGGCTGGGGTCCGGGGACGAGCAGAGCAGGAGCGAGAACGAGGCCTTCGGCGTGCCCTATTTCGCCGGAGCCCGGCGCGTTGCGCAGATGGTGAGCTGTGCCGAGGTGCTTCACGCGGCGTGGCACGAGCCACCGGTTACCCAGCATGACGACTTCGTTGCGATCGACGGGCTCGAGATGCTGCCGCCGCCCCCGGTTCCCCCGCGGCTGTGGCTCGCCGGTCGCTCCGAAGGAATCATCGCCGCCGCCGGCCGCCTCGCGGACGGCTGGAATGGCTGGGGGGGAGACGCCCGGGGCCTCGCTCGCGACGCCGAGCGAGTGGCTGCCGCAGCCGCCGGGCGGGCGGTGGAGATCACCTGGGCCGGCCTCGTGATCCTGGGTGCAGACGAGGCGGAGGCTCGTCGCAAGCTTGGCTCCCGAGACCCGAGCTCTTACATCTGGGGGGACCCCACCACCGTTGCGGAAGCGCTGGCCGCGCGCCACCGGGCGGGAGCCACCCACATCGTGGTCACCTTTCCCAATGCCCGCGACCCGTCGGCTTACGCGCTGCTGGCGGAGGCCGTTCGCCCCCAGCTTTCGGGAGCCGCGTTTTGAGCGTCCCCTGTCACACAAGTCCCCATAAGCGACGGGAGGGGCACTCGGGATGAGCCCGATCAGAACGTTGGTGTTCGACTTCGACGGTCTCGTGGTCGACACCGAGAGTCCTGCCTTCGCCTCGTGGCAGGAGATCTACTCCGAACACGGCCACGAGTTGACAATCGCGGCCTGGGCCGACGCCATCGGCACCATAGGCGGCTTCGATCCCGTCGCGCATCTCGAGGAGCTGCACGGCGCTCCGCTGGATGGCGAAGCATTGCGCGCCCGGAGGATGCCGCGCCAGCTCGAGCTCACCGATGCCGAGGCCGTGCGCCCGGGAATCCTCTCCTATCTCGAGGCCGCGAAAGGACTCGGGCTGCAGGTCGCCATCGCCTCGAGCAACGCCTCAGAGTGGGTTCAGGGCCACCTCCATCGTCTCGGGATCTCGGAGGGCTGGGCCGCGATCGAGTGCGCCGACGGCGAGGTGAGTGTGGCCAAGCCCGAGCCGGATCTCTATGAGGCCGTGCTGAGAAAGCTCGGGATCAGCGGCGCGGAGGCGATCGCCTTGGAGGACTCACCGAACGGCATCGCCGCGGCCAAGGCTGCGGGCATGTTCTGCGTGGCGGTTCCCAACGCCGTGACCGTGAACCTGCGTCTGTTCGGAGCCGACGTGGTCCTGCCTTCGCTCGAGGCCATGCCGCTGTCGGACCTCATCGAGTACGCCTCGCGCTGACCCCCCCCCGGTTGTCAGCAACGTCTTAGGGTTCGTGCATGTCCGACCGTTTCTACCTCGACGCTCCGAGCCTCGTCTACCGGGCCTTCTTCTCCTGGCCGACGACGATCACCGATCCTCTGGGCCGCCCGGTCAACGCGGTGCGAGGCTTCATGGAGATGGTGACCCGCATAGTCGTCGACCACCACCCCGACGACATCGTGGCCGTTTTCGATGCCGAGTGGCGCCCCGCCTTCCGGGTCGAGGCCTATGCCGGCTACAAGGCAGAGCGGCCCGACGATCCCCCCGAGCTGCCTCCCCAGTTCGACGTGCTCGCAGAGGTCCTCGACGCCGCCGGCATCTGTTGCATCGAGGCGCCCGAGCTCGAGGCCGACGACGCCATCGCCACCCTCATCGAGGACAAAGACGCCACCGAGATGGCCACCGTAGTGACCGGAGATCGCGACCTTCTCCCATTGGTGCGGGATCCGGACGTCCGTCTGCTGTTCCCGCGCCGGGGCGTGAGAGACGTGATCATCTTCGACGAGGCCGCGGTTGAGGAGAAGTACGGCGTCCCCCCGCGCCTCTATGCAGATTTTGCCACGCTCAGAGGCGACCCCTCCGACGGCCTCCCCGGAGTTCCGGGGATCGGGCCGGTGAGGGCGGCGAAGCTGTTGTCCGAGTACGGCTCGGTGGCCGGGATCATCACAAATCTGGAGGAGCTTCCCCCCAAACTGAAGATGACGTTCGAGGGGGCACTCGACTACCTCCTGGCTGCGCGAGGCGTCGTCGAGCTTGTCAGAGACGCCCGTCTTACCGCTACCGAGCACCACCCCCCGAAGCTCGAGGGGCTGGAGGTCCTCGCCGCGGAGCTCAACCTCGGCAGTTCGGCCGTGCGCCTCGCCCAGGCGCTGGCCGGCGAACGCTGAGGAGACTGCGATCACACGAGTGCTGCTGGTGCGCCACGGCGCCACCGATTGGAACCGGGCCCGTCTCGCCCAGGGCCAAGCCGACATCCCGCTCAATCGCAAGGGCCGGCGGCAGGCGCGAGAGGCGGCGGCAGCACTTTCCATGTATGGGATCGACGCGGTCTATGCCAGCGATCTCGCACGCGCCGTCGACACGGCCCGGCCCATCGCCGCCGAGCACCGTCTGGAGGTGGTGACCGACCCCGGCTTCAGGGAGATCGATCAGGGCGATTGGGAGGGCGTCCACACCGACGAGATCCGCCGCCGATGGCCCGAGCTGTGGGGGTCCGCCCGTCACGTCAATAGGCGCCCGGGGGGCGAGTCCCCCGAAGAGGTCACCGAGCGGGCGCTGTCCGCGCTGCGCCGAGTGCTCGATGCTCATCCCTCGGGGACGGTCGCGATCGTGAGCCACGGGGGCACTATCAGGTGGATCGTGGCCACCGCGAAGGGCTATGGAGTGGCGGGCTCGCACCAGCTGAGGGGCCTCTCGAACGGCGGCGTGATCGCGCTGGAGGCGGAGCCGGACGCCGGCGGCATTAGGTTCGGAGGGGTGGAGCGGCTCGACGGAGCGAGCCCCGACCTGGATGACCCCAACCAGTAGCCGGCCTCGGCAACACCGACTTTCCTCCTGGCCGATTCAAACGAGCGCAGCGCGCTACCGGGTACCGGGCGGGCTCAGGGGCGCGCAGCGCGCGATCCACTACCTGGTCGCGGGGGCCCGGTACCGTCGGCGTGGGCCCTCGCCGAGCAACTGCTAGGTTGCAACACATGGAGTTCCGGCGCATCTCGAGGTTCCCTCCCTATGTCTTCTCGATCGTCAACGACCTCAAGATGGCCGCCCGGCGAGCGGGCGAGGACATCATCGACCTCGGCATGGGAAACCCCGACATCCCCACTCCCGAGCCGGTCGTGGAGAAGCTCAAGGAGGCGGTGGACAACCCCCGCAACCACCGCTACTCCGCGTCCAAGGGAATCCCCAAGCTGAGAGCGGCGATCGCAGACCTCTACGAGCGTTCGTGGGGAGTAGACATAGACCCCGAGACCGAGGCGGTCGCCACGATCGGCGCCAAGGAGGGACTCTCGCACCTCGCCTGGGCACTGTGCGAGCCGGGGGACTCTGTGCTGGTGCCCGAGCCGACCTACCCCATCCACACCTACGCGATGATCCTTTCGGGAGCGAACATCACCGCGGTCCCCCTCTCTCTGGAATCGGATTTCTTCTCAGACCTAGTGGCCGCTTACGAGCACTCTGCGCCCAAGCCGCGCGTGGTGCTGTGCTCGTTCCCCCACAATCCCACCACCGCGGTGGTGGACCTCGCCTTCTTCGAACAGCTGGTCGACTTCGCCCGACGACGCGACATGGTGATCGTCCACGATCTCGCCTACGCCGATCTCGTGTTCGACGCCGACCACGCCCCCTCGCTGCTGCAGGTGCCGGGGGCCAAGGACGTGGGCGTCGAGTTCTTCTCGATGTCGAAGTCGTACTCGATGGCGGGCTGGCGCCTCGCCTTCTGCGTGGGCAATCCGGCGATCGTGCAGGCGCTGACCAAGCTCAAGTCCTATCTCGACTACGGGGTCTTTCAGCCCATCCAGATCGCCGGGATCATCGCCCTCAACGAGTGCCAGACCGTCCCGAAGGAGATCCGGGAGATCTATCGGAGTCGCCGGGACGCGCTCTGCGACGGACTCGCGCGCATCGGTTGGGGCCTGGCGACGCCTCCGGCGACGATGTTCGCGTGGGCGCCGATTCCCGAGCGGTTCGCCCATCTTGGCTCGCTCGAGTTCTCGAAGTTCCTGCTTCGAGAGGGAAGGGTGGCGGTGTCGCCGGGAGTCGGCTTCGGGCCCTCGGGCGACGGCTTCGTGCGTTTTGCCCTGGTTGAGAACGAGCAGCGCATCCGCCAGGCGGTCAGGGGCATGAGGGCCGCGCTCGCCCAGGACCCTCCCGCGGCCTAGGCGGCGAGCGGCCGGCAGATCGTGCTTGGGTACAGGAACGGCCTATAAGGACGTTTTCGTACCAAAGTTGCCGGGTGCGCCGAGGATCCCGTGCATACAGAAGGCGACGGCCTCTTCGGCGAGTTGAGGGCGACGGAATGACGCCTCTGCCTCGGTGCCGAAGTAGACCTCGACGAAGTGAAAGATCGCTCCGAGCACGCCGTGCGCCATGAGGGCCGGGTCTCCGGGCGGGATCGAGCCGGCGTCCATACCCTCTTTGACGTGCACCGCAGTGTCGGCCGCGATCACCTGCTGGCCGGACTGCACGAAGGAGGAGAACTCCTCGTAGCGAGCCGCGGTGCGAATGAGGGCGAGAAAACCGGGGTCGGCTCGAAAGAACTCGATCGAGGCCCTGATGCCGTGCTCGATGCGTTCGCAGGGGTCGGTGACACCGCGGATGGCCACCTGTTGGGAGCGGCGCAGGGCGCGCAGGGAGCCCTGCAAGAGCTCGACGAACAGCACCTCTTTGGACTCGAAGTACCAGTAGAAGACCCCCTTTCCGACGCCGAGCGCTTCGCAGACGTCTGCGATCGTGGTGCGGTGGTAACCCTGGTCGGCGAACAGTCGGTAGGCGACCTCGAGTAGCTGAACCCGGCGGCGGGTCCCCCTCTTGGTGAGCTTCCTGGTCGCCATTGTGCTCCTTGGTCGGTTGTTAGAGTCCCGGCACTATGAGCCCATCTTCGCCTTCCCGCAGACGCGTCCTCATCATGGGCGCCGCAGGCCGTGACTTCCACAACTTCAACGTCGCCTATCGCGACGACGAGAGGGCCGAGGTGGTGGCGTTCACCGCAACCCAGATCCCCGGTATCGAGGGCAGGCTATACCCCTCTGAGCTCGCCGGACCGCTTTATCCCGAAGGCATCCGCGTCCACTCGGAGGACGATCTCGAGGCCCTGATCGCATCCCTCGCTGTGGAGGAGGTCGTGTTCTCCTACTCGGACGTCTCTCACGAGTCCGTCATGCACCAGGCCTCCAGAGTGCTGGCGGCGGGGCCGGACTTCGCGCTGCTGGGTCCTTCACGCACTGCGCTCGAGGCGCGGGTCCCCGTAGTGGCTGTATGCGCAGTTCGGACCGGGGCCGGCAAGTCGCAGACCACCAGGGCGGTGGCCCGCATTCTCAGGGGGTGGGGCTGCAAGGTCGCCGTCGTGAGGCACCCGATGCCCTATGGGGACCTCGCCCGCCAGGTGGTGCAGCGATTTGAGAGCCTTGACGATCTCACCGCCGCCGACTGCACCATCGAAGAGCGGGAGGAGTACGAGCCCCATCTCGAGGCGGGATCGGTCGTCTATGCGGGGATCGACTACGGCGCCATCCTCGAGCGGGCGCAACAGGAGGCCGAGGTGATTCTGTGGGACGGGGGCAACAACGACCTCCCCTTCTACGTTGCGGATGTCCACATAACCGTCGCAGACCCGCTGCGAGCGGGCCACGAGACGCGCTATCACCCGGGCGAGGCCAACCTTCGGAGTGCGCACATAGTGGTCATAAACAAGATCGATTCCGCGGAGCCCGGCGCGGTCGAGGAACTCGAGGGGACCGTCCACTCGCTCAACCCCGAAGCAGCGGTTGTCAAGGCTCGCTCTCCGATCACGATTGAGGACGGCGTCGACCTCGAAGGAAAGAGAGTCCTGGTGGTCGAGGACGGGCCCAGCTTGACCCACGGCGAGATGGGCTACGGTGCCGGTGTGGTCGCAGCCCGGCGAGCTAACGCGAAGCTCGTCGATCCGAGGCCCTGGGCCGTCGGCAGCATCAAGGAGGTCTACGAGCGATACCCGCATATGGAGGAGCTGCTGCCTGCGATGGGCTACTCGGAGAGACAGCGCGCCGAGCTCGCCGCCACGATCAACTCATCCGATGCCGAGGTGGTGCTCATCGCAACGCCCATCGACCTGCGCAAGGTGATCGATCTCGACGTGCCCGCTTATCGCGCCGGCTACGAGCTCGAGGAGGTGTCCGAGCCGGGCCTCGCCGAGCTGCTGCAGCGGCGCCTGTTAATGAATTGACTGTTGCATGATGCCGATCTATTCGCCGTAACCCGCGCTGAGCGCGGGCCACAGTGAAAAAGTCGCATGTCGAGAAACGAGAACCCAGGGACCTCACCACACGTCTCAAAGACAAGATGCGATCGAGTCGGTCACGGATCATCACGCTTCTCGTCCCCTGCCTCTTGGTGGGCGCCTGTGCCTCGAGTGAAATCCCGCATTCGCCGGTAAATGGTGGGGGTGTGCAGAGTCACCGCACATCTACGAATTCACCTGAGTGGTACAAGCTGATTGCAGTGGCGGATGTAGGTGCGCTGCAGAATGCCTGCAAGGGGGGTGGGGAGCGGCCGTTCCGCGGCTTCACGCGCTACATTGCAAGGAGCGCGACACAGAGCGTGCGTTACGTGACATCACGCGGAGCCAAAGGCTCGCGCGTCTTGCAACCGGGCCAGCGTCTAAGGGCGAGGCCGGTTGGCAGGCGAGGAACCATCAAGTGGTACGTCAAACAGGCCACTAAGCCCGAGACGCTGCGCATCCGCATGTCGGTGAAATACAAGGGTTGGGTCGTGGGCTGTTACCAAGTTCCGGTAACCCGAATGGTCAGACGAAGCATCCCTACAGGGTAGGCAAGGTCGGACTGCTGCCATCTCGATCTCGGCGCGTACTCGTCGGTAAGTAATCGTTAGAGTGCATTTTAGGGATCGGAAAGGTCAGCGGTTCGGGGGCTCCTCCACGGTCAGACGTTCGGCCAGGCCCCTTATGAAGAAGCCCACGTCGGTAATGATGCCGACCGACTGAAACGAGCCCCTGTCCATCAGCTTGGTGACCGTCGCCTGGTTGATGTCGACGCACACCAGCGGTACCGACGCGGGCAGGCAGTTGCCGGTTGCGATGCCGTGTAGCATCGTCCCGACCACGATGCAGAAACCGACGAGGTCGTCACCATCGCGGCCCCAGATCAGCTCGCGCACCCGGCGTTGCACCTCGAGCATGTCGGTGACCACGTCCGGCAGAGGACCGTCGTCGCGCACACTGCCGCCGAACACAAAGTCTGCGTCGCATGCGACCAGGTCGTAGACGATGCCTCCTTGGATCAGGCCTGCATCGATAGCTTTCTTGAAAGAGCCGTGGCGGCGGACCTGGTTGACGGCTCGGATGTGGTGCTCGTGTCCGTGCTCCATTGCAATGCCCTGATCGAGATGCACACCGAGCGAGGTGCCGAAGAGGTTCGACTCGATGTCGTGAGCCGCGACGCCGTTTCCCGCGAAGAACGCATCGACGTATCCGGCCTGGATTAGTGCGGAAAGATCAGGGCCCGAGCCCGTGTGCACGACCGCGGGCCCGGCCACCCACATGATGCGACGACCCTGCTCTTTCACGCCTCGTAGCATCTGCGCAACCTGCTCGACGAGAAGTGCCTTGGGCTTTTCAGAGGAGACGTCCGAAGACATAAACTCGAACGCCTGTCGTTCCTCGCCCCGAGGCTTCTCGAGTGGCGTCACCCTTATCCCCCGCCCTGCCATCACGATTTCCATTCCGGAGTCGACCTCGCCCATGGGAATCGTGCGAGCACGGCCTTCTGAGACGACTACGCCGCAGTCCATCTCGGGATGGGTGACTGGAATCCAGCGCCCGTCGATCCTGACCTCGGTCTCGAGGTTCGTGGTCGAGTAGAAGCCCTCCGGAAAAGAGCCGGCGACGTCCGCTTGTGCTATCTGCGCGTCCTCCACCGTCTCGGGATTGGCTCCGAGATGCTGGAGGCGGTCGAGCAACCGGGCGAGCTCGTCGTCGGTCTCAGTGGTAACGCGCAGCCGGGCGAGTGACTCGTCCTCGTGACGCATGCCGAGGCGCAGCTCGACGGTTTCGTAGGTTGCACCGAAATCGATTATCTCGTCCAGCACTCCGGGCAGCGTCAGCGAGTCGATGATGTGGCCCGACAACTTGATCGTCTCAGATGGCATGTGCCGACGATAAACGCCGGGCTGATGGAGTCCTGCCTATGAGGTCTTGATGAGGATCTCGATCTCGACCCAGCCCACTCCCGACAGCCCCACGGCCTGCGCCGCGGCCTGGCTCAGGTCAATGATGCGCTCCCCGACATACGGCCCCCGGTCGTTGATCCGCACGATCACGCCGCGGCCCTCGTAGCGCACGAACAGCCAGGTGTCGAAGGGGAGCTCCTTGCTGGCGGCGGTGAACTTAGTAGGGTCGTAGATCTCGCCGTTGGCGGTGGCGTCGCCTTCAAAACCCGGCCCGTACCACGAGGCGGCCCCCTCGAAGCTCACGCCGGTTGCTGCGAATCCGTCGGGAAGGTTCTGGGCCGGGCCGGCCCCGGACGCGTCGGGCTCCAGCGCCTCGAGGAACGCCTCGTCGAAGGAGGTCGCTTCCGCTTCTGCTGCCTCGGCCGCGGCGAGCTGAGCCGCCAGGGCTCGCTCGCGCGCCTCTTGCTCGAGTCTGGCGATCTCGGCATTGAGCTCGTCGAGCACTGCGCTGCGCTCATCCGTGGCCGCGCTGAGGGACGCGGTCACAGACTCCACCTCCTCCCGAGCCGCAAGCAGCCCCTGTTTTTCGGAGTCGAGAGCTGCTTGGGCACTCAGCGCCCGGCCGCGGGCGGTCAGGGCCTCGCTCAAGGCGGCCGAGTCGATCCGTGCCACCTCTTCTGCCGCCTGGGCCAGTGAGACCAGCTCGGACATGCTGCGGGCCGACAGGAGCAACTCCAACTGGGGGTTGACCCCGGCCTTATAGGCGCTCACGGCGCTCTCCACGTAGCGCCCCCGGGCGGCCTTGTAGTCGGCCTCGAAGCCGTGTATGGAGAGCTCCAGCGCCCCGATGCGCTGGTCCGAGGCGAGGATGTCCTGCTCGAGCCCCTCCCGGCGACCCTCGAGTGAGATCAGGCGCTGTTCGAGCGAGCTGAGCCGGTCGGCCACCTCCTGGGCCCTGGTGCGGAGGTCGTCGATGTCCTCGGCCGCGGCCTGGGGCAGCACGGCCACTCCGGAGAGCAGCACGAGGGAAACGGCCATCAGGGCGCGCGCGACTGGTTTCACTAGGAGGTTGTCGGCCCTGCGGGGGGCCGGGTTGAGAGGGCCGCCCTCCCGGGCCCCGAGCCTCAATCGCGCTCAGAGTGACATCCTGGCCCTGCAACTGCTGCCAAGATTGTCGCTACACCGGAAGGAGGGAGACCACGCCATGGGCAGGATCGGGATTCTCACCGGGGGCGGCGACTGCCCCGGGCTCAACGCAGTGATCCGTGCGGTCGTTCGCAAGGGAGTCAACCGCTACGGTCACGCGATCGTCGGCTACCGGGACGGCTGGAAGGGCGTGCTCGAGGGGCGGACGCTGCACCTGACCCCCGACAACACTTCGGGCATCCTTCATCGGGGGGGGACGATCCTGGGCTCGTCGCGCACGAACCCGTTCAAGGTGGAGGGCGGAGTCGAGCGGGTCAAGCACAGCCTCTTCTCGGAGAATATCGACGCGCTGATCGCGGTGGGAGGCGAGGACACGCTCGGGGTGGCGGACAAGCTGACCTCCGAGGGCGTCAACGTCGTCGGCGTGCCCAAGACCATCGACAACGACCTTTCCGGCACCGACTTCACCTTCGGTTTCCAGACCGCGGTCCAGATCTGCACCGACGCCATCGACCGGCTCCACACCACCGCCGAGTCGCACAACCGGGTCATGGTGGTCGAGGTCATGGGCAGGCATGTGGGCTGGATCGCCACCTACTCGGGCCTCGCCGGTGGCGCCGACGAGATCCTGGTGCCCGA
>JALZJN010000039.1 GCA_030859735.1 Actinomycetota bacterium
AGAAGAACTCGTGAATCTGCGCCGACCGGTCGCAGCCAACCAGAGTCCACTCCCGCAGGGTCTCAGGACAGGCGTCGAGAAAGTCCACCTCGGCGTCGAGCTCGAGCCCGGAGCACCGGCAGGGAAACAGGTAGTGGCCTGCATTCGCTTCTCGAGCCAGCTCGCGCAGGTCGATTGGGACGAATTCCAGCAGCACCGGGGGCAGATCCTCGTCGAAGCTCAGCACCTTTCTCGCCATCTCCAGCAGCTTCGGCGGTTCCGGGGGAACCACCTCAACCACTCTTATGCGAATGGGATCGGGGGTGATGATGATGTTCACGTGTTGAAAGCTTCCCTGGATCACATAGGCATGGGCCTCTAGGCCTGAGCTCAAGGCGCAGCGCGCCAGATCGGAAGCGTTCCCGGTGTCCACCGAATCGTCCTCGACAAAGGCAACCCGATCCGGCCCGGCGAGATAGCGAACTTCGGTCACGGGGGCAAAAAGCGGATCGGTCGAGTCTTTACTCACCTGGACCACCGCCCTCGCGCCGTCTTTTACCAGAACCATGAACTCGGTGCGCCTGTAAACGGGCCGCCCCAGCAGGAACGAGACAACGGAGCTCTCATCGAGCGCAATCTCCACGTCCTGAACGCTCAAGCCGCGGTAGGGGCGGCAGATGAAGTTGGGTCCGACATCGTCGTTCATGGGGTTGCGCCGTAGCAGAGCATCTTGCGCGATAGTTTACCCAGGAACCAAAGAGGGAACGCGCCTCGATGAGCCGGTTTCCGATGAACCGGGCTTCTCGACGACTATCCGTTCCGATGCGTTCTGATGACAGGAGCAGCTGTGGACATATCCAATACGACCATCTCGATGCGTGACTGGAACGGGATCATCGAGGAGGGGCTGTCGAGCTCGGACCCCATATTCAACATCGAAGACGAGGGGGCCGGGGTCTACGATGCAGTGTTCATCGGGGGAGGGGCTGCAGGTCGATTCGGCTCCGCCTACCTCAAGGCTCTCGGGGGCCGCCCTCTGGTCATCGACAGCTGGCCCTTCCTCGGAGGAAGCTGCCCCCACCAGGCCTGCGTACCGCATCACCTCTTCTCCGAAGCGGCGGCTCTCATGGATCGCGAACGCTGGTTCTCAAACCAGCTCTGGTTTCCGCCATTCGACGAATCGCGCGCAGGAATCATGGACATCATCCAGTTGTTCCGCGACGGGCGTGTAGCCGCCCACGCAATGATGAACTGGCAGACGAAATCACAGCTCGAGGTCGAGTACGTGCTCAACGCCCCGGCACGAGCCCTCGACGCACACACAGTCGAGGCCGCCGGCACGACGTTTGAGACCCGCAACATAGTGCTCGCCATCGGCGCTCATCAGAAGGCCCTCGACATGCCCGGAGGAGACCTTTCCGGCGTGTACGACTTCGCCACGATGGTCGAAAACCTCGATTACGAGCCGAAGCAGTGCGTAATCGTCGGTGGCGGTAAAGTTGCGGTCGAGTACGGAGCGTTCTTTCAAGCCGCCGGTATCCAGACGACGGTTCTTACACGTTCCCCCTTGCTGCGGACCAAGAGCCTTCACCATGTCGACGAAGACATGCGCCGCTATCTGGTGGACGGTATGCGCAAGCGCGGTATGGAGATCGTCGAAGGTGCGCTCACCCTCGAGATCAAGGGAAGCGAGAGGGCCGAGCGAGTGATTGCGTCGGGTCCAGACGGCGAGATGCTCGAGTTCGAATGTGACTTTGTCTTCAACGGAACCGGCGAGCGACCCAACTCTGCGATCGTGAAGCAATGGCTTGATGTTGCTACCGGGCCGCAGGAGCAGGTCGTTGTCGACAACAGGATGCGCACCAGCTTGGAGAACGTCTACGCGGTCGGAGACCTCATCGGCTCCCCTATGGAGATGTTCAAGGCTCGCAAGTGCGGAATGACTGCGGCCCGCAACATCATGGGCGAACGTTCTGAGTTCGATTTCTCCGAGTATCCGGACTTCCTTCACACCACATACGAGTTCAGCTGGGTCGGCCTCAGCGAGGAAGAAGCACGGGCCGCCTACGATGAGGTGGTCGTCATCCAGATGCCCCCCAAGGGGATGGAGAACGAGGAGACTCCTCTTCCCGCCTCCGAGGGCGTAATGCTCTATGCATTCGCCAAGCCGGAGCTGAGCGGGTTGCAGAAGGTCGTCATCGACGGAGCCAGCCGAAAGATACTCGGGTTCCACCATGTCGGCTACGGCGCGAAGGACGCGTTCCAGTACCTCGACTATCTGCTGCGACGCCCCCAAGGCTTGACCGTCGATGAGATGGGTCAGATGAACGAGCTGTTCTTGAACCCGGAACATTTCATCCAGCTCTGCCGGCTGCGAGCCGGGCGCAAGCAGCTGGTCGATCTTTAGTGGGGCACTAGTGGCGAGGGGCCCGGACTTTCTGTCGGTTCCCGATCGTCACCCCAAGCCCCGGAACGCAGGCTTCACGCACGTCCTCGACAAAGGGCTGTCGTTGGTCGGTCTGGAGTCCTTGGTCGAGACGGCCGGCGACTACATCGACTTCATCAAGCTGGGATGGGGAACAGCGTACGTGTCCTCCGGAGTCAAGGCGAAGGTTGCGGCGTGTCGGGACGCGAACATCAACATCTGCCTCGGCGGAACACTTCTCGAGATCGTCGTGTATCAAGACCGTCTGGACGATTACATTGCCTGGCTTCACCGCCTGGGGCTCGATCACGTCGAGGTGTCGAACGGCGCGCTCGGAATGACCGCCGTTCAGAAGCAGGAGGTGATTGCGAAGCTCGCCCGGGAGTTCCGGGTTATCTCCGAGGTCGGCTCCAAGAACCCCGACGAGCCGATCGTCACCGAGAAGTGGGTGGCTGAGATGCTGGACGACCTGGAGGCCGGATCGAGCTTGGTCATTGCAGAGGGCAGGGAAAGCGGCACGGTTGGGCTCTTCTCATCGGGAGGGGAAGTGCATGGAGACCTCGTGGACTCGATCATCGACAGCGTCCCCGCCCGGCAGATCATCTTCGAAACGCCGCGCAAGGACCAGCAGGCGTGGTTCATCCGGCGCATCGGCGCCGACGCCAACCTCGGCAACATCGCCCCCGACGAGGTGCTGTCGCTGGAGACTCTGCGGCGGGGCCTGCGCGCCGACACCGTCGACCTGCTTCCCGAGCAGTCGAACTCCCCCGCTCGAGAGTCCGAGCCGGCCGCCCACTGGCCGCCGGCGATGCACTGAGTAAATAGAGTCGGCGCTACTCCTCGAGGTTGTCGTAGTAAGGCAGGACGGTGCCGTCGGCCGTTCCCGACTTACCCAGCATCCCGGGAGTTACTGGGTGGACCACGTCGCCGGACACGGCGAGGTTTATGCACGAGGGGCCGTCGTGATCCAGCGCCCGTTTGACGGCAAGCCCTACGTCCTCGAAGTTGCTCACGCGCTCGCCGTGCGCCCCGAACCCGGCGGCGACTCTCTCATAGTCGGTATCGGCGAGCCGGCTGATGATCTCCCCATCTTCTCCGAAGAGGATGTCCTGGCCGTGGAAGGACATGGCCCAGCCCACATTGTTGACGACTATGGTCGTGATGTTGAGTTTATGGCGCACCATAGTGTCGAACTCCTGGATGTGAAATCCCATCCCGCCGTCCCCGATCAGCAGGACGACGGGCCGCTCTAGCTCGGCCAGGGCTGCGCCGATCGCCAAGCCCGGCGTTATCCCGAGGTAGCCGAGATAGCCGCAGCCCATCACGCGATGCGGGTGCGCCTCATATAGCGACATCGCAACCCAGGCCGCTATCTCGCCTCCGTCGACCACCAGATTCAGGTCGGGCTCCAGAGATCTCAGGACCTCACGCAGTGCGTGATAGGGGTGCATGCGGCCCCCGACCTCGAGCGGCTCTTCCGCAAACGCCGGCGCGCGCCGATGGGTCCCTGCGGCGAGGCCGGCCCACTCGCTCCAGTCGGGCCACTCCTGCGCCTTTCCTGCCACATTCAATGCTCTTAGCGTCTCGGTCGCGTCTGCGGTGATGCCGACATCGAACGGTCGCAAGCGGCCGATCTCCGAGGCATCGATGTCCACCTCGATGACCTTGGTGTCGAGGGGGACGACCGAGCCGCCGCGTCCTCCCAGGTAGAAGCCAAAGCGCGTCCCGAGAAGCACTACCAGGTCGGGTCCGGCGTCCTCATCTATCAGAGTCGCAAGATTGGGGGCCGCATAGCCGTAGAGCGGATGATCGGCCGGCATCGCTCCCATGATCATCCCGGGGTGGAACACGGGAATCCCACTCAGCTCTGCGAACTCAACAAGAGGAGCGCAAGGCACCGTGCCCCGCAGGCCCCCGCCGGCGATGACGACCGGACGCCGCGCCTCTTGTAGGAGCTCGAGCGCGCCCGTTATCCCCTGTTGCGAGGGGGCAGGAGGCAGCGCGATACGCGCCGCTCCGCCTTTCTCCACATGGCTCTCGTCCGTCGCGCCGAACAGTATGTCGATGGGGATCTCAACCACTACCGGACCGGGGGCTCCACTCAGCGCCTTGCGGATCGCCAGCCCGACGAGCCGGGGAATCTCCTCCACAACGGTGATTCGCTGAGCCCACTTTACGAGCGGTGCGGCCATACCCATCTGGTCGAGGAATCCCTGCAGAGAGTTGGTCTCGGCGTCTCTTAGCGGCGGAGAGCTTGTTATCAACAGAACAGGCGTGCGATCGACATGAGGCGGGCCCAGTCCCGCCAAAGCGTTCGAGAACCCGGCTCCAGCCGTGGCAAAGGCGACGCCCAATCCGCCCCTCGTGCGCCCATGACCGTCCGCGGCGTTGACCGCGGCGGCCTCGTGCCGGGTATCAACAAGGCGTATGCCGGCCCGCTTGCAGCCCATGAGCAACGCGTCGAGGTGGCCACCGTGCAGGGCGAAGACGACGTCGACATCAAACGCCCTCAGCGTTCGGGCTACCAGATCCCCGCCGGTCACACTCACGGTTTCTCATAGTAGTGCGCGCGAGTGGCAGCGAGCAGAGGCGGACGCGCGACAGCGGGCAGAGCGGGCGATGCTCGATCGTCGACAACGCGTTTCTTACGACCGATTCGGTGGCCGATCGTCCGTTACGCGCGTTTGACCACTCTGCGAGAATCGGCTCGTAGTAAT
The DNA here is from genome assembly GCA_030859735.1 of Actinomycetota bacterium. Taxonomy (GTDB): domain Bacteria; phylum Actinomycetota; class CADDZG01; order CADDZG01; family WHSQ01; genus JACDAL01. The sequence goes on from JALZJN010000039.1 coordinate 5,122, forward strand.
GTGCCCGGCACCATTCGAGCTTCCAAGGAGGTGAGAGCATGACCGCAGATGCCGTCGCCGTGGTGACCGGGGGGGCCTCGGGCATAGGACGCGCTATAGCAGATCGGCTCGATGCGGACGGTTTTCGCTTGGCGGTGCTGGATCAGGACCTTTCGGGAGCCGC
>JALZJN010000048.1 GCA_030859735.1 Actinomycetota bacterium
GACCTCGGCCATGCCGAGCGCGTCAACATCCTTGACTTCTGGGGACAGAATGAGCAGACCCGGCGTCCGGCCACCGTTTCTCTCGCCGAGCATTTCCTCCGCGGCGGTGACTGTGGGAACCCAATGGATGTCCTCGGGGTCGGCCTCGAGGGCCTGCGCTATCTGTATCTTGAACGCTTGAGGAGGACCGACTGCGACTACCATCGGGCGGCTCATTCGACCACCTCGCCAAACGAAACGGGAGGTTGCGCAATCCCCTCCTGCTCGGGAGCGAGGAGCGAGAGCCAGATGGAGCCCTCCTCGAGTGCGAACACCACCTTCTGCCCATCCCGAGGCTCGAGGGCGAGCGTGAGCAGCAGGAGTTCACCCTGGTTTCCGCCGAGCGCCTCTCCGTCGTTCGGAGCCTCCACGGCCAGTACCTTTGCATGGGGAACGATCGTCACCGTTGCCGCCGAGCGCGACTGTCCCGATCCGGTGAAGGTCCCGAAGACCGTCACGTGATCTCCCGACTGCACCGCTCCGCCAGCTACGCGGGCGGGTTCGAGTGGAATGGTTAGAGCCTGGTGACCTTCGGGTATCCCGAGCGCGCCGCCCGGCACCTGACCGGAGCCGCCGCGCAGGCGGGCGGTGCTGACCTGCTCGCCTGCCAGAATTCCTGCACTCGTCTCCCGCCCGTCGAGCCGCGTCAGCGATGTGACCGCACCCGGCACGACGAGGTCCTCGGGCACTGACATTCTGGTAAAGAGTCCTTCCGAGATGAGATCGTTGAGGGTGGCACCCGCCGGCACGTCCTCGCTTGCCACGATTACTGAAACACTGTCACCACCGGAATTCGCCGCATCACGGATCCCTTGGATGTACAGGTAAACGGCCAGTGTCGCGGTCGCAGCCAAAACCATGGCGAGTGCGACAACCGTTCCTCTTGATCTCATTTTCCTCCGGCCTTTCTGCTATTCCTCGAGTCGAACCGCGCGGACGCCATAGTCGCTGGCTCCGCTCTCCAACGGCTCCGTTCCACCGACGCTTGGTCCCTGCCATGAAACGGCAAGACAGATCTCGTTTCCAGTGACTTCCTGAATTCCGCAATCGCCGGTGAACGCGTCGCGCGTCCAGGAGATCCCGATTCGCACGTCGTCACCATCTCGTTGGGAGTTCCAGGTGATGACGTTGGTTGAGGGATTGAAGATGTAATCGCGCGGCTGCGAACAGCAGGAGCCGCCCCTGTCGAGTCGGACCGACACACTGTCAGCGCTGTTCTCCAGCATGCAAGCCAGTACTGCGCCGCTGATGTCCAGCGTGGCGCCCCGGTCCGGAAAGGAATGAACCAGGTCATCACCGCACGAAACGTCGGTGACGGCCCCAACCGCCAGGACTGCGCCTTCGATGCGGAGTGGGGTGAAGCCCGACACCCTGAATCGCCCACCACTGTAACCGTTGGCCACCGCAAACACCTTGTCTCGGCCGACCTGCCCCAAGAGCATGCCGACCAGTCGGGAGGAATCGACCCTGGTCACGGCACAGGGAGTAGCCGGGAGCATAACCTTCTCGGTGTCCGACCCGCTGATCCACCTTGCGAGCTGCGAACTGGAAACACTCCGACTGCAACTGCCACCCTCCCACTGGCTCAGGTTAAGTACTCCCGCATCGCCTCTGGTGAAGCCGCCCGCAACCGAGGGATCCAGCCAGAGATTGCAGGCGCTCGCCGAACAGGCCCGGGGGTCGTTGAGATTCAGGGCGAGAGGAATGGGCTCGGAACTGCGCGCCGGCCCCCACATTGCTGTAGCCGACGCCTCGACAGACATAGTCTCGTCGAACCCGAGGATCGGCGCAAAATAGAGTTCCTGATTCGCTCCGTAAGTCACTGCAACTGAACCGGCAGAGGCAGAGGAATCGCACCCGACCGGCGTGAAGGCGACAAGCGCTGCGTCGGAGGTGTTTCCCGATGCGTATGTGTTTGCCTGCGACGCGGCGTCGCCCTGTTCGCGCGCGCACGATTGTGCTGCTGCGAGCGACGCCGAGTCTGCGGCGGCGACCACCTTTCGTCGCTTGACCAGCATGGCTCCCGCGTCGACGACGAGTGCCACCATGCCGAAGATCGCGAGCAGCAACAGCGCGACGAAGACAAGTACCGCGCCGCGCTCTTCTGAGGCCGTCATCATTCGCAACGGAAGACCGCCTCGATCTCCGCCTGCTCCGTCATGGACGGAAGCAGCTTGAGGTCGATCACGATGGTCTGCGTCCAGCTAACCGTCACGGGCTCACCCTGATTGGTGTCGCTACACTGCGTACTGACCGAGATGGATCCGTTCACGTCATAGGGACCGGCCGCCTCGATGACGCGTCCCTGGACCACGCCGGTGCTCTCTCGGACCGCGGCCAACCTAGCCCCCTCGCGGGCAGCACCCGTCAGAACAACGACCTCGCTGTAGGCGCGCCCGAATTGCACGATCGCGAAGAGGATGGTGAGCAGCAGGCCAACGATCAGCGCAAACTCGACGGCCGCCGCGCCGCGTTCACCGCGGAGGTTAGGGCGACACGATCGTTCTCGCGCCACGGCGCCCCCACCGAGCCTCGCCACCTCGGAACCTCCCTCTCGGGAACGGAGACTTGGCTCTACAGTGCGCCTGTCATTTCTTGGAACACCGAGCTGATCGCTTGTCCAAGGGGTTCTATCGTCACGGCAACGATGACTGCAATCAATGCGATCAGGAGCGCGTACTCCGCTGCAGTAACCCCGCGCTGGTCCAACGTCTTCGTCGCCCGCGACTCCACCCAGGCCTGCACAGCCAAAAACATGGCAACCTCCTCCCGCCTCGCTCATCCAGCGAGTTTGTGAATGATGTGACGAGTTAGCCATTTCGGGGGGCGCCGTGACATTGCAGTACGCAATAGATTCCTTACGCCGCATGTACTAGGCG
>JALZJN010000103.1 GCA_030859735.1 Actinomycetota bacterium
GGAATACCGAGTCGGCAGCCGGGTTCGACGAGGAACGGGAGTGGGCCCGGTCGTACTGGACGGCGCTCTCGCCTTTCCATACGAGCGTCTACGTCAACTTCCTGATGGAAGAGGGCGAAGACCGCGTCCGGCAGGCCTACGGTGCCGAGAAGTACGACCGCCTGAAGTCCCTGAAGGGGAAGTACGACCCGGACAACTTCTTCCGCATGAACCAGAACATCCCGCCCCCCTAGGTTCCGCAACCTCCAGGGCACAACTCTGGTGCACGATCTGTCCGGACTCACAAGACGTCATCGAGGATGGCAGGCAGGTCAGAGGAGTTCGAATAGTGACCTGTTAGGAGCACGAACAAAAGGGGAGAGCGCGGCCCATCAGGGTCCGTCAGCTCGGGAACCAACGTCACCCTGATGGTCAGCTCGCGGTTAGTCGGGTCGTAACTCGCCTCAAAGTCGAGAGCCGCGAGCAGCGCCCGGAAGTCCTGGTCGCCCACGAGCTCCCAGTCCACGTGCAGAGCGACCGAGCGTCAACCAGCGCTTCGGCCGACTGCGGGTCGGGCACTTGCGCCAGCTCCTTCTCCGCGGCTTCCAGCGCCCGCTGTTTCTTCGCCCTCAGAGTCCCAAGCTCCGCGGAGGCCGCCCCTTAGGCGGGTGAGCGCGCGGCGACATGCGCTCTGACCAGCTAAAGACGCAAGATGTAGGCCGAAAGGGCAGCGCCACCCAAGCGTCGCACACGCGGATCCCTGACACCACCTCGCAGCACGGTGCCGGCTCCACGTGCCATCCGCGCATTCGCTATCTCCTGCGGGCAGGTGAAACTACGATTGAGGTCATGGCAGGCGACGACGCGGTGGATCGGGGCCGGAAAGCACTTCACGCCTGGTCATGGGAGGAGGCGTGGGGAGCGTTCGAGGAGCTCTACTCGAAGAGGACAGTCCCGAGGCTCTGGAGGGTTTGGGCGCCGCGGCCTCCTTGCTCGAGGATGCCCGAGTGGCCGTCGACGCTCGGGAGCGCGCTTACCGGCCGTTCCGGGAACGTGCCGACGCGGAGGGAGTCGCACGGACGGCTGCAGGTGTCGCCAACGACCTTCTGATGTTCCGAGGTGACCCCGCCGTTGCTGCCGGATGGCTACAGTGGGCTCGCCGCGGGCTCGAAGACAGGCCCCGGCTCGTCCGTAATAGCTTGGCTCGACATAGTCGAGGTGGGCAGTCCGGCCACCGCGCGGTGGTCAAGGCTACCGATGTCATGATTGGGACATGAGCGACCGCGAGGAGTTCCTCACCTGGGTTCGGTCGGTTCTCAGGGAGGCAGAGGTGGCCATTCACAATGGTGATGCCGGACCGCGCCGTGCCATCTGGTCCCGCACCGACCCGGTGACCGTGCTCGGCGCCTGGAAGAACGCGAGCGGGCAGCAGGCGCTCGACGAGCTCTTCGCTCACCTCGCCGACAGCTTCTCGGACTGCACGTCGTACGAATTCGACCTCATCGAAGCCGAGGTGCTGGGGGACGTCGCGTACACCGTCGGCTTCGAGCACACCTCCGCGTCTGTCAATGGCGTGCCGCGCACCTATACCCTGCGCGCGACGCAGATCTACCGGCGTGAGGACGATGCGTGGAAGGTGGCGCACCGGCACGGCAGCGCGCCGCCGCAGTAACCGGCTGGACCACCCTGATAGCAGCTGCTCCATCACGCTCGACAACCGTGACAGTCTTCCTGAGTGACGAGACGCGAGCCTCTACTACAGGCGCTGGCCCCCTGGCCACTTACCAAAACCGTTCAAAGGAGAAACTGGTCGAAGAATGATGTGTCGACCTCGAAAGCGATTCGCTGACGGAGGCCGAGTTCTAGACGCTCAAACATCTCGATGAGCTTGTCTCTGTCAACAAGTTCAATTGCCGGAACACCGTCCCGAATTGCCTCCTTCCTAGCTTCCGACGTAAACGTGCCAGTTGTGAGGATGATTCCTTTGTCTGCGCGACCTTGCATGGCTCCGCGGAAGTCACGCACCTGCGACGGTGAGACGCTACCCGAGTATCTCTTGCACTGAAAAAGCACTCTGAAGCTTACGAACGGGTTCACCTGCAGCATCCCAACTCCGTCGAGGCCCCCATCACCAGACCGGCCCGTAACGGTGACCTGCTCGAAACCGGCCTCCCGCAGTAAGCGTTGACAGAGACGCTCGAATCCGTCCGATGGAAGTGACTGAACGAGCTCAATCAAGGTCTGGCGCCAATTCGCCCGGAGCGTCTCTGCGGTCTCTGCTTCCTCCGGAGCGAAGGCGTCCGATTCCCCTGAGTCGACTGCTGGGCCAGTTGGCTTACCGGCAAATCCCCCATGAATGGTCTTGTAGAGATGCAGGGCTTGATCGTGGCCCATAACCCCCGCTGCGAGGCCCTTCTCGGTCAATGCCCAGACTCCCCGTTTGGAAGAGTCAATGTAGCCGGCCTTGGCGAGGTAAAAGCGGGCCCATGCAACCTGGTTCTCGAACCTGCTGCTACCGCTTGTCAACTCCTCGTCAAGCACTTCGCTCGGTAACGCGAGTACCTCGGCTACGAGTTCGCGCACTTCCGCAGGGCGCCCAGAGCCACCCATGCGCCTGAGGGCGTCTAATACGGGTGGGATATACTTGACTAAGTTCGGGCCCCGATCCCGGACTTGGCTTCCTCTTTCATCACAGATTCGGCAGTTTAGGAGATTCCAGTAAGGGCTGCAAAGCCCCTCGTCAAGCAAGTGGATTTCCTTGCCGCGGCGGCTCGACCCACTGGTCCGGTTTCAGGATAAGCCCGGGAAGCTCCACCACTTCTGCCTGGCGTCGTCGATCCGTTCAATCCCGCATCGAGTTACAGCGTCTCGAGATGACAAGCCACCACGATGTGTGAAGATGTCCTTACCTGAGGGAATATGCCATTGAGAACGTGAGCCTCGACTCAGGCCGTCGCCCCTTTCCTTCGGCTCCTGCCGGGGGCACCGACAGTGTCGTGCTCCGGTGTGAAGTCCGGTACCTCTGTCCCACATCGGCTCCGGTACCTGTGTCCCACTGCCCGGCCCGGCTTCGGCTCCTGGGCGACAACGGCTCCGGTACCTATGTCCTGCCTGATCCACGGCTTTCGGCCTCCGAGCCAGCGCCACGATCGAGTCATCGGACGGACTGCTGCACCTCAGACGCAGGGGTCGTGGTGGCCACTCGCGCCAGGCGGCACCTGGTCGATGACGACGACAGGATGGATCCCCGAGCCAAGGTGAGCCGGGCGGCGCCACCGACCAAAGGCGGCGAGGTGCTGCGGATCGTGGACAAACATGGATCGATCAGCTTCGCCGGCACCGGCTATCGCGTCGGCAACAGGTTCATCGGGTCCACCGTCGGCGTCCGCCTCGTCGGCGACACGCTCCAAATCACCCTTGACGGGGCGCTGCTCTTGGATCCATCGTGCTTGTCAAGACCGCACCACGGAGTTCGGCGCCCTTGCTCAGCCACGAGGCTAGCCCCGGAAGAACCGTCATGGTGTCGCATAGGTACCGGAGCCAACCCGGGACACGGGTGGTGGACCTTCACAAATAGGAGGCGCGCGGGCACTATCACGCCACCATAGTCGTCACCAACGATCAATGAATGATCAGCTCACCCTCCACCACGAGCACAACCGCCGAAGGTCAAGCCCGCTTTCGACTGCGAGGTGTCATCGAGGTATGCGAGGACGCGGCTTAGATAATGTTAGAGGGTGTCAGACGAGGCGCCGGGCGGGGAACGAGTTCGTGCCGCGGAAGTGATCGCGGCGCTTTCTCTGGCGACCGACCTCAGCATCGGGGTGCCCCTGGAGCACGGCTTGCACAGCACGCTGTTCGCGATGCGCCTCGCCGAGCGCCTGGGGGTCGACTCGGAGACCGCATCGCAGACGTACTACTCGTGTCTGCTGTTCTACATCGGCTGCACCGCCGGCGCGGAGCTCGCTGTCGAGCTCTTCGGCGATGACGATGCGCTCACGACGTACGCCACTCCCGGCAGGTTCGGGTCCCGGCTCGAGATGATGACCGGGTTCATGCGCGCCTTGGCTCCTCCAGGCAACCCGCCGCCGATACGCGCCCTTCAGATCGCACGTGGGCTTCCACGAGCCGCTGCCGGGCTCAAGAGCCACGTCGCCGCTCAATGCGAGGTGGGACAGATGCTGACCGTTCGTCTCGGTCTCCCCAAGTCCATGCAGGGTTTGTTCGATTATCTCGCCGAGCGTTGGGATGGCAAGGGCCAGCCCGGTCGTGCCAGGGGCGACGACATCCCGCTGCCCGTACGGATCGTTCACGTGGCTCGCGATGCGGCCTTCCAGCGCATGCTGGGTGGCGAAGAGTTTGCCGCAGGCGTCATTCGCGAGCGAGGGGGTGGCGCTTTCGATCCCCTCGTAGCAGAGCGGCTCGCGGACGAGGCTGCGCAGATCCTTGCGCTCGATGACGACGAATCGGCATGGGAGGAAACGCTTGCCGGCGAGCCGACCCCTCGGGTGACCCTCGAGGGCGAGGCGATAGATGAGGCACTGGCAGCGGTGGGCGATTTTGCCGACCTCGTTTCCCGATATCTGGTCGGTCACTCGGCCGGAGTTGCAAAGCTGGCAATGGCGGCGGCCCGTCATTGCGGGTTTGAAGCCGCCGACATCGTCACTATTCGCCGCGCAGCTTTCGTACACGACGTGGGACGGGTTTCGGTTCCGGCCCGCATCTGGCAGAAGGCGGCGCCGCTCACACCGGACGACTGGGAGCGGATCAGATTGCATGCGTATCAGTCCGAACGCGTTCTCACTCGCTCCCCCTTCCTTGCCGCACTGGCACCGGTCGCCACCACTCACCATGAGCGGTTGGATGGCTCGGGCTATCACCGAGGAATGGCCGCCGCAGCGCTAACGCCGGCAGGGCGCGTGCTCGCAGCCGCCGATGCCTACCACGCCATGACCGAACCGCGGCCTCACCGCGATGCGCACTCGCCGGAGCAGGCGGCCGAGACTCTCGGCCGGGAAGCGAACGCGGGACGACTGGACGCCAACGCCGTCACCGCAGTGCTCGAGGTGTCTGGGCAGGAAATCCCGCGCATCGAGCGGCCGGCGGGGCTGACCAAGCGAGAAGCTCAAGTCGTCGGTCTGGTGGCGCGAGGGCTGCAGACGAAGCAGGTCGCGCGGGCGCTTGGGATCTCGGTCAAGACGGCCGACCGTCACATCCAGAACGCCTACGGAAAGATCGGTGTGTCGACGCGCGCCGGGACTGCGCTGTTTGCGATGCAGCACGGGCTTGCGGCATGGGGAGAACTCCCGATTTCCCGCATCGCCCGCCGGTCGTAACCTCCTCACGACCGGAGAAATCGATTAGCAGGACTCAACACGCCGAGGCGCGTGCCCCGGGAGAAAGGCACGGAAACCATGACACACACCAAGGCGACGAGAGCCCGACTCAAGGCTGCAATCGTTACTATTGCTCCCGCGGTGCTGTTGGTGGGATTCGTCTGGCATCCGTATACCGCGGTCCCCGATGAAGCGATGATATCTGCAGCGGTCACCGCCGACACGACGCGCTGGGGGCTTTCGCACCTCACGATCGCTGTGGGATCTGGATTCACAGCTCTCGCGTTCCTTGCAATTCGCAGCCACCTGAGTGAGGCGGGCGAGCAACGCTGGAGCGCCCTCGCGCTCCCGTTCACCGTCATGGGCAGCACGCTGTTCGCCATACTGCCGGGAATGGAGTTCGCGGCGCTGGCGGCCGCAGAGACTGGAGCCGGCATTGAGGCGGCCCAGACCGCCCTGTTTCCGTGGTTCGTCCCCCTCCTCTTGACAGGCGGAGTCACCTTTGCGTTCGGGGTTCTGGCTTTCGCTAGGGGGATATCCGACAGCCAGATTCTGAGCCCGCGGCTGACCCGTCTCGTCGTGGCAGCGCTCGTCGTAATGGCTGCCGCGCGCTTCGTCCCCCTGGGGAGCGGTTCAATTCTACCTGCAGGGCGCGGCCGGTATCGTGGCACTGTGGCCGCTGTCATTAAGGATTTGGAATCATCCGGAGGCGCGTGCCACTGCGCAGCCGCAACCGAGGCCCGCCTAGTCGGTCAGCCAGAACGCGCGGCTCAGAGAATCCGAATAGCCCAGTTAGGACCCGAAACGCTACCCACATAACTGAACGCCTTGCACGGCGCTGTTTCTCATTCGCCGCTATCTCTGGGATCATCAGTAGTTTCTCACCCTCCAGCTCGCGGAATCGGTTCCGATCCGGTGGAACATGATTCGTCCGGTTCACCATCTCGAGACTGAGTACCTGACGGCGCGCTCTGGGCCCGCCGTGCGGTCACATCTAGGCAATCTTCGGGAGTGTCGTAGACTCTCAAGTGTTCCCCTGCGTCAAGGCGACAGCTTCGACGATTTGGAGGAGGGACCGTGAACGACCTCGATCGAATGCTCGAACGGTGGACGGGCGCCGACCTTATCACCGCAGACCAGGCCCAAGCGATCCGGACCGCCGAGATGCGCGAGGATTCCGGCTCTCCGGTGATTCCGGCCCTGGCCGAGGTCATTGCCTACGTCGGAGCGATATTCGCCCTCAGCGCGGTTGCGTTCATCGCCTCACGAATATGGTCGGATCTCGCCGTCGGAGAACAGCTGGGACTCATCGCGCTTGTGACGGGCGTTCTCTGGGCGGGCGGCTGGTGGATACGAGATAGCCGCAACCCGATCCGCGATCGACTCGTCACGGTCCTCTGGTTTCTTTCGGCCGGCGGAATGGGTTGGTTTGCCGACGTGGTCGCCACCGACCTCTGGGATGTGGAGGACGGCTACGCGCTGATCATCGGGCTCGCGCTGTCTCTCTATGCCGGTCTTCTCTACCTCTACCGACGGACCTCGTTGCAGCAAATAGCAGTGGCCTCTGGAGTGGGATTCCTCTGCGGTGGGCTCTCCGACATCGCCGGAGGTGACGGCTGGTTCGGGCTGTTTCTGTGGGTAGCCGGGGCGGCGTGGATCGTGTCCACGCGCATTGAAAAGCTTGCCCCTGCGCGTACCGGCTTCGCGTTGGGTGCCATCGGCGTGCTGGCCGGCTCCGAGGCGGTCGTTCTCGAGTTCTTCGAGAGCCCGAACGGATGGGGTTTGGCGCTCGGGTTGCTGTCCGCGGCAGCGCTCCTCTACCTGAGCCTTGTTTTCGCAGAGACGGTTCTGCTCGGATTGGGAGCCGGGGGTCTTTTCATCTTCTTGGTGCAGATCATTGGGGAATACCTAGCCGACGGGCTCGGCCTGCCGTTGGCGCTATTGGTCGCGGGGATTGCGCTCCTGGGGGTTGCGCTCGTGGCCGTTCGCCTCAAGGACCGGACTAAGATGGGCGATGTTGCCTGAAACAAATTCAAGTCCGAGCATCTCCTGACAGAGCCGCTATCTGATCTTCTCCCGATCCATGTCGCATCGCTAACTCGACGCCCGCAAGGTAGCCTCCACCGCAAGCCCCGGATCCGTAGATCCCTAACAGGAGGTCCAACTACGCCAGCTCCGTCCTTGCCCATAGCCCACACAGAGTCGAGGCAACCACTCAGTTCTCGAGTTGGGATCGGAGTCGCTGCGACTGCGCTATCCGCGGCGATTGCTGCGCCACCTGGGATCAGCAGACTCGAGCTGTCGCTCTTCCGGCTTGTGAATCAGCTTCCTGCGTCATTTCGGATCGCGTTGGTTCCTTTCATGCAACTGGGTTCGCTTGCGGCCGTGCCGACGACTGCCGGATTGGCCCTCCTGAAGCAGCGCCCGGCGTTGGCGAAGGATCTTGCCTTGGCAGGAGGGGTATCGTGGTGCGGCGCCAAGGCGATGAAGGTTCTGGTAGCAAGAGAGCGCCCTGCGCTGCTGCTGGTCGAGGTGCTGATTCACGGGCGCGAACAAGGCGGTAGCGGTTTTCCGTCCGGCCATGCCGGCGTGGCGATGGCGTTGGTGACGGTAGCAGCGAACCACTTGCCGTCCTCCGCGAGTCGTGCAATCTGGGCTTCAGCCGCCGGGGTGTGTATCGCGCGCATCTACATCGGCGCGCACTTACCGATCGACGTAGTCGGTGGCAGTGCGCTCGGCTACACGATTGGAACGGCAGTTAGTGCACGCCGCTCTCTAGTACGGTGAGTTTCGTGGTTGTAGAGGGCTCCGGGCCTGCGGCCCTCTACGGCTGATCCAGCTTGTCGGTGAAAGTGCGGCCACACTCGTTGCGCTGTTGCTTATCGTCCGCCCCCAGCATGCAGTTGCCGAACTGTCTGAAATCGTTCTGATGCTGAGCAAAGAACGCCCCGATGCTGATCGTGAAGAACACTGCCAGAGCGAGAGCCAGCGCACCTGTTATCAAACCCGCGATCGCCTGTCCGCGGTTGTCTGCTTCTCCCCGAGATGCACGGCCGATCCCAAGAAAGCCGAGAATTACCGCTATCAAACCCAGAATCGCAGCGATGGGAAAAAATAGGACAAGCAGCGCTAGGACCAAGCTCAGCACGCCCAACACTAGGGCCCCAACGCCGACTCCGTTTCGGCGCGCGCTCACCTGCTCTCGGCTCTCCACCTGCTGACTCATGAACGTCCCCTTTCCCCTCTGCTCATCCGTCTACAGAGTCTGATACGCGCTCGCAGCGTATCGCGGCCCCTATGACTCCGTCGAGCGCTTCGACGCGGTCGCAGCGCTTACCTCGATGTCGGTGGGGAACGGGGGAGAGCGGTCCCGTAGCAGCGAGTCTTGGAGCCTCGAGCACACCATGTATGGGTACACCATGCGTTGCGTTCACCTACAGGGCTCCCGTGCGACAATCATTGCATGCGAGTCCTGATGCTGGGTGTGTGTGTTGCCGTCCTGATGATCTCGTCCTGTGCGCCCGCAGAGACACCCCCGACCGAAGAGAGCGGTCGTGGTCCTAGCAACCGGGCCTCGGTCTGTCTCGGAAAGACTGCCACGGTGACCGGAACCAGCGGAGACGACCGGCTCGAGGGCACCTCCAAGGCCGACGTGATCTCGGCCAAGGGCGGAAACGACCTCGTGCTGGCCCTAGGTGGAGCCGACCGGGTTTGCGGGGGGGCTGGACGTGACCAGCTCAAGGGCAGTACCGGCGCGGACCGGC
>JALZJN010000115.1 GCA_030859735.1 Actinomycetota bacterium
GTCGAGCGCCGGTAATGCGAACAGCGGCACGCACCGGGCCGCTGCCACCCACGACAACGCCGAACTGTCACATTCGGTCCAGTGGTGATGGGCGTGTAAGGGGAGCTCCTTGTTGTTTGAGAATGTCGGCTAGCTCCGTTGCGTTGCGCTGTGCGTAGTCTCTGTAGCAGTTGTCTAGTCTGCGATTAGCGCTGTGCTTGACCTCGATTCCGCAGGTCACTGTTGAGCGAATCTCGATATCTATCGTGACTAGCCCGCAAATGAGCGTTGCGCATAGTCTCTGAAGCAGTTGTCTAGACCCTAATTCGCACTGTGCTAAATCCAGTTTTGCGCAGCTGATCTATGCGCTAGACCCAGATGTTCATCAGTACTAACGCGCGGTCACCGGCGCCCCATGAGCGGTCAGCGCACCACTGGGAACACGAGATGGGTGACGCGGTCGCCCTGAACGCAGACCGATGGATTGCCGAGCCGCACGTCCTCAGCCGAGAGTTTGCCGAAGAAGGGGCGGTTGCCCTCGCCCATCACGACCGGGACGAGGTCGACGGCCACCTCGTCGAGCAGCCCCAGGTCCAGGCACTGCCGAGCGATGGTGCCACCGGTGACCGCGACCACGCGGTCGCCAGCGAGCGTCTGTGCATGAGCGACTGCGGCCGCCACACCGTCGGTCACAAAGGTGAACGGTGCCTCGGGGTTCGCGTCGACCCAATCGGTGGGGACCCGGTGCGTCACGACGACGACGGGGACGTCCAGGGTGTGGCGACCCTGCCAGCCCTCGGCCACCTCGAACAGCGTCCGGCCGCAAACCAGTGCGCCGACTGAGGACACCCATCGCCGCCAGTGTTCCGAGCTCGGCGGGGTCAGGTGGACGGCGAAGTCCCCAGCTGGAGTCGGGATCTCAACCTCGCCTTTTTGCAGCCAGTCGAACAACCGGCCGATGGTGTTGTCCTGCTTGGCGACGTACCCGTCGAGCGACATGATCGCCTGCGCCACCACTTTACCCATGGTGCCTCCCCTCCTCAGATGCGGCGCGGCCGGTAGATGTGCACCACGACGCCGCTAGGAAACGAGATGTCCTCGACGAGGTTCAGGTGTCGCGAGTCCGGCAGCTGGTCGAACAGTGCCAGTCCTTGGCCCAGCACCAATGGCTGGACCAGGAGTCGGTATTCGTCGATCAGGTCCGCTGCCGCCAGGGCGCCGGCGAATCGTCCGCCGCCCCAGACGATGACGTCCGGGCCAGGGTCGGCCTTGATCGCGGCGATCTCGGTCGCGAGGTCGCCCCGTGCGACGTGGGTGTCCAGCCAGGTCGCCTCGGCGTCGCTGAGCGTCTTGGAGAACACCACCTTTGGGATGTCGTTCATTGGGGCCGCGTACGGGTCGTCCGACTGCGGCCAGTACGACGACATCTGCTCGTACGTGACCCGGCCCATGAGGTGGGCACCCGCCTTGCTGATGCGGTCGAGCTTCCACTGCTTGAGTTCGGCGCCCTCAGGAATCGCCATCCCGGGGTGCTCACGGTCGCTGTCAACGAACCCGTCCAGTGACATCGACATGTACAGAATGACGTCGCGCATGACCTATCTCTCCTCTCAGCCGTGTCGCTCATCTGCTACTTGCTCGTTCCTCCGCCTGCGCTGCTTAACGCCGCCATAGCGCCGAGACCGACGTACACCGACCCGGCTACGAATCGCTGATAGCCGAGGACGCGGGGCCGGGCGCGCAGCCATCCGCCGACCCGTCCCGCCAACACTGCGTATGCCATGTCGAGCGCGAGCGCCAGTCCGAAGAAGACGAGGCCGAGGACGAGGGTTTGAGGAAGAGCAGGACCGCGTTGAAGATCTATGAACTGCGGGAAGAATGCGAGAAAAAAGATCGCTACTTTGGGATTGAGCACGTTGATGAATACCCCTCGGAGAAACAGCGCCCTCGGCAGAACCTCATCCTGTGATGTCTCCTCCTTGCCGATCGCGTCCTCACCGCGAAGAGCCTTGATGCCGAGGTAGATCAGATAAGCAGCACCAATGAGTTTCACGGTCGTAAACGCCGTCGCCGAGCGCGCGAGGACGAGCGAAACGCCGAGTGCGGCGGCGATGATGTGGACGAGCGTTCCTACCTCGACCCCCAAAGCCGACATCAGCGCAGCTCGGCGCCGCCCCTGAGCGACTCCGCGGGTGACTATGTAGATGAGGTTGGGTCCCGGTAGAAGGATCAGGAGTATCGAGGCCAGGACGAAGGCGGCGAATGTGTCGAGTGTTGGCATGGTTCCCCTCCAGGGTCATCGAATCGTCCGGTCATCTAGACCACACCCGTTCAGACCCCGTATCGATACGAAACTCATCGCCATCCCAGAGAAAGTTAAATAGTGCTGGGCGAAACCCACGATCCGTCGAAAATGGCTGCGGGGCAAGCTCCTTTGCATTGCGTTGTTTGGAGTTCCCCCGCTCTAGTGGACACTCTGCGGCTTGCTGAGATCGACCGTGCTCCAGTATCTCTCTTCGAAGACTAGCGGGCTCACCTGACCGTTCGTCGAGTGCCGTCTCCTCCGGTTGTAGAAGACCTCGATGAAGTCGAAGATGGCGAGCTCCGCGTCGGTGCGCGACGGCCACGAGTACCTGAACAGCAGCTCGCACTTGAGGGTCGCGATGAACGACTCGGCGGCGGAGTTGTCGTAGGCATCTCCGACCGATCCCATCGAAGACAAGATGTGCGACTCCTTGAGACGCTTGCCGAAGGCGAGGCTCGTGTACTGACAGCCCTGGTCGGAGTGGTGCACGAGACCAGAGTTGGGCCGGCGAGATGCGATCGCCATGTTGAGAGCGTCCAGGACGAGCTCGGTGCGGAGATCGCTTCTCATCGCCCACCCGACGACACGGCGGGAGAAGAGGTCGAGCACGAACGAGAGATAGACCACACCCTGCCAGGTCTTGACGTAGGTGATGTCTGCCACCCAGCGACGATCGGGAGCCTCGGAGGTGAAGTCGCGCTCGAGCAGATCGGCAGCTGGAGCGACGCCTCGAGCCTTGTTGGTGGTCCAGTGTCTCCGGCGCCTACAGCAGCCTCGGATGCCGTGGGTCTTCATCAAGCGGGCGACCCGTTTTCTGCCGCACATGATGTCGTGGTCGTCTCTGAGCTCGACGTGGATGCGGGGAGAGCCGTAGGTCTCACGAGAGTCGGCATGGACACTGCGGATCTTCTCAAGGATGACAGCGTCACGCTCGGCGCGAGTCGATGGTGGCCGGTCCCTCCACGCGTAGAAGCCGGAGGTCGACACACCCAGGGTCTCTGACATGACCTTCACCGGGAAGTTGGCCCTCTCCGCCAGGATGAAGCGGAACGCATCTAGCGCTCCTCGCTCTCCTTTGCGAAGAAGGCCGCGGCTTTTTTCAGGATGTCACGCTCCATCCGAAGCCGCTTGTTCTCCCGCTTGAGGGCCCGGAGCTCGTCCCGTTCCTCGGTCGTTAAGCCCCCCCGCTTGCCGCCGTCGACCTCGGCCTGATGCACCCAGTTCCGAAGGGTCTGTCCCGAGACCCCAAGCTCGTCCGCGATCTGGTTGATGGACCTATCCGATGACCGAGCGAGCTCGATCGCCTTGTCCCGAAACTCCTCCGGATACGGCCGCCGGGTCTTTCCTCCCATGTGGACTCCCTTCCCTGAGCTTGGTGCTCAGTCTTAAGGTGTCCACCGAAACGGTGCAACTCCAGTTCCTGGTCCCGATGGGCCTAGCTATCGCGACTAGCGCTTTTATCGAGGACTACTAGGAGCGCTGTGCTAGCTGCTTTCGGGAGCGTTCGGCACGACAACCGGCGCGTTTGCCCTGGTCAGAATGTCGGCAAGCTGTTTCGCGTTGGTCTGCGCGTAGTCGGCGAAGCAGTTGTTCATGAGGACGTGGGTTGTCTCAGTTTGCTCGGCCAGGCCCTCCAGGCGCGGCCCCCATTCGCCCAGTTCTGCCTCGGAGTAGAGGTACTTGAAGCGCCGTTGCACCGAGCCGCTCTCCCACTCTCTTGAGTTGCGCCCATGGAAGCGTACGACCGCGATGTCGGCCGTCGCCTCGGCGATGGGGGGCAACGAGCTCACGAAGCCCTGGGGCATGTCCACGCACACATAGGGCAGGCCGTGGCCCTCGAGGAATTCGAGCGTGCGCTCCCGGTTGCGCTCGCTCATCCAGGTCTTGTTGCGAAACTCGACGCAGATGCGGTCCGGAGCGGCCCGGGCGGCGCATTCGATGA
>JALZJN010000125.1 GCA_030859735.1 Actinomycetota bacterium
GGAAGCTTTCCTGCGGGATGGACTGGCGATGAATCAGATGGCCACGTAGCGCGCAGCACTCTGTGGTTCAGGGATGGATTCGCCGTGGGACCGGAGGCTCTCGATATGCAACGCGATGGCTTCCCCCCATGAGTTGTTCCACCTCTTCGGGACTGTCACCGGCGGCCACGCAACCAGGGAGGTCCGGAGCAAAGGCGGAGAAGGAATCACCTGATCCCTCGATGACTACCAGATATTCGTTCATGACGGACGGTCCCCTTTCAGGCCCGCCTGCCGGAGGATGCTGGCCAGCGTGCCTCGCTTCAGATCATTTCCGAGTTTACCTGCCACTGTGATCGTGCCCGGCCTAGCCGGGTGACGGAACTGACGATGGCTACTACCCGCTTATCGATCGAGCTCCCAGCCATCGGCCTCCAGCATCTTGATCACCTCGCGAACCTTCACCCAGTCATTCTGCCGTCGAGGTGTGACGATTTCGGCTTTGTCTGCTCAGGCCCGAGGCTTGTCAGGGCGGAGACGGCTCGAACAAGGACGCAAATGTGGGTCGATCTGTACCCGCCGCCAGGGCACCAACCAGAAGGGAACCGGCGCGACCTGGCGTTTCGCGCCACGGACCTATCGTCGTGGGAGGGTTTGAGGTTCAAGTCCCGTGGGGGCGTTGAGATGGGACTTCCTAACTGACCCTCGTAGATCGCCCGGCGGTCCGCTTTGGTCCGCGCTTGGTCCGCTGCGACGACGATGAGAGTGGCGAGTTGCTCGGCTTTTGCCCCGTGGAGCCATGCTGTCGCAGTAAGTCGGTGAGCAGTGACTCCACGTGGTGGAGACCTCGGCCGCGGCAGTTAGGGCAGCGGGTTCCTCCGCAGGCAGTGCATCGCGGGTCCGCGAATCCCATGGTCTTCAGGTCTAACGGGGCGAGTGGGCGCGGCAGAATTCGCGCACGGCCTCATTGAACTGCTGGGGCTGCTCGAGGTTGCTGCCGTGACCCGAGCGGGGGATCACGACAAGCTTCGTGTCCGGGATCGCCTGCTCGAACTGGCGCGCGACAGTGAGCGGTGAGCGCGCGTCGAGTTCGCCCCAGATCAGCAGGGTCGGCACAGCGATGCGGGGCAGCAGGTCGCGCTGGTCGGCCTCGGCCATCACAAACAGCTGCGCCATGAGGCTCTCAGGGCGGACGGCGGCGCCGATCTCCTCGAGCAGCGGGACGAACTCGGCCGGCGGGCCGCCGGCGAACAGCCCGGGAAAGGTGGGATCGAACTCTTCGGCGGGCGCTGCGAGCATCTGACGCGCGCCCTCGACCCGGGCACGCACCTCCTCCTCGGGTAGCGACCCTTTCCAGCCCGCATAGGTATCGATGAGGATCAGGGTCGCGACGAGTCCGGGATGATGGCGGTAGAGCTCCTGTACGACAGCGCCGCCCCAGGAGCGGCCGGCGACGTGCGCCTGGCCAAGCGCGAGCGCCTCGATCAGCGCCGCGAGGCATTTCGCGTAGTCCGCAAGGCCGAAATCCGCAGGCACATCCGAGGAGCGGCCCGCCCCCGGCTCGTCCCAGGCGACGACAGTGAACTCGTCGGCCAAGGCGGCGAGCTGCGGCTGCCACACGCGGCTGTCCTCGGCGGCACCGTGCACGAACACCAGCGGCGGTCCTTCGCCGACGCGCTGGTAGGCGATCTCGAGCTCGTTCGCCCGGACGACCTCCATGGTCGCAACTTACACGCAAGTCGGAGGCAAATGGGATCGATCGACCGGGCTCGTTACAGCGTCGCAGGAAGAAGAGCCGCAGCGGGTGCGCCGCGATTCTCTGCTTTGTCTGTTGCTGTAGCGAGCAACCGATCGACACCACACAACTTGTTGCGCTTCGTCCGGGATGAATCCCCAGAAAAGCGTTCCCTTCTGGTTGTGCCCCGGCAGGAACCGAACGAAAGGGGCGCATGCCGCGCGAAGGTGCCGTAACCCTGAAAACGACCTTTGAAGTCTTGTAGCCGGACGTGTGAGTGGAGGAGGTTGTCTGCAAGCTGACTATTCGTTTCGGAGTCGCCGGATCATCTGGCGAGGGCTCACGATCCGTAGACCTCTTATTCGAGCCTGCTCGAAATGGCGATCCCGAGTCACGAGGAACTCTGCCTTGGCGGTGAGCGCGAGCGCCACGAGATAGTCATCCTTTGGATCATCGGGCACGACGCGGGGCGGATCCCGAGGATCATCGAACGGCACGCCCTCCTCGAAGAGCCGTTGGGCGAATCCCTCCGCGTCTTCCTTGGTGATGTCGTACTTGATGGATATCCGAGGATGAAGGAGCGCCCTCAGGACCTCTTGGATGAGCTGAGGGCAAACGATCAGCTCGAATTCGCCATCGAGCCAGAGATCGAGAAGCTCGCTGGTGGCCCCCTCTGAGGTGAGCGTTCCCGCGATAAGGCAGTCGGCATCGACGAGGATATGGATAGATCAAGACTTTCTCTTGCGACGGACTTGGGCACGGACCTCATGGACTGCTTTGGATGCAACATCGAGAGCCTCTTCTTCCGAGAGTCGGGCCTTGGCCCTGATCCGCTCGATGATGCCAAGGCCCTCTCTGAGAGCGGCCTCGAGAACCTCTGACTGACTCTTGTTAGAACGGGCTGCGCGGATCCTCACCTGTCGCATCAGGCTCTCGTCGATCGAGAGGGTCGTTTTTACTCGTGCCATCTTGTCATCTTGCCATACTTCCCTACCTAGGGGAAGACGGAGTAGAGGGCGCTTCGAGCCCCCTGGCCGGTCACTTCGTACCGGCGGCTGCATATAACTTGACAGGCATATAGGGCGTTCGATCGTCCGTAGTGCCCCCCCGGCAGGTCCGTCCGCTCTTGCTTGCGTAAGGCGCGAGCTTGGAGTAGTTGCTCTTCCTCGCGCGTGCTATCCCGCAGGGCGATAAGTGAGCATGACGCCACCGGTGCTGGTCGACTTGTAGTCGACGAGCTCCAGGCGCCTCAGCTGCTTATCATCGCGAAAAAGTCTCTTGCCGCCGCCCAATACGAGCGGGTAGAGGGTTAGGAAGTAGTCGTCGACGAGATCGTTCTCGATAAGCGTCTGAGCCAACTCTCCGCTGCCGAGTACGGCGATGTTCTTGCCCGCCTGCTCCTTGAGCTTGCGCACCTCCTCGACGATATCTCCGTCGATCACGGTTGAGTTGTGCCAGTCGGGATCCTTCAAAGTCTTGGACACGACGTACTTGGCGGTGTTGTTCAAGTGGTCGGTGAAGGGGATGTCTCGCGGGGCCGTCGGCCAGTAGGCGGCGAAGTTCTCATAGGTCTTGCGACCGAATAGGTAGGCGTCGGTTGCCGCCATGCTGTCGGCGACACTCTCCGCGAGATCCTCATCGTGGTAGGAAACCGCCCACCCTCCGTGCCTGAAACCCCCGTCTGTGTCCTCATCCGGCTGACCCGGCGCCTGCATCACGCCGTCCAGGGATAGGAAGTCGATGACCGCGAGCCTCCTCATGAATTTTCCTCCTGCTTCATAGCGACCCCTTATAGGCTGCTTCATAGCGACCCCTTTTAGGTCAGACCGGCCGCGCCGGCAAAAATCATCATTGCAGCGCTTAATTGCCCGTCACCGAATGCCGACGAGTCGAGCCTTTCCCGAGATGGTGCACAGATGTAGAGAGTGCTCCTAACAGGTCACTATTCGAACTTGCCCGACCTGCGGTTTCGCGGGAGGAACTCGTGACTGCGGGGGGAGTTTTCGAGGTTATTCGTTCTCCCAGGTCTCCCTGAGGTTTCAAGCTCAAGAGTGGAACCTGTGCACCTCGGAGAGGCACCGGGAGCGTGGCTTCTCTCGATGTGAGGATTTGGATGATGCGCAGGTTCGTTTTCTGGGCGGGATTCCGTACCAGAAGGGAACGCGGACGACCTGCGGTTTCGCGGGGTCTACTGGTGATGTCGGGCGGTTCTGAGATTCCGAGGTCTCCGTGGGCGCGCTGACCATGGGGAGGTGATGTCTGTGCAGAGGTCTCTGGAATTTCTCGGTTTTGTCGATAAGGCGAGGTGGGGTGAGAGGAAAGCGATCTATCCGATTTCTATCCGATTTCTATCTCTGAGAGGTTGGAGACAGGCTGGCTTCCAACGGAGCTGACCGCCTGGCCATTGACACCGCCCATTCTGACCAGGGCGGTTAGTTCAGCGGGAGAGTGTTCGGCTTACACCCGAGAAGACGGCGGTTCGAACCCGTCACCGCCCACATTAGGTCCACCAGTAGAACCGCAGGTCAGCGGACATCTCGCCGAACACTTCCCCGCACCTTCTTTGCGCGCGCTTGGCGCGCGTTATGAGCGTTGTGTAGAGCGGCGAGGCGTTATGGAATCTCGTCTTCAGCGTCCCCGTACAGATGCCCGTCGCGGTCTGAGCCGGCACCGACGGCCGTCGGGATCAGCTCCTCGCCTGGAACGCCGCCGATGTGCGCGATCACGCGGTATCGCCGTACGCGTCGTGGTAGTTCCACCACTGATAGGGCGGGGTCTGCGGATAGCCCTCGGGCGAGTCCTCCCACTCCTCCTGGCGACCCAGGGCAGTGATGTCGAGATAGCTCCAGGTGCTCCCCATCGCCTCATCGCCGCGGCTATCGATGAAGTAGGTGCGGAATATCCGATCGCCCTCGCGAATGAAGGCGTTGGTCCCGTGCCACTCGTCCACGTCGAAATCGGCATCGAAGTCGTCGGTGAGCGTGTACCAAGGGATGAACCAGCCCATGCGCTCCTTCAAGCCCTGGATCTCGGCCTGGGGTGCGCGCGAGACGAACGCGAGCGTGGTATCGCGCGCGTTCAGGTGGGCGGGGTGCGCAACCTGATCGGCGACGAAGGAGCAGCCCTCGCACGCCCGCTCCGGGTACGCGCCGCCCTCCGCGTAAGTTGTGACTTCTGGCCCGTAGAAGAAGCGATACACAATGAGCTGGCGCCGTCCCTCGAACAGGTCGAGCAGGCTGGCCGAGCCGTTCGGTCCTTCGAAGCGGTAGTCCTTCTCAACCGCCATCCACGGCATCCGGCGGCGCCGTGCGGCAAGTGCGTCACGCGCCCGCGTCAGCTCCTTCTCCTTAATCAGCAGATTCTGTCGCGCGGCCTTCCACTCCTCCGGCGACACGATCGGGGGTGTGTCCATGGCGGACCTCCTACCTGTTCCTTAGCCTCATACTGACGTCTGCCGCGAGTCCTGCTTCGGAATCGCCCATTATCTCTGTGACCGTTGGGAGGTCCGGAACTCATCGCCGGACCGAGATCGAATCACAGGTGAAGCTTCGTAGCTCGTCGACGAGGTTTGAATAGCATCCACTTAGGCCCACTGATCCTGACACTCCGCGAACCAGGGGCGGAATCCAGTAAGTGGGAACGATCTCGTCCCTGCTCATGACGCGGATCTCTTCTCGCTACGTAGTCAGATTCGCCCGTCGTGTCGTCGCGGTCGGAGTTGAGTTCGAGGTGGTACCGGTGTCCTCTCCACTGATTCGGGCGTGGGAACCGGCAGTTCCCGGATCTTCTTGAGTGCCCGTTCGTTCTTTCCATCGGGGCTGAGGTCGTCCCACGATTCGATCTCCGCGAGGGTTCGTTCGGTCCACGCCCCGACGGTATTGAGGAGGCTGATGAAGAAGTCCACTGCAAGGGCGCGGATGTAGACCTGATCCTGGGTGACGGCGAGGCCATCGAGGAATTCTTGTTTGACCTCCCCTCCGAACCGGAGCATCTCCCGAACATCGTCTCGGACCTGGCCGAGCGTTGTGACGATCTGTTGTTTGGTCCCGATCGGAGCAACGAAGAGACGGATCATGGCCTCGAAATCCATGGCGAACGGAGACACCGGAGTAGCGAGCCATTCACGCAGCGCCTCCCGCCCCTTGTCGGTGATCGAGTACACGGTGCGTGCCCGTTTCCCGACGTGCTCCTTTTTCCCGTCGAGGAGGCCCATCGAAGAGAGGCGCTTCACCTCTCGGTAGATGGCACTTTCGGCTCGCGGCCACACGTATCTGAAGTAGCGGACCCGCTGCTGCGCCAGCTCGTATGTGGACCAGGGATGCACGGCGACCTGGGCCAGTACTGCATACGAAGTGGTGGTCAGTTGCTTAGCCATGTCTTCCCTTGACATACTCCAAACGCGAGTATACATTTACTCCAATTTAGAGTATAGGCCAATGCCGGGTTGATCCCCGGGATCTTCCCGGCGGCGATCGGTTGATGGGGGTGGGTGACTTGGCTGGCCAAGACGGACGTGAGTACGTGGAGACTCTGGTCATCGGAGGTGGGCAGGCCGGGCTGGTGACGGGGTACCAGCTGTCGCGGCGTGATCTCCCGTACAAGATCATCGACGCCAACGAACGCATCGGGGACGCGTGGCGCAACCGGTGGGATTCACTCCGGTTGTTCACTCCTAATCGTTTCAATCGTCTGCCGGGGATGCCTTTCCCCGGATTCCACTGGGGGTTCCCAAGCAAGAACGAGATGGCCGACTACCTCGAGTCATACGCGCGGAAGTTCGACCTTCAGGTGGAGACCGGAGTCCGAGTAGAGAGACTGACTCGGGAAGGAGATCGTTTCGTCGCGACCTCGGGGGATCGACGGTTCGAGGCCGACAACGTGGTGGTCGCGATGTCGAGCTGGCAACGGCCTCGGGTTCCCGATTACGCGTCCGAGCTTGATCCGCGGATCGTCCAGTTCAATGTTGCCGAGTACAAGAATCCGGAACAGCTCCAGGAAGGAGACGTCCTAGTCGTCGGTGCAGGTAATTCGGGCGCCGAGATCGCCATCGAGCTGGCGAGAACCCACAAGGTATCGCTCTCGGGAGCCGGCAACGGTGCGATCCCCTTCCGGCCCGAAAGCGTTCCCGCCCGCGTACTGATGCGGTTCATCGGTCGGGTCGTCTTCCACCGGGTGCTGACAACCAGGACTCCGATCGGCAAGAAGGCCCGCCCCAAGTGGATCTCCACCGGCGAACCGTTGATCCGCGTCAAGCCCAAAGACCTGGCTGCCGTCGGGGTGGAACGAGTTCCTC
>JALZJN010000132.1 GCA_030859735.1 Actinomycetota bacterium
CAGGAACGCCACGAGCGTGGCCGAGCCGGGCCCTTCTCGCACCGCCCCGTTTGCCATGCGCCTGACTATAGCGACGAGCATTGCGAGGTTGAGAAGGCCGCCGCCGCTCTTCACGAGCCGAGTGGTCATTAATGGTTGCTCTACAACCTTTATCCATCACTCGACAAAAATTTGGTGCCCCCGGTGGGAGTCGAACCCACACTGTAGGCATTTTAAGTGCCCTTCCTCTACCGGTTGGGATACGGGGGCCCGCTCCTCTCATGTTCTCAGAGCAGGGGCCAGGGTAGGTGATGCTGGGTCGGATCCGGCTCGGGAAAGCGCCCGCTACGCAGCAGACCCTCCAGTCGATTCAGAGTGGCGGCCAGCTCGGCCCGGCTCAACAAGCGCGCAAGCTCCGGCCCCACACCTTCGGGCCGTCGCATGCGGTCGCGCAGACATTGAAGCCGCGCTCTAAGTGCCACATCGAGCCGTTCGCCTGCGAACGCCCACAACACCGTGCGAAGCTTGGGATCGATGTTGAAGGAAAGCCCGTGGTCCACTCCCCATAATTTGCCTTCGGAGTCCTCGACGACATGGCCGCCCTTGCGATCCGCATTGTTGATCACCGTATCGAATGCAGCAAAGGGCCGAAGGTCGTCGAGTCGCTCTTCGGCCAGCACGAAGCAGTGGCGTTCCGGATCATGCTCGATGAAGAGTTGCAACGACCCGGCCCCCATTGGTGCGTCCGGACGCAACACCGTGGGTGGAACGAGGCCCCAGCCCGCAGCATCGCTCAACATGAATGCCGCGACCTCTCGTGCGGCCAAGGTGCCGGTGGCGAAGTCCCACAACGGTCGTTCGCCGCGCGTGGGCTTGTAGACGGCCAGCACCTCTTCTCCGTCACCCGAAACTCGTGTGAGAAAGACGTAGTTGGACGAATAGGGGAGCAGGCCCAGAACTTCGACCTCTCCTCTGTTGAGCAGCTCTACCGTGTCGCCCGCAGAGGACATCAGGTCCGCGCTAGTCGCTGAGCCGGTGTCCGTTCGAGGCCGGGCATCTGTGGCCCGCCGGATCCATCGGGAGTCCACAGAGCTGGCATATCGCCCGGCCCTCGTTCACGACCGCGATCGCATGCAGCACAAAGGCCCTCACCTGGTCACGCCGCAGCTCGAGATGGACTCCGGATGACTCATCGAGCTCAACCTCGCCTTCGTCGCTCTCCTCCTGCATGGGCTGGAGCAGGACGACGACGCGATCGGCATCCTCCTCGTAGGCCAGTCCGATGGTGCCGATCTGCTCCTCGTCGTTCACCGGTTCTGAAAACGCCAGCGCAGGATCGCGTCCGGCCGTCGCAGAGGTCACAGTGTCCTCCCCGTCGACCAGCAGCAGGAGCTCGCGCAGCTTCTCGGCCAGAACGACGACCTGCTGCTTCTCGATCGGAAAGGAAAGCAGGCCCTCGGCACCCCGGGCTTGCAGATAGAACGACCGCCGGCCCGGTTCCCCGACGTAATCGGTCGTAAAGATATCTGGGATCACTATGGCTTGTCCTTCGCTGGAGTCGTGGGAACTGAGTTGAGGCTGACGACCAAAGGCCTCCCGTCGTTCAGTGCAATTACGCTAACCGATGCCGGTGCCACCGTAAGCCGTTGAAACAGATCGATATGAACACCCAGATAGTGGGCCGCCAATAACCGTATGACATCGGCGTGAGATACGCAGCAGACGATCTGTTTACGATGCCGCGCCGCGATTTCCTCGACTTCCTCGACCGCACGCGTCTGCACCTCTCGCAGTGTTTCCCCCTCGGGGAACCGGACACCCGATGGATAGCGTTGCACCTTCTCCCACAGCCTGGTCTTGACCAATGTCTTGAAGGTTCGGTTGGACCACTTGCCGTATTCGACTTCGCCGAGGTTTGGCGCTTTCACGATCTCGAGCCCGTGCAGTCGGGCGATCGGCGCAGCGGTTTCCATCGTCCGATCAATAGGGCTCGAATAGATCGCCTTGAACGGAACGGACGCGAGCATCCCGGCTGTAGCGTCAGCTTGATGACGCCCTTCATCTGTCAGATGGATGCCCGGCATCCAGCCCGACAGTTTGTGGCCCGTGTGTGCCGTCACACCGTGACGCACGAAATAGAAGACTGTCATCGTTCCAGCAACTCGATCACGAGCCCATCGAGGATGTCCTTCTCCGAAACCATGATCTCCGCAACATCGAACGATTCCATGACACAGAGAAGTATCTCGACACCGGCAACGATCACGTCGGCTCGCCCCGGCTCCAGGGCCGTGATTCGCCGGCGTTGTGCCAGCGGCAACCTCTCGAGCCGCTTGGCCAGCAGGCGAACATCGCCGTGGGACAGAAACATCTGATGCGTGACGTCGGGATCGTAAAGAGGCAGGCCACTCTTGAGGGTCGCCAGCTGCGCAAGAGTTCCTGCCACTCCCACGAACCTAGTTCCCGGCGGCACTGGACATTCCTTTTTGAAGCTCTGCAACGCATCCGAAACCTCGGCGCGCAGCGCCTGAAGCTCAGACTCTGCTGGAGGATCGGAATGCAAATGTTTTTCGAACATTCGGACACAGCCGACGTCGAGCGACGTGAGTTTCTCGGGAGAACCCCGTCCGTAGATCAGCTCGGTCGATCCTCCCCCAATGTCGACCACCATCATCGGCCCACTCTCGGCGAGGTCTGAGAGAACCCCTACAAAGGTGACGCGTGCTTCTTGCTCGCCGGAGAGCAGTTCCGGTACTTGGCCCGTCAGCTCTCTCACGGCCCCCAAAAAATCGTCCCGATTTCCTGCGTCTCTGACGGCGGAGGTTCCGGTAACCCTCAGACGACGCACGTCGTACTCACCACAGGTGGCGGCGTAGTCGGCGATCGTCTTCAGGGTTCTCGTTATCGCGTCCGCGGCCAGGCGCCGGTTCTGATCAACGCCCTGCCCGAGACGCGTTATCACCATCCGGCGGTCGAGGGTTCGCATGCCTCCCGGATGGTCCTCGGCCACCAGGAGACGCACGGAGTTCGTCCCCGCGTCGATTGCCGCCACCCTCACGATCCGCACCCGAGACGCCGAGTGGTGTTCAGATGCTCTATATGGTCACCTGGCCACCACTCGGCACTGGGGATGCCCCATTTACTCATTCGGGGATGCTACACACGGTGCCACGCAATCTGGCCACCCCGTGGCCGCTAGGGTGATCCCACCCACTGCGTTGGGAGGATCGGCGAGCTCGTGTGCAAGATGCGCGTGCAGGCATTTGATCCTGTCCGGCCCCCCGCCCGGCGGTGAGCTCGGCTCGATCACCTCGAGAGCGTCGCGACGGGCAACATAGCGGGCCGCCCCATCCTCCACCCGGGCGGCCAGACCGACGTCGGCGGCCAACCGCTCGGTGAGCTCTCGCATGAAACCCGCTGCTTCGAGCTTGCCGGCGCGCCTCACCAGCAGCGGGCAGGTCAGCCAGAACAGAGTGGGGAACGGCGAGCCGTCGTCGAAGCGCGGATGGTTCTCGACCACCATGGGGATCCCGAGATGGCAGCGGCGAGCGACCGACCAACGTCCTCTCGGGGGCCGGCCGAGCTGGTAGCGGACGAGGGCCGCGTCGTCCTCATTGTGGTCGAGTCGGCGTGGCACTCCCTACTTTCTAACCTACGCCGATGAAGTGCAGGGCTTGTTCGAGCCAGCTCGCAGTCTCCGGCCGGCTATTCTTGCGCTCCGCCCGCACAGCCCTGCGATGCAACACTTTGCGGCTTGGCGGCAGCACCACGTAGAGCTTCTCTCCGCGCCGCACGAGCCCCATCTCGCGCGCCTTCTGCTCCAGAAAGTCCCGGTCGTTGAGGCGCGTGATGCGCGTCTCGAGGGCGGAGTTGGCATCGTCGATCGCCACGAGGTCCTGGCTCATGAGCGCGATGCGGTCCCGCTGCTCGATGAGTCTGCGAGTGGGCTCGATCGCCATCGCCCCCGCCAGTCCGAGCATGAGGATGACGGCGACGATCTGCGGCCCCACACCCAGCCGCACGCGAGCCGTTCGCAAGAGAGTGTTCACGCCTGTGGCCGCGTTCGGAACGCACGGCGGCCCGGATAGCGCGCCGACTCGCCGAGGCCGTCCTCGATCCGGAGAAGCTGGTTGTATTTGGCGGTGCGCTCGCCACGCGCCGGCGCGCCGGTCTTGATCTGGCCTGCATTGACCGCCACACAAAGGTCCGAGATGGTCGCGTCCTCGGTCTCGCCGGAGCGATGGGAGATGACGGTGGCGTAGGCGGCTCTCTGGGCCACCCGCACACACTCGAGCGTCTCCGTCAGGCTTCCTATCTGATTGGGTTTGATGAGGATGGAGTTGGCCGCCCCCTCCCTGATGCCGCGCTCGAGCACCTCGGTGTTGGTAACGAAGAGGTCGTCCCCGACCAGCTGGACCCGCTCGCCGAGCCGCTCGGTGAGACCCACCCAGCCGGTCCAGTCATCCTCGGCCATGGCGTCCTCGATCGAGACGATCGGATACTGCTCGACCCACTGCGCCCACATCTCGATCATGTCCTCGCTCGACAGCCTCCGGTCCTCTGATGCCAGGACGTAGTCATCGCCGTCCCTCAGCTCGGACGTGGCGGGATCGAGCGCCAACGAGATGTCGGCTCCGGGCTCGTAGCCGGCCCCCTCGATCGCCCCTACTAGAAGGTCGAGTGCTTCGGAGTTGCCGCCGAGGTCGGGTGCGAAGCCGCCCTCGTCGCCGACTCCGGTGTCGAGGTTCTTCTCATCGAGTGTCTTCTTGAGCGTCCGGTAGACGTCGGTCCCCCATTCGAGCGCCTCCGAGAACGACGCCGCCCCCAGGGGCACCACCATGAACTCTTGCAGGTCGAGGGCGTTGTCGGCATGCGCGCCGCCGTTGATGACGTTCATCAGCGGCACCGGCAGGAGGTGGGCGTCGGGCCCCCCGAGGTAGCGGTAGAGGGGAAGGCCGAGCTCCTCCGCGGCCGCCTTGGCCACCGCCAGTGAGATGCCAAGGATGGCGTTGGCGCCCAGCGAGGCCTTGTTGTCGGTGTCGTCGAGCTCCACCATGAAGGCATCGATCCCTCGCTGGTCGAGCGCGTCGCGGCCCACCAGGTGTGGGCCCAGTATTCCGTTGACGTTGTCTACGGCCCGGCTGACGCCCTTGCCGCCGTAGCGCCCACCGCCGTCAC
Organism: Actinomycetota bacterium; assembly: GCA_030859735.1. Lineage (GTDB taxonomy): Bacteria > Actinomycetota > CADDZG01 > CADDZG01 > WHSQ01 > JACDAL01. The sequence goes on from JALZJN010000132.1 coordinate 5,158, forward strand.
GCAGCTCGAGCGCCTCTCCGGCCCCCGTCGACGCTCCCGAGGGAACCGCGGCACGACCCCGCGCTCCCGAGTCGAGCACCACTTCGGCCTCCACGGTGGGGTTGCCCCGGGAGTCCAGGATGGCGCGCGCATGTACGTCCACAATCTCGCTCATCAGTCACTCCTTTAACTTAAGTAACAGTATCAGGGGGCCGGGAGGGAGGCGCGGAACTTCTCCAGGTAGCTCGCCAGAGCCCCTTCCGGATCCTGTCCTCGGCTCCGGGCCAGCGCGACCAGCCAGAACAGGGCCTCTCCGAGGGACTGCCTGGTGGCGGTGGTCGCAAGAGCGTCGTCGAGCCGGGCGCGGGCCTCCTCCTCCCCTGCGCCGAAGCCCAAGGCGGCCGCCCGCTTCTGCATCTTGGCCGTCTTGAGCAGAGCCGGCAGCGTGCGGGGGATGCCGTCGAAGGGATGGGTCCTGCCCTTCTCGGTGGTCTTGATCGCCTCCCAGTTGGCCAGAACCTCGGCCGCCCCGCTCACGCCCAAGTCCGAGAACACGTGGGGATGGCGCAGCACCAGCTTGGCGGTGAGCGCGGCGGCGACATCGACCACGTCGAAACGCCCTTCCTGCTCGGCGAGCCGGGAGTGGAACAGGACCTGCAGGAGGAGGTCTCCGAGCTCCTCGGCGAGGTCCTCGGTCTCGGGCGAGTCGATGGCGTCGATGACCTCGTGCGCCTCCTCCAATAGGTGCACTTTGAGCGACTCGTGAGTCTGCTCCTGGTCCCAGGGGCAACCGTCCTGGCTGCGGAGACGCGCCATGACCGCGACGACACCGGAGAAGGCGGCTCCGGCTCGACGCAGGTTGGGGGCCGCGTGTGCGGCGGTGAGGTCGTCGGGAAGGCGGGCGGCACCAGCCAACACCCGGGCGCCATTTCGTGCGAGCTGCAGCACGCGCGGGGAGCCGGGGTCCGCCACCAGAGCCCAGGTATCCGCCCCGGCCCCGGGCTCGTCATCAAACGACGCGCACCCCACACCAGCGGCTTCCAGACGGGCCTTCAGTGGGTGCTGTGGCTGCTCGAACAGGACTCGCTCGCAAGAGGCAAGCTCATCGAGCTCGCCGAGGGTGAGCCGCTCGGTCTCCTCGGGGGCCAGCGGCACCACGAGCAACGGCATCGAGAATCCGGACTGGAGGTTTTAGGGGCGCCAGAGTGCCATTAATGGCACTCTGGGG
>JALZJN010000164.1 GCA_030859735.1 Actinomycetota bacterium
CCCGTCGGCGCCGCGTGCTACAGCAGTGAAGGCTGGTTGCGGGGGCGCTCCGGCCCTCGGGCGCCAGGGTCGTCGGCGGGGAACTCGATCAGCGCCACCACGCGTGCCGCCATGAAGCGGGCGGTGCGCACCGGCTCGCCGTTGCGGGTGACCTCGGAGACCTCGATCGTGCCTCGCCGGTTGGCGACATCGATTCGCCGTCCGGCCTTCGAGGCCATGATCTCGTAGGTCTTCGTCCCGTCCCCGACGTCGACGACGATCTCGACCCTGTCACCCTTCATGCCTCAATCGTCCCACACCTCGGGCTCCCGGCGTCGGAGGCCGGGCGCGCGGGCGCTATCGTCGCGGATGGCGTTCCGAGTCCGTGGAGGTAGCGGTGGCAGAAAGAGACGATTCTTTCGATCTGGTGATCCTCGGTGGCGGCAACGCAGGCTATGCCGCAGCCTTCAGGGCGGCCTCCCTGGGGATGGCGGTCGCGATGGTCGAGAAGGACAAGGTGGGTGGCACCTGCTTGCACCGGGGGTGCATTCCAACCAAGGCGCTGCTGCACGCAGGTGAGCTCAGCGACGAGATCCGTCACGCAGGAGACTTCGGGATCATCGTCCAGGACGAGCCTCGGGTCGATTGGGGCAAGGTCCTGGACTTCAAGGACAACGTCGTCAACAAGATGTACCGGGGCCTCCAGCAACTCGTGAAGGCCAACAAGGTGGAGCTGGTCCAGGGTGAAGGGGTGCTGGCGGACCCGACCACCGTCGTGGTGGACACCGAAGAGGGCAAGCGCCGGCTCGAGGCCGAAAAGGCCGTGCTGCTGGCCCCCGGCTCCTATCCGCGCGACCTGCCGTTCATCTCTGCGGACGGCGACAAGGTCCACAACTCGAATTACGGGCTCATTGCGAACGACATTCCGTCCTCGATCATCATCGTCGGCGGCAACTACATAGGCCTCGAGTTCGCCAGCGTCTACAGGTCGTTCGGCGCCCAGGTGCACGTGGTCGAGATGCTCGATCGCATTGCGCCCGCCGAGGACCTCGAGGTCTCCAAGGCGCTGCTCAAAGCGCTCAAGTCCCGGGGGATCGAGTTCCACATCGGCGTCTCGGTGACGGGTGCCGAGGTGACGGACTCCGGCGTCGAAGTCGCCATCTCCAAGGGCGACGAGGACGAGAAGCTGACCGGGGAACGCATGTTGGTGGCGGTCGGACGGGGCCCGCGCACCGAGGGAATAGGCCTGGAGGAGGCAGGGGTCAAGCTCGAGAAGGGCTTCATCTCGGTGGACGAGACCTTCAAGACGAGTGTGGACGCGGTCTACGCCATCGGCGACGCGATCACCGTCCCCGACGCCAACTGGGATCCCCATCCGCAGCTTGCCCACGTCGCCTTCATCGAGGGCCAGAACGTCGCCGAGCGCATGGCGGGGCAGAGCCCTCCACCCGTCGACTACCGCAACATCGCCCACTGCATCTACTGCCAGCCCGAGGTCGCATCGGTCGGGCTGACCCAGCAGAAGGCGGAGGAGATGGGAATGGACGTGGTAGCCAAGCAGTATCAGTTCTCGGCCAACGCACGCGCACAGATGCTCGGAGGCGGCCAGGGATTCGTCAAGACCGTGGCCCAGAAGGGCGGGGCGGTCGTAGGCGTCCACATCGTCGGGCCGCGCGCCTCGGACCTGATCTCCGAGGCAATGCTCGTGACCTCATGGGAGGCCTATCCCACGGAGCTCGTCGAGATTATCCACCCGCATCCCACCCTCTCGGAGGTCATAGGGGAGACTTTCATGGAGCTGGCCGGGAAACCGTTGCACGGCTCCCCCTAGGGCGTTTACCCGACGCAGGAACGGGCGACCTTCTTCCGGCGCGGCGAGCACAGACCGCCCGGGGCGGGGCTTCCCTGCAACGCCTTGTCCAGGTCTTAGCGCCGCCCCCCGAGCGAGTGCAGGCCGGGTAATCTGGGGTGTGCTTCCTGAGGTCCGGCAGGGTCACGGGCATCAGACTTTCGTCTAAGGGAGGGCTTACCGCATGCCAGAGGTCAAGATGCCGCAACTCGGCGAATCGGTTGTCGAGGGGACCGTCACGAAGTGGCTGAAGAGCGAGGGCGACACGGTCGACGAGGACGAGCTCCTGGTCGAGATCTCCACCGACAAGGTCGACTCGGAGGTGCCTTCCACCGCTTCGGGCGTGCTGCAGAAGATTCTCGTCCAGGAGGGCGATACCGCCAAGGTCGGCGACGCCATCGCAGTCGTGGGCGAGGACGGCCAGGACACCGGGGAGGATGGCGGCGGGTCCGAGGCAGCAGAGGACGAAGAGGGCGAGTCGGACGCCCCCGAGGGCCAGCAGCAGGAACGCGCCGAGGATACGCAGGACGAGGGCGAGGGCCAGGAGCAGAGCGCCGAGCAGGAGGCCGCCGACGCCAAGGCGGAAGAGTCCGCCGACAAAGAGGCGGCCGACGAGAAGACTGAAGAAGACGAGCCCGAACCTGCCGAGGCCAAGGGCGAAGAAGGCCAAGCCGAACCCGACGGGGCCGACTCCTCCGACGAAGCCGCTCCGCAGGAGCAGCCCTCCGCCGAAACCCAGGAGGCGGATCAGGAGAGCCCGGACGGGGCGGCACAGCCGTCGGGGGACGGGGCGGGCGATACCTCCAAGCGCAGGATCATCTCGCCGCTGGTGAGGCGCCTCGCCGACGAGCACAGCGTCGACCTCGAAGGGGTCGAGGGAACCGGGACCGGCGGGCGCATCCGCAAGCAGGATGTCCTTCAGGCGGCCGAGAAACAGGCCGAAGAAGGGCGAAAGCAAGCCGAGCCCGCCCCGAAGGAGACCGGGGACGCAGAGGAGCAGGATGCCGGCGCGGCCCAGCCGGAGGTTGGCGGCGAGCGCGAAGAGCTCGTGCCGTGGAGCAACATCCGGCGCCGAACCGCCGAGCACATGGTGGCATCCCATCTCGAAACCGCACGGGCCTGGAACGCAGTCGAGGTCGACTGGACCCCGGCCGTGGAGGTGCGCGAAAAGGCGAAGGCAGCCTTCAAGGAGCGGGAAGGCTTCAACCTCACCTATATGCCTTTCCTCGCGCGCGCGGTGTGTGAAACCCTCCTCGAGATGCCGGAGGTCAATGCGGCCTTCGACGAGGCCAACAAGGCAAACCTCATTCGGCGCTACGTCAACCTCGGAGTTGCCGTGGCGCTCGAGGGCGGCGGCCTGATCGTCCCCGTCGTCAAGGGCGCCGACGAGAAGAACCTGGTGGGCCTGGCCCGGAGCATCTCGGAGGTGGCGCAGAGGGCGCGCACCAAGAAGGTCACGCCCGACGACCTCACCGGGGGGACCTTCACCATCACCAACCCGGGCCCCTTTGGCTCGATCGTCTCGGTCCCGATCATTCCGCGTGGCCAGACGGCAATCCTCGGCTTCGAAGCGATCACCAAGCGTGTCGTGGTCACCGAGGACGACGCCATCGCCGTCCGCAGCATCGGGTTCCTCACGATGTCGTGGGACCATCGCATCATCGATGGAGCCGAGGCCGCCAGGTTCCTGGCGCGCTTGCGGGAGCGCATCCAGGTCACCGACTTTTCGGGGGATCTGGCGCAATATCTATAGATGGCCCCCGAAGAGCACCGGCCGGACCGGCTTGACGTAATGACCGCCACCTGGCTCGGCCGGGTGGACTACGGGACCGCGTGGTCGGCGCAGGCAGAGCTATTCAGCGCCCGGCGCGCCGGCGCCATAGGAGATTGCCTGCTGCTGCTCGAGCACCCTCCGACCTACACGCTCGGGCGAAGGAGCAGCCCGTCCGATCTCGTCTACGACGACGCCGCCCGGGCGGCGCGCTCCATCTCGCTCTACGAGGTGGATCGCGGCGGGCGCGCCACCTACCACGGGCCGGGCCAGCTCGTGGGTTATCCGATCATCTCGCTGGGCGAGCGCTACGACGTGATTGCTTACGTGCGCAGGCTGGAAGAGGTCCTGATCCGGACGGCGGCAGACCTCGGACTCGAGGCGCGCCGTGACAGGCCTACCGGAGTGTGGGTGGGCAACGACAAGCTGGGGGCCATCGGTGTGAAGATCACCCGGGGGATCACCATGCACGGCTTTGCCCTCAACGTCACGACCGACCTGGCCATGTTCGCAGGGATCGTTCCCTGTGGGCTGAACGACCGGGGGGTGACCTCCGTGGAAGCGGCCACCGGGCGCACCCATTCGGTCCGTGCCACCGCTGGGATAGCGGCGCACCACGCTGGGGTCGTCCTCGGCCGTCGTCTGGTCTGGACCCCTCCAGATGAATTGGGCGCGCCGTCCCTGGACCAAGCGCCGCTGAGCTCGAGCGCCAGCGCGTGACGAGACGCATCCGAACAGAGGAGACGTCGCCGTGAAGCCGGGCAAAGACAGACACACCGAGCTCGGCCTCAAGGAAGAGGATCTCCTTGGGATGTACCGCTGCATGCTGCTGGCGCGTTTCTGTGATGAGCGCCAATGGTCTTTGAATCGCCAGGGCAAAGCTC
>JALZJN010000166.1 GCA_030859735.1 Actinomycetota bacterium
CCCCTCGTCAACCGAGCCGAGACCGAGGCCGGGCGGCGCTTTCGTGCCGCCAAGAGGGACGGACGGCAGGAGCCCTTCGAGCGCCACCTCGCCGACGCCTACGCCTCCCAGCTCTCCTCCACCGCGGTTACGAGCAAGGCTCGCAAGCCCGAGCTGGTGGTGCTGGTCTCACACGAGGTCGCACAGCGGGGCTGGAAGGACGTGAGAGAGGGCGAAGTGTGCAAGATTCCCGGGATCGGGCCCGTCTCGGCTGAGAGGGCCAGAGAGATCGCCTCCGACGCTTTTCTCAGCGGGCTGTTCTATGACGGCACCGACCTCCGTCACCTGCGCCGCTGGACCCGCAACACTCCGGTCGAGGTGCTGTTGGCACTGGAGCTGGGCGAGCCTCCCGAGTTCGACGGAGTCAAGTGCATCGACTGCGGCCACCGCTTGCGCAACGAGAAGGAACACAGCGAGCCTCATGTCGCCGGAGGCTTCGCTTCGACCGGCAATCTGAAGTGGCGCTGCTATGGGTGCCATCAGAGAAAGACCGCAGAAGATCGGAGAAGGGGAAAGCTCACACCTCCGGACCCGGATGCCGAGCGGGGGCCGCCCGGGCCGTGACCGCTGAGAAGAGGTGTGGGGGTCTGGGCTCTGAGTTCGAACCGCGGGGGGCGATGGTAAGGACTCAGGCCCTGAAGCCGCTCTCGCCCTGCGGCTCCTGCTCCTCGACCTCCACGGAGTCCACCCGGGCCATGTCTGATCCCTTCCGGCACCATTCGGTCATGCGCTCGACGGCGTCCTTGTCCCCCTCGAGGATAATCTCGACCCTTCCGTCCGGGAGGTTGCGGGCCGATCCTGCGATTCCCTTTTCCTGGGCCTCTTGTCGGCAGCTGTCGCGGTAGAAGACCCCCTGCACCCTGCCCGAGACGAGAAGGCGCCGCCGGATCGTCATCGGGGTTGGGGAGGGTCGGCCGGCCGCACGACGATGGTCTGATGCTGCGGCTCCACGGTAACGACCGAGTCGGGGAGGGCCGCGGTGACTTCAGGGGAGACGAACAGCCGCACCCCGCCCGCATCCACCACCGACTCGGCTTCGAGCGGAGCCTCTGCCAGCTCGACCTGAACATCGAAGCCGCCGCCCAGACCATGCGCTCCCCGCAGCCGCACGCCGCCTCGATCGGGGTCCACTCCTCCCATCTCGAGTGAGCGGCGCAGGACTTCGACAGCTTCTTCGGTCACCTGCATGGCCACATTCTTCTCCTATCCTTCAAGTCGGATCGGCCCACGAGCTCGGGAAGGGAGCCGGCATGGATGAGCGCACCACGAGTTTTCTCCAGTCGAACCATTCGGCAATCATGGTGACACTTCGCCAGGACGGCACTCCGCACGTGGCCCGGATAGGGGTCGGGCTCGTGGAGGGCAAGCTGCAGAGCTCTGGCACTCAGACCCGCGTGCGGACCTCTCATCTCCGCCGGGACCCTCGGTCCACTCTTTGCGTGCTGGCCAATGATAATCCGTGGGCCTGGATGGGGGCCGAAAGCCGGATCACGATCCACGAGGGACCCGACGCCGCCGAGCGCAACCTCGCCCTCTACCGAGTGCTTGCCGGCGAGCCGGAGGACCTCGACGAATACATGCAGGCAATGCGCGACGAACAGCGGCTGATCTATGAGTTCGACATCCGGAGGACCTACGGCCCGTTCTGACGGCATAGTTCAGGCGAGCGGCGGGCACTGGTCACTGTATGCAGCCACTCACCGCCACTCTGCACCAGAAGCGTCTCCCAATGTGCGTCTCTCGTTGACTTTCGCAACAACGCCCACTCAAGGAAGCGGCTTTCCTCTCCGATAGAGCGGCAGACGGATCGCCGCCGCCCAGCCGCCGGATGCGGTGATCGACCGATCAATCCGGAGAGCCTATGGGCGCCACGAACACCACTCGAGACTCGTATCGGCGCCTCGCCGATGTATTCCACTTTGTTCTGGCCGAAGAGGACCTGTCGTCTCTGCTGGATCGCATCGCCGATGCCCTGAACGAGCTAATTCCTCACGACACGCTCAACGTCTACGAGGCCGACGAGACGACCAGGACCCTGACTGCGGTCCTGGCTCGTGACGAGTACGCCAGTGAGGTGCTGAGCAGCAGCTTGAGCTTCGGACAGGGGATCACCGGCCGGGCTGTCCAGGAGCGCATCCCCGTAATCGCCAACCACGCTCATCTCAATCCGCGCGGCGAGGTGTTGCCGGGAACCATGCCTAAGCCCGAGTCGCTCATGAGCATCTCACTAATTGCCCGAGGCGCGTGTGTCGGCGCTTTGAATGTATACCGGAACGGAGCGGACGCCTACTTCAGCGAGGAGGAGCTCGACCTCGCCAGCCGCTTCGGAGACGCGGCCGCGTTGGCGCTGGACAACGTGCACAAGCGAGACCTCTTGGAGAGGCTTGCTCATACCGATTCCCTGACCGGTCTCTACAACCACCGGTTCTTCCACGAACGACTCAATGCTGAGTTGGCGAGGGCGGTGCGATCGTCGGATCGCGTGGCCCTCCTGATGCTCGATATCGACGACTTCAAGCGACTTAACGATATCTATGGACACGGGGTCGGAGACGAGGTGTTGACCGGCCTATCCGAGATCCTGCGCGACATGGTGAGGGCTTCCGACGTCGTCTGCCGCCTCGGTGGTGAAGAGTTTGCCATCATCCTTCCCTCCAACGGAGTGGTGGAGGCAAAGGGTTTGGCTTCGCGGCTGAGAGAGAGATTGAGGCACTCCTCATTCTTGCCCGCCGGCTCGATAACCGTTTCGATCGGAGTTGCCCAGGGGCCTGAGCACGCCACCAAGCCGCGAGAGCTAATGGCTTGCTCGGAGGTGGCGATGATGACGGCCAAGGCCAGCGGCAAAGATCGGGTTGTTGTGTTTGACGAAACGAGCGTCGAGCGGCCGGCGGAAGAGTGGAGCGGAAGTCGGGGCATCCGGTCCATGGCCCATATGAAGATGCTGCAAAGCTTGGCGGGCAAGCTGAACCGGCTCAACGACGTCCGGGGGATCGCCGATACGATCGCAGACGAGCTCGGGGGACTAATCGACTACCAGAGCTGTCGCGTCTACGTTGCAGATGACGATCTCTTGGTGCCCATCACGCTCAGAGGAGAGTATGAGGTCGAGCTCCGAGCGTTCACCTGCAGGTTCGGAGAAGGTATTGCCGGAACGGCTGCCACGAGGAAGTCGTCTCTATTGATCCCCAACGCCCGGGACTGCGACTTTGCTGTCGAACTCCCCGACACCGAGGACATTGACGAGTCGATGATTGCGGCCCCGCTCTTATACGGAGACAGGGTGATCGGGGTGGTGGTCGTGGTCCAGCTCGGCAGCGATCAGTTCGATCACGATGACCAGAGGTTATTGGAGATCCTCGCCGGTAATGCTGCAGTTGCTCTGGAGAACGCGCGCCTCTACGAGGCCCAAAGACGCGAAGCTACGAATGCCAAGTCGCTGTTGCTGTTTGCCGAGACGATGGCGAGAACGACTTCTTTCGAAGCCGCCAACGAACAGACGCTTGCTCTGGTCAGGAGCCTCATGGGAGCAACTCGAGCTAGAGTGAGGTGGGATATGGATCCAGAAACATCGTCTGATCCCAACGAAAATCGTCTGCACTCTGATTCCCACTCCGCCGACCGCCCTCCGCTCGCAGAGGCCTCGACACCCTTGGATCCCTTCACCGGCGAGCAACTGGAAGTCGTCCCCCTAGTAGGAGTGCCCGGTTGCATCGAGGTATCTCTGCCCATCGATGAGCACGCGGTTCTGCGGGAGGAGCGTTCTGTTCTCCTTGCCGGGATCAGCTACCAAGTCTCGTTGGCGATCCAGAGAATCGGGGCTTCGAAAGCCCAACATGAGAGCACAGAGGTCGCTACATCACTCTTGAACTTCGCCCGGGCGCTCGACACTGCGGGAGGCATGGAGGTGATTCAACCCCGCATTGTGGAGATGATTGGCCGGTTCCTGGGGGGACAGGCCGTAGCGTTATGGGGCCAGGATCCGCATTCCGGCTCTTTCAAAGCGCATGCAGTGAGGAGTCTCGACGGAGACTGGCGGGAGGGGAGTCCTGAACTTGAGCTCCCCGAAAAAGAGGGCCTCAGGTTCAGTGTTTTCCGTTATCCCCGGGCTCTCGAGGACGAGTCTGAGATAGCACCCTTGCGCGCGGCCATGCGTCTCGAACCCGAGGCCGGTGTCTGCGTCGCTTCTCTCGAGCTGAGCATGGGACGACCCGGCTTCGTTTCCGTGGGGGGTGGCAAGCGGAAAGACCCCGATTTCTGCAAGAAGTCAATACGGTTGTTGGCGGGAATGGTCGAACAAGCAAAGCTCGCAATCAAGAGCGCGGCTAGCTTCGAGAGTATCGAGAGCACGTTCCTGTCCACCGTTGAGGCACTGGCGGGCGCTTTGGAAGCCAAAGACGAGTACACGTCCTCGCATGCTCGTTGGATCACCGATGTGTCCCTTGCAGTAGGAAAGCGGTTGGGATTGCGGCCAGAGGCTCTCAAGAACATTGAGTTCGGGGCGCTGTTTCACGACATTGGAAAGATTGCGATACCGCACAGCATCCTCTTGAAACCAGGCCCTCTGGACGAGCTGGAGTGGGAGCTCATAAAGACTCATCCCGAGGTGGGGGAGAGGATTCTGGCCCCCATCGCGCGCCTCGCCCCAGTTCGCCCCATCGTGCGACACTGTCATGAGCGCTTCGACGGACGCGGCTATCCCGACGGGCTGGCGGCTGGAGCGATTCCGATCGAGTCGCGGATCATCTTTGCCTGCGACGCCTTCCACGCCATGACGACCGACCGCCCATATCGAAAAGGCATGTCCGTCGATGATGCATTTGCAGTACTAAGGGAGAACGCGGGAACATAATTCGACCCCGTTATCGTGACTTCGTTGATTTCTGTCTTGCGTGAGAACCGCGAGCTGGTGTCCAACCTCTAGAGGAGGATCGGCACAAGGGTTAGACGGGTTTGAACTGCTCAAAGGGGTTGCGGCAGGTCCTGCAGTAGTAGATCGCGCGGCACGGGGTCGGACCGAACGGGTTTTCGTTGGCCGTGTCGCGGCCCCCGCAGAACGGGCACACCGCGACGGCGGGAAGCCGGATGTCGGTGATGATAACGGGCCCTGCCTCTGGTGGCGCAAAGCCGGACTGCTGGAGCTTGCTGCGCCCCTCGTTGCTGATCCGCTCGGTGCTCCAGGGGGGATCATAGGCGAGCTTCACATGCACTGCCCCGACGCCGGCGACGCCGGCGACCGCCTGCTCGACGTCGTTCACGATCACATCGATGGCCGGGCAGCCCGTGAAGGTAGGGAGGATGGTGACGGAGACATCTTCGCCCTCGGCCGCCACATCCAGCACCATGCCCATTTCGGTGATCGACACGGCCGGTATCTCGGGATCCATGACCCGGCCCAGAGCCGTCCACACTGTTTCCGTCAATGATGCGCTCACCAGTGAGCGTCCGGATGGTTGCGATGTGTGAGTGTCATCTCGTCCCACAGCGTTTTGAAGTCGTCGGAATGCTTTCCCGCCCGGCCCCCGATCCCTGAGAGCGAGGAACTGGTGGACGTGTCCTCGTCCGAGGCGATCAGATCTCCAGAAGAGGAGGCTAGGAACTCGGCGGAGTCGTCGAGGTCTCGGTGGATGTCTGTCGGCAGCCCGAAATCGTCGAGCTCAGTCGTGGCTCTGTTTGCGAACCTGGCCCGAAGCTCGGTGCTGAGGCACGGCATCAAGCCGTTTTCTAGGATCGATTTCTCGAACTCGAGGCGCTCGAACAGCGCCAGGGCCTCTGGGTAGCACTGCCCGAGCGCGTCGATCAGACGGGTGCGGCCCTCGACCGGCCCCTCGGCGACCCTCTTGATCCACGCATTCGCATGGAGGAGGTGATAGCGCTCCTCGCGTCGCATCTTGACGGCAAGCGCAGCCAGGCCGGCGTGGGCACTCTCTTGCAGCGCCTCGAGTCGCACATCGTCTGCCGTGTCGTAGAGCCAGTGTCTGGCCAGCGAATAGGACCAGTCGCGGTTGGGCCGCTCACACAACATCGCGTTGCGATAGTCGCCGGGGTCTCTGCCCAGTGCCAAGCGGTCCGGACTCGTACCTATGACCTCGGCAATTAGTGAGTAGTAGGCGGCGGCGTGGCCAATCTCGTCCTGAGCGATCGAGGAGAAGGCGACGTCCTCTTCGATATGGGGAGCGAACCCGGTCCATTCGGAATGACGGTGGCCGATGATGAGCTCGTCATCGGCAAGCGCGGTGACCAGAGACACGAGCGCGTCTTTCAATCTGTGATCCCAGTTGGCATGTGCGCCACTCTGCGCCGCGCCGCCTCTCTCTTGTCGACGACGTCGCGATAGTCCGATGCGAAGCGATAGGACTTGTCGGCCGCGATTTCGAGAACGCTCTCGTCCTCGAGCGCGTGGATGTCGGAACGCCTTACGGCCCACAGGTGCTCGCCTTCCCGCCTGCGCAAGAAGCATTCCTTTCCCAGCAGCAATGCCATCTCCGGATCGGGCGCGATCACCGCCCCACAATGCTCGAAGGGGCTCTTGTGACCCGTGCGACGAAAAATCTCGTAGACCTCCACCCTAAAGTACCTCCACTAGGCCGCGTGTACCGCAGGCTCGGACAGCGCCTCGCGCACCCAGCGGTGCGAGTCGTAGACGGCTCTGCGTAGCGTCAAGCGCCGCTCGGTCTCGGGTCCCCGGTTCTTCTTTATCGCATCGAGCGGGGCCCAGTCGATGTCTTCGTCGGCCACCATCCAGCCGCCCCCTTCTGGTCGAGGGACGGGAGCCGGTAAGGAGAAGCCGAGCTCGGTGACCTTGGGCACATAGCGATCGAGGAACTCCTGCCGCAGATCTTCGTTGGTGCGCGTCTTGACTCTCCACCGCAGAAGAAGATCCTTGGCGACGTTAGATCGAGGTCCGAAGAAGTGGATGATCGGCAACCACCACCGGTTCAGTGCGTCCTGGAACATCTCCCGTTGGTAGTCGGTGCCCGACGCGAGCTGCAAGGTGATGTGCTCACCGTGACGCAGGTGGAGCTGCTCTTCGGAGCAGATGCGTTTCAGCACTCGCGTGTAGGGAGCGTACGAGGAATCCAGCAACGCGGCCTGAGTTACAAGAGCCGCTCCATCGATCAGCCAGCCGATTACTGCAACATCCCCCCAGTGATGGACCGGATAGTGAAAGACGTTATGGAACTTCGACTTGCCGGCTAATAGGTCTTCGTACATAGCGGTGCGGCTCTTGCCCAAATCCTCTGCGACGCGGTAGAGAAGTTGAGCGTGGCCTATCTCGTCCTGGATCTTGGCGGCCAGAGACATTTTTCGCTTCAGCGTGGGCGCTTTGGGAAGACACTCTCTCTCTGGAAGCGCCCCCATGATCTCGGAGTTGGCGTGCATCTCGATGAACTTAAGGACGCCGCGCCTGTAATCATCAGGCATCCAGTCCGACGCCTCAACCTTGTCTCCGGCTTCGACTCGCCGGTTGAACTCTTCCAGCTTTTGCTGGTAGCTCATGCTGCCTCCTTTTGGTGCAGGCCTCCAATGATCATGTCTGCGAACGCCTCCCCGACTGCGGAAGGGGACAGCTCGCCGTCGAGCCGGTACCACGAGTAGATCCAGTTGCCGCAGGAAAGAACAAGCCGCGCGGCCAGAGAGATGTCGACATCCGAGCGCATCTCTCCGGCCTCGACGCCGTCGTGAAGGATTCCTCGCACCATGTCCTCATAGGCATCGCGCTTGGCCATGATGTCCTGCTGGAGGCTGTCATCGAGATAGCGCCATTCGTTGAGAAACACTCGTCCTGCGTCGAGCTGCTCTATGGCGACCTCGACATGGCCTACGAGGAAATCGCGTAACCGTTGCGGGAAGGGCGCGTCCAGGAGCAGGGCTTGCCGGCCGCGCTCGAGAAAGCGCCTCGCGCCCTGATCGACCACGTCAAACAACAGGTCCTGCTTGGAGCCGATATGGGCATACAAGGACCCCCTCAGAAGGCCGAGAGCGTCGCCAAGGTCCTGCATCGAGGTGCCGTGATAACCGCGTTCCGAGAACAGTCGCGCGGCTGCGCCGACGAGTTCGTTTCTCCGGCGGCTTCGAAGCGAAACGGACACGATCATCTCCCTAAGAGGAATGGAGCGGCACGCAAACAAACAGTTGTTTGGAATAGTAGCAGATTAGTGTGCGCTGATGCCACCCGGGCGCTCCAGCCCCGCCGCCGAGCGGGCCCCGCTGATCCTCAGACGGCTCCGGCGTGCCTACCCCGACGCTCGGATAGCGCTCGACTACACCTCCCCCCTGGAGTGCGTGGTCGCTACGATCCTGTCGGCTCAATCCACCGATGTGGGCGTCAACAAGGTGACCAAATCGCTGTTCTCCAAGTACCGAAGCCCTGAGGACTATCTCGCGGCAACCGAGGAGGAGCTGCAGCGGGAGATCCATGCCACCGGGTTCTTCCGCCAGAAGACCAAAGCGCTGAAGGGCCTGGCACAGCGGCTCGTTGACGACTTCGATTCACAGGTGCCGAAGACGATGGCCGAGCTCATTTCCCTGCCCGGCATCGCGCGCAAGACCGCCAACATCGTTCAGGGCAACTGCTTTCCGGAGACGGCGAGGAGGGACCCGGACGCGGGAATGGCGGTCGACACCCACGTCGGGCGGCTGGCCGTTCGCCTCGGACTCACCGAGCACGCCTCCAAGGAGGCCGAGCGGATCGAACGCGACCTGATGCAGCTCGTTCCCAAGCGCGGCCGCCTGAACGCGTCGAATCTGTTCATCGAGCACGGCAGGCGGATCTGCCTGGCCAAAGCGCCGCGTTGCGAGGACTGTGTGATCGAGCCGCTCTGTCCCTCGAGCCGGGAGGCCGGCATGAACGACCTAAACGGGACTCCGCGCGTTAGCACTCGTACCACCCCTACGATGGTGGAGTGACCAAGAGAGTCTTGCTGGCCGCCCCGCGCGGCTACTGCGCCGGAGTCGACCGGGCCGTCCAGATAGTCGAGCGTGCCCTTGACACGCTGGGAGCGCCGGTCTACGTTCGCAAAGAGATAGTCCATAACCGCCACGTCGTGTCCGAGCTGTCCCAGCGTGGGGCGGTATTCGTGGACTCCGAGGACGAGATTCCCGAGGGCGGCGTCTGCATCTTCTCCGCGCACGGTGTCTCGCCGGCGGTCAGGAGCAACGCCGAAGCCCGTAACCTCCATGTCATCGACGCCACCTGCCCTCTGGTCACCAAGGTGCACCTCGAGGCCAAGCGATTCGAGCGCGCCGGGCGCAAGATCGTCCTTGTCGGACACATTGGGCACGAGGAGATAGAAGGGACTGCAGGTGAGGTGCCCGAGAAGACCACGGTGATCGAAAGTGTCGAGCAGATGGAGGAGCTTGATCTCGAGCCGCATGAGCCCGTCGCCTATCTCACGCAGACGACGCTTTCCGTCGACGATACGCGCGATGTCGTGGAGGGTCTGCGGAGCAGATTCTCCGACCTCACGGGTCCACACTCCGACGATATCTGCTACGCCACGCAGAACCGGCAAGTAGCGGTCAAGGCGATTGCCCCGGAGTCCGATGTGGTCCTCATCGTCGGAGCGATCAACTCCAGCAACTCGAATCGCATGGTCGAGGTTGCCCTGAAGGCGGGGACGCCCGCCTACCTGGTTCCCGACGAGAGCGCCCTGGACGAAAGCTGGCTGGAGGGGGCCGAGACCGTGGGCGTGAGCTCCGGCGCCAGCGCTCCCGAGGTGCTCGTCGAGGCGTTGCTCGAACGGCTGGCCGGTCTCGGCTACGCCAATGTCGAGACCAAGGAGGTCACCTCGGAGGCGGTGACCTTCTCACTGCCCCCCTGGCTGCGGGCGGACGCGTAGAGGGGGTTTCTTGCCGAGTGGTGGTCAGATGCTCTATATGGTCATCCTGCCACCACTCGGCGCCGAGCGGCTGCTTGGTCAGCCGATCGACTGCTCGATCTCGCCGGCCATGTCGAAGTCCCGGGCCGTGAGGCCCCCCTCAGAGTGAGTCGAGAGGGCCAGGCGGACGCGGTTCCAGCGGATGTCGATGTCCGGGTGGTGGTCGTAGCGGTCGGCGAGCCGGGCGACGTCGTTGACGAAATGTATGGCGGCGGTGAAGTCCTCGAACTCGAACACCTTCTGGATATCGCTGCCCTCTCGCTCCCAGTCCCCCAGTTCGTCGAGGCGCTGTTCGATCTCTTCGTCTTCCAGCAGGTCTGCCACTCACTCTCCTCCGCCGTCCGGTCTCCGGCGGAACATACCGCAGACGACGGGGGAAGGAACCTCTGCCCGGCGGCCCCATGATGCCGCCGGATCGCCGATGATGTAGGCATGGAGCGAGACAAGACCCTGTTTGCCGATCGTTCGGACCGAGCGAAGGTGAGTGTACACGGCCCCAAGCGGCTGTGGTTCCTGCATCAGCAGCTCACTCAAGCCTTCGAGGACATGATGCCCGGCGTGGCACGTGATGCGGCGATGATCACAGTCCACGGGCGTATGCGCGGCTACCTGGAAACGATCGGAACCGAGGACGCGGTTCTGTGCCACTTCGAGCCCGAGCTTCGGCCCGGTTTGATCGAGGAGTTGAGTCGCTTCGCCCCACTCATCCCTGTGGAGATCGACGACGTGAGCGGGGATTGGGGTCTTGTCCTCGTCGCCGGCCCCGAGTGGAATCAGGCGGCGCAACTCTGCCCTAACGCGATCGTCCACGAGACCGCGTCCTTGGGAGTGCCCGCCGCCTACCTCTGGATGCCGGTCGAAACCACCGCGCAGGCACTCTCGGACCTCGCCGAAGAGGGCTTCGAGCGTGCCCAAGAGAAGCGGATGGAGGCGCTGCGAATACAACGGGGGGTGCCGCGCTGGGGGCGGGAGATGGACTTCAAGACTTTTCCCCAGGAGGTCGGGATAGACGAGCGCGCCGTCCATTACGACAAGGGCTGCTACTTGGGACAAGAGGCCATGGCCAAGATCCATTTCCGCGGCAAGGTGAATCGGCGGCTCGCTCGCCTCAGCGCCGGGCAGCCACTGTCGGCGGGAGCCGAGGTACTCCTTCAGGGAAAGAAGGTTGGGGTGGTAACGAGCGCGTCCAACGGTCGCGCCCTGGCGTTGGTTCGAGCCGAAGTCGCGCCCGGCACCGAGGTCATGGTCGCAGGCGCGACGGTCACGGTCGATCCGGCCGAGGAGGGTTGATGTCTGTCAAGCATCACTACCAGGGCGACGACATCGTCGTCCGAAAGATCGAGGTCGGCCCGATGGAGAACAACGTCTACGTCCTCGAGTGTCCCGAGACGCACGACGCGTTCCTCGTAGATGGCTGCTCCGAGGCGGACAAGATCATGGCGGGAGCCGAGGGGGCGAAGGTGACGGCGATCCTTCAGACGCACGGACACTCCGACCACGTCCAGGTTCTTGCCGAGCTCAAGGAAAGATTAGGCGTGCCCGTTTATGCGCACCCCGGCGACCGTTACCCCGTTGCCATCGACAAAGAACTTGCCGACGGCGACATACTGGCTTTGGGAAATCGAGAAGTCACGGTCCTGCACACACCCGGCCACACTCCCGGAGGGGTCTGCTTTCTGACCGGCCGTCACCTGATTTCGGGTGATACGCTCTTCCCGGGGGGGCCGGGGGGGACTCACGACGACCGGGGAGCCTTCGAGCAGATCATCGCCGCAATCGAGGCCAAGCTCTTCACACTGCCGGGAGACACCGCGGTCTACCCCGGCCACGGGGCCGACACCACGATCTCTGCCGAGAAGCCCCACCTTCAGGAGTGGAAGGAGCGAGGCTGGTAATCGGCGCCGGACCTGATGGCGCCGAATCGTTAACAATCGCTGAAGAAACTGTATGGCGGCGACTGGAAGTCCCCAACGGCCGAGAATAGGCGCACAATCGAGGGCATGGACCGCACTCGTTCGCTGAGGGTCGCCGGCCTGCTCGGGAGCATTGCCGCGCTGGCGCTGTTGTGGATCGCGTCGTCTCTGACCAGGTTATTGCCGTTCCCGCCGACCGCCGTCGCGGCTCGGATCGTGCGCATCGCACCGGGAGACCTGGCCACCTTCTTCATAGAAGCCCTGGGTCACTGGGCGCTGCGGCTCCTCACCCTGGGAGCTCTGGCCGCCGCGCTCGTGATCGGTGCCGAGGCCCTCGTCGTGACCTCCTCCGGCTCACGCCCCCGCCCCGGAATCGCCGCTGCGATGCTGGGTGTCGTGGCGGCTGCAGCTGCTTTCTTGGACCCGACCTTTCAACCGGACCCGCTCTACGTCCTCGCCGCCACCGCCTTCGCCGGCGCCCTTTATGCCGGAGTGGCCGTCCGCGCGCACCGGCGGCTCGATTCTGAACAGCAGGGCGCGGACGAGGTGCGGCGGCAGACGATCCGGCTGGGGCTCATGGGAGGGCTCGCGCTGGCCGCCTTCGGGGGAGGGGCAGGGTGGCTCATCAGGCGCCTCGGAGGCCCCGACACCAACGTGGCCCTGACCCCGCCCCAGAGCGCCGCCGCGGCCCCCTCGCGTGCGGTCTGGCCGGAGGTCTCGGGCATCACTCCCGAGGTCACCTCGGTTGCAGACCACTACGAAGTGGACATCAACCTCCTGCCCCCCAGCGTGGAGGCGGATTCGTGGACGCTCAGCATCGGGGGCCGCGTTTCGGAGCCGCTCGAGATGTCGTTCGATGAGCTCCAGAAGCGCTTTGAGGTCGTCGAGGAGTACGCAACGCTTGCCTGTGTGTCCAACGAGGTCGGAGGCGACCTGGTGGGGCACTCGCGCTGGGGAGGTGTCCGCCTCAACGAGGTCCTGGAGGCGGTACGGCCTCAGCCCGGCGGCGTGGACGTGGTGCTGAAGGCGGCCGACGGGTACTCGGACTCGATTCCCCTGGCGGTGGCGAGAGACCCCCGCGTGATCATCGCGGTGTCGCAGAACGGCCGTCCCCTCACGCGCGAGCACGGTTTTCCCTGCCGCCTCCGCGTGCCCGCGATCTACGGGATGAAGAACGTCAAGTGGCTGCAGTCCATCGAGATCTCGGGCTCCGACTACTCGGGCTATTGGCAGAAGCGCGGATGGTCCGACGACGCGACAGTCAAGACACAGTCTCGTGTCGATGTCGCCGGCGACGACTTGGCCGCCCGGGTCGGCGAGCAGACCTGGATCGCGGGCGTGGCTTGGGCGGGAGACAGGGGGATCAAGACCGTCGAGGTCTCTCTGGACGCGGGGACGACGTGGGAGGGGGCGCAGGTCAGGGAACCGCTGAGCTCCGTGTCATGGATCCAGTGGGCCTTTCGCTGGACGCCTCAAGAAGCTCGCACGGTGACGGTGGCGTGTCGGGCTACCGACGGCAACGGCGAGGTCCAGACTTCCCGGCTCGCCCAACCTCATCCCGACGGCGCCAGCGGCTACCACGAGGTGGCGGTCTCGGTCACCTGAATCAGGTGACCACCAAGCTGTTCTATCCCGAGCCCTAGCGACACCTACCGCAACCGCGGTGGCTCACGGTCGACCGTCTACCGCCGGCCACCGAAATGGGTGGTTGCCGGTAGACCGTCTACCGCTTTCCCCCGGCCATCACGTCTTCATGGGATCCAGGTGGCCACTAAGCGGGCTCGAAGTGGATCAGGACCACGCCCGCTTCGGTGAGCTCCCGGCGGATGGCCAGCTCGATCCTCTCCGAGGCGGCGTGGATCCTTGCAAGGGGCAGGTCTGCTCGGCCCCGGACGTGGGCGGTGATGCTGAGCCTGCCGGAGGCGCCGGTGACGAGGACCTCGTGACAATCGAGGACGTCGCTCTCGGCTTCGGCGACCTGCCGCACCGTGGCAACGATGTCGGAACGCTGTTGGGTGACGTCGGTGCCGAAGGCGGTGCTCTCGAGCGGCTCGAGGTGGGTGTCGACACGAGCGTCGGCGCCAAGCTCCTCCACGACCGCCTCCTCGATTCGCTCGGAGAGGTCATGGGCCTCCCCCAGAGAGGTCATGGGCCCTACCTTGGCGTGCAGGGTCACGTGCAACCTTTCCCGGCTGCTCTCCCGAAAGGCGTGCACGATGACGTTGTGGACCTCGTGAACGCCCTCGGCGCGGCTGGCCGCAGCCTGTGCCCGTTCGACGTAGGAGCTTGACTCCGAGGTCGGCTCGACGTGGACCACCACGTCGGCCCCCGGAACCGCCCGGGCGATCTCTTTCTCCACTCCCTCCGCAATGTCATGAGCGCGCTCCAGCGAGCTGGTCCTTCCCGCCGCTACGGTGACGTCGGCGAAAAGCTGCTTGCCGCCGCTCCGTACCCTCACCCGCCGCGTCTCGGCCACACCCGGCGCTCTCTGGGCGGCAGTTGTGATTGCTTCGGCGGGGTCGTCGGGCGCCCGGTCCATGAGGACATCGATCGATCTCCGGGCCAGCCGCCACGCCGCCACCAAGACCGCGGCCCCCACGAGCAGGGCGCCCGCGGCGTCTGCTCGCGGCAGCCCGGATCGCACCAGCAAGAGGCTCACCAGGGCCACCACGGCCGTCCCGATGTCGGTTGCGAAGTTGAGCGCCCCCGCCCTCAGGGCCTCGGAGCTTTCGGCCTGAGCGGTCCGGCGAAGCAGGGTCACCCTGACCACGTCCACCACGATCGACAGGCCCAGCAATGCGAGTGCGAACCCGGGAGCCTGTACCTGAGAGGTCGATGCGATCAGCCGCGCGACGGCCTCCCACGCGATGCCGGCCACGACCATCGTCAACACGACCATCTGGGCGAACGCGGCGAGGTTCTCGGCCTTGGCGTGACCGTAGTGATGGGACTCGTCGGCAGGCCGTTCCGCCAGGCGCACGGCGAAGAACAGCAAGACCAGCGCCACCAGGTCGAGCCCCGAATCGACCGTCTGCGACAGCAGGGCGAGACTCGAGGTCCGCAGCCACACGATCAGCTTGAGAACCCCCAGGAGCGCCGTTACGCCGAGGGCGAAGAGGACCACCTTGGGAGCGGTGCCGGGAGCATCCACGATCCGTGAGCCTAGAGGCCCAGGCGTGCGGGGCGGGCCTGGGCCGCCCCGCCTCCCGGGTCCCCCGCCCCGCCCAGTCCCGCGTCAGAACGGTGGCAATTGCACGCGCTGTGCGTTCACCCACGGTTTTTGGTGGGCATACGCACGCGGTTTGCGTCTGCCCCCCTTTTCTGCCCGCTTGCTGGTGGACGACAAGAGGATTAGTCTCGGCTAAACTACGATTTATGTCTGCACAGACTTCGTCCTCGACCCAGACCTCATCCGCGACCCAGGACTACCTCAAGGCGATCTACCAGCTCGCCGAGCGTCCGCCTCCGGCGCCCGCCTCTGTGCTCGTCTCGACCACCGCACTGGCGCAGCGCCTCGATGTCTCGGCGGCGTCGGCGACGAACATGCTCAAGAGGCTTGACCAGCTCGGCCTCGTGGCGCATGTCCCCTACCACGGGGCCCGGCTCACCGAGCGGGGCCGGGCCGTCGCTCTCGAGGTCGTGCGCCATCATCGCCTGCTCGAGACCTATCTTGCGCAGGCGCTCGGGGTGCCCTGGGACGAGGTTCACGCTGAGGCTGAGATCCTCGAGCACGTCCTCTCGGAGGAGCTCGAAGAACGAATATCCGCTCACCTGGGACATCCGACACTGGATCCTCACGGTGACCCGATCCCCGGCAAGGACCTTTCCGTGCCTGAGCCCGTGCGGACGAATCTCTGGGACGGCCCCGAGGGACGGCGTCTGGTGGTCGAGCGCGTTTCCGACGCCGAGCCCGAGGCGTTGCGTTATCTCGCCGAACTTGGGATCGGCCTGGGCACGATCGTCGAGGTCGCGGGCCGAGGGCCGGTCGGAGGCCCCTTGTTCGTGACTCTTCCCGGCACAGATGATCAAGAGATCGCGCTGTCGCGCGAGATTTCGGAGGCGATATGGGTTTCCTAGACAAGGTACACAACGGAGGGGGTCGCAACGGCCTCGACCGGCGCGGCTTCCTGAAGCGTTTTGGCGCCGCGGGGGCGCTGTCCGGCGCGACGCTGCTTGGGGGCCGCGAGTTGGTGGGTGCCCAGACCACCGGTCAGCAAGAGCATCATTCGGGAGGCAAGCACCGGCTCGCGGGCCATGGGCTCGGCGCGGTCGGCCGTGTCGATCACGCCGCCAACGGCTTTCACCCCAGCGAGATTCTCACCGACTTCGACGGCGGCGAGGTCTCTCGCGACCGCTCGGGAAGAGCCGTACGTGAGTACACGTTCGTGGTCGCAGACAAAGAGATCGAGGTTGCCCCAGGTGTGTTCTTCCCTGCATGGACCTATAACGAGAGGGTTCCGGGTCCAACCATCCGCGCCATCGAAGGAGACCGCATCCGCATCGAGCTGGTGAACGCGAGCGAGCACCCCCACACGATCCACTTCCACGGGTTCCATCCCTCCGGCATGGACGGCGTCCCGGGCTTCGGTGAGGCGCAGCCGGGAGAGTCTTTCACCTACGACTTCGTAGCCGAACCCTTTGGTACCCATCTCTATCACTGCCATTCGCTGCCTCTGGCCCAGCACATCCATCGTGGTCTCTACGGGGCTTTCATAGTCGATCCCAAACAGGGACGCCCCGACGCCCATGAGATGGTCATGGTCATGAACGCGTTCGATACGAATTTTGACAACGAGAACGAGATCTACGCGATCAACACCGTCGCGTTCGCGTACATGAATGATCCGATCAAGATCAATGCCGGCGAGTTGCAGCGTGCACATGTGATCAACATCACCGAGTTCGACCCCATCAACTCGATCCATCTGCACGCGAACTTCTTCCACCTCTACCGTACCGGCACATCACTTCAACCGAGCGAGTTCACCGACACGATCTCAATGGGTCAGGCGGAACGCCACATGATTGAGTTCACCTACGAACAACCCGGACAGTTCATGTTCCACGCGCACCAGACTGAGTTCGTGGAGCTCGGCTGGATGAGTGCTTTCGAGGTGGCCTGATGGCTACCGAAGCTGCACGCTCGCAACGAGTGCCGTTGTGGGTCATGGGTACCATCCCCCTGCTTCTGATCGCGCTCTTGGTGGTCTTCTTCATCGTGGCGAACCCCATAGCCTCGTTGCGAGAAGTTCCTCCTGTGGAGATGGTGGCGGTCGAGCGCACGGTTCTGTCCGAGGGCGAGATCGAACTGCAGGTCAGGAACGACGGCCCCGATCCCGTGTCGATCGCTCAGGTGCTGGTCAACGACGCCTATCGCAGCTATCAGACCACCGACAACCAGTTGGGGCGGCTCGAGACGGCGACCTTTACGATCGAGTATCCGTGGGAGGGCGGGCTCCCGCTTTCGATAGGACTGGTCACGGCCACCGGCGTGGTGATCGAACACGAGATCGAGGCCGCCGCCCTGACTCCCTCTCCGGACGCCTCCACGCTGTGGGTCTACGCGCTCCTGGGTCTCTATATCGGGATCATCCCCGTGGCCATCGGGCTTCTGTGGTTCCCCGCGCTTAGAGGTGCAAGTGCGGCGTGGCTCTCTTTCTTTCTCGCATTCACGGTCGGCCTGCTCTTGTTCTTGCTCGTGGACACGGTCGCGGAGGGTTTCGAGCTGGCCGCCGAGTCGGCCGTCTCACTCGACGGTCTCGGCTTGTTCGCCACCGGCGCGCTCGCGGCGGTCGTGGGCCTGGTGGTTCTGGAGCACTACCTGCAGTCCCGTCGCGACGGGCGCCTCTCCGCCCTCGCCCTCGCGTACCTGGTGGCGGCCGGAATCGGCCTGCACAACCTGGGGGAGGGACTCGCGGTGGGGGCCGCGCTCGCCGCAGGCGAGGCCGCTCTCGGCACCTTTTTGATACTGGGCTTCGCGGTGCACAACACCACCGAGGGCCTTGCCATCGTGTCCCCTATCGGCTCCGTGGAGACGCGGCCCTCGTTGTGGCACTTCGCCGCGCTCGGCGCGGTGGCCGGCGCCCCGGCGATCTTGGGTGCAGTGGCGGGAGGCTTCGCCTTCTCGCCCGCGTGGGTGACGTTCGCCTTTGGTGTGGGAGCAGGCGCCATCGCACAGGTGGCGTGGCAGATAGGTCAGGGTCTGATCAGGAGCAAGGATGCTGCATCTCTGGTGGCCCTGGGCCTGCTCGCGGGCTTCGTGGTCATGTATCTCACCGGCCTGCTTACGTGAGGTCGATTGCACGCGCGACCCTGGCGGTGGGAGCCGTGCTGGCCCTGTCGGGATGCTCTCCCCCGGTTGAACCCGGAACCGTCCTGATGGCGGGCGGGAACAGCTTTACGCCCGCGGAGGTCACCGTGAAGGCCGGCGAGAACTTGGAGTTCAAGAACGACTCGGGGGCGGCTCACAGCGTGACCGCCTACGATGACGGAGTGCCGGAGGGGGGAGAGTATTTCTCGAGCGGCCACTTTCGAGACGAGGAGGCCGCGCGTGAGTCGGTCGGAGCTTCTCTCATCAAGCCGGACGACAGCTTCGAGCTCACCTTCGACGGGCCCGGGACCTACAGGTACTTCTGCATCCCGCACGAGAGCCAAGGGATGAAGGGGACCATCACCGTCGAGTGATCAAGCGCTTCATAGCCGTGGCCATAGCCACGACGGCTGCTGTTGTCGGAGTGATCGCGGTGAGCCAGAGATCAGACCTGGTCGGCTTGCTGATTGCCCTCTTTGCAGTCATCTTCGCCGTCTTGAGTGTGGCCGTGCTGAACCGCTCCGGCGGCTTTGAGCCTCCGGCATGCGAGTCGTGCGGGGGGCTGATCGCTAGGTCGGCTCCCTATTGCAAGCACTGTGGGTCGCCTACTGGTAGGTGATGAGATCGGGCCGCGGCTTGATGCCGAGCACTTCGGCCGGCGAGAACATGTTGACGTCTTCGTCGTAGAAGATCTTGAAGCCGTTGTAGAAGCCCTTGCGATCGGTCTTCAACACGTCGTACTTGCTGAGCTTCGCCGCTCTACCGCCGAAGCCGTCGATGTGGAAAGTGAAGGCGAGCCGGGGATGCGCTTTGATCTGATGACGGTCTCTGACCATGCCCGTGGCGAAGGCATGGACGGCGAGAAGCTTCTGTGGGAGGTCGTGCTTCTTGGAAAGCTCGGCGAGCCATGCCGACACCTCGTTGATCTCCGCCGCGGTGGTGTGGCCCGTGGTCTCGGCCGGAGTCTCTCCCGCCCCCCATCTCCACTCCGAGTCCAGCGCAAGCCCGACGTCGGGTTCCTTTAGGAATCGCTCGTACGCTTTCACCTCTTCCAGGAACGTATCGGTACCCGGCTGGACATCGATGATCAGCAAGCCCTTGATCTTGCGCACCGCCTTCAGGTAGCGAGTGATCTCGGCATGCTCCAAGGAGAGGTTGTAGTCGCCCTCTGGCCCGGGCGACGCCGCGGCCACGGTGGCGATCAGCTCGAACGCGGGAAGCACCGGGCGGCCCTTGACCTTGTAGGGACGGCTCTGCTCCATTAGTTGCTCAGAGGTTTCCTTTGTGCCCGCCTCACCCAGCACACCCAGGACGTCGGTGCTGGGTGTGCCGTAGTAGGCGACGACGCGATAGTCGGGGAACAGCCTGCGTCCCCCGCGCGGAAGCTCGGGCCCGGCAGGCTTGTCGGCCTCCCGCTTCTTGTCGCGGTTCTCCGACTTCTTGGGCTCCGGAGACTTCGAGGGAACTTCCGTCGGCTCTCCTTGGGAACCTCCCGGCTCGGCCGCAGAGTTGTTTTCCCTGCTCGAGCTCTCGGCCCCGGAGGTGCACGCACCCGCCAGGAGTAGGGGGGCGAGGAGCACGGCTGAAGCTCTCGGAACGAAACTCACAGCAACGAGGCTTGGTTTCCGGTCTCCGGCTCGGCTCGATCGGGGGCCGCGGGATGTTCGATCAGTGCCACGACGCGGCTCGACATGAATCTCCCGGTGCGAATCACGATCCCCGTGCGAGTGACTTCGGAGACCTCGACTACGCCCCGGGAGGTGGAGATCTCGACGCGGCGGCCTGCCTTCGACGCCGCGATGACGTAGGTCTTGGTCCCCTCGGAGACGTCGACGACGACCTCGACCGTGTCTCCCTTCACCGGCCCCCCCACCTCTCGCTAATCGAGCCCCTTCGGACTCATCCCGCTCCATGCTGCCATGGATCCCGGTTCGAGGTGGCCGTCCCAGGGGCATGTATCGTCGGAAGCACCACCAAGAATATAGGAGGCCGTGATGGCAGAAGATTCGTTCGATGTGGTGATCCTCGGCGGCGGGAACGCCGGTTATGCGGCCGCCTTCCGGGCCAGTGGCCTCGGGATGTCGGTGGCCATGGTGACCAACGACAAGGTGGGGGGCACGTGCCTGCATCGGGGCTGCATACCGACCAAGGCGCTGCTCCACGCGGCAGACCTCATGGACGAGTTTCGGAACGCCTCCGAGTTCGGGCTCTCGGTCTCGGAGCCGGAGTATGACTGGAGCAAGGTCCTTGCCTTCAAGGACTCGGTCGTCGATCGCATGTACAAGGGCCTGTCCGCGCTCATCAAGAAGAACAAGGTCGAGCTCGTCCAGGGCACCGGCACCATCACCGACGAGCGCACCGTTGCCGTCGAGACCTCGGACGGCGACAGGTCTATTACCGCCGGTAAGGGTCTGGTAATTGCATCTGGCTCGTATGCGCGCGAGCTTCCCTTCATCAAGGCCGACGGCGACCGTGTCTACAACTCGAACCACGGGCTCACGGCCGAAGACGTTCCCGAATCCATCATCGTGGTCGGCGGCAACTACATAGGTTTGGAGTTCGCAAGTGTCTACCGGTCCTTCGGCGCAGACGTCCAGGTAGTAGAGATGCTCGACAAGATCGCTCCTAACGAGGACTCGGACATCTCCAAGACCCTTGCCAAGCTGCTCGAAGAGCGGGGCATCAACTTCCACGTCGGTGTCGAGGTTACGGGTGCCTCCAGCAGCGACTCGGGCGTGGAAGTGGAGCTGAAAAAGGGGGACGGAAGCGAGACTCTGACCGCCGAGCGGCTGCTGGTTGCCGTCGGTCGCGGCCCCCGGACCGAGGACATCGGTCTCGAAGACGCAGGTGTCAAGACCGAGCGCGGGTTCATCGTCACCGACGAGCTGTTCCAGACGAGCGCGGGCGGCGTCTTCGCTATCGGCGACGCCATTCACATTCCCGACGCCGATTGGCCACACCCCCAGCTGGCGCACGTTGCGTTTCTCGAGGGAACCAAAGTCGCCGAGCACATTGCCGGCGAAGAGGTTGTTCCCATCGACTACAAGAACATTCCGCACGTCATCTATTGCCAACCCGAGGTCGCTTCGGTAGGGCTTACGGAGGACAAAGCCAAAGAGTTGGGCATGGACGTTGTCACCAAGCGCTACATGTTCACGCACAACGCGCGCGCGCTGATGTTGGGCGGCGGAGAGGGTTTCGTCAAGACCGTGGCCGAGAAGAACGGAGCCGTGGTCGGCGTACACATAATCGGACCGCGTGCCTCCGACATGATCACCGAAGCGCAGCTCGTAACCTCGTGGGAGGCCTATCCATCAGAGTTGGCAGAGCTCACCCACGCGCACCCGACTCTGTCTGAGGTCATAGGCGAGACGTTCTTGGGCCTGGCGGGAAAGCCCCTGCACGGCACCTAAGCTCTCGCGTTTGAGCGTCCCCGCGCGCAGTATTTACGGGTAGGACTCACAAAACTGCTGAGAACCCGAGTTGGGCGATGAAGGAGGCGATCATGTCGCAGAATGTACTTGCGAAGATGGATGACCTCCTTGAGGAGCCGGCGCGCGAGTTGGTCCGCGTGTTCTACGAGAGAGAGGCAGCCCATTCCTACACCAACAAAGCAGACTTCATAGGCGAGTTGTTCACGGAGCTCGGTAGCGACACAAACACAAACAGCTTCGAGGCCGAGGACTTACTCGCCGTTCACATGATGGGAATGACCTTTAAGCCTACCGCTACAGACGCCCTGCTTAGCGAGGGCCCAGAACGCTCCGAAGTCTCTGGGCTTTTGGCAAAGATTCCTTCCAATGTGGATATATGGGATGCATCGGATTTCGGTGCAGCCAACGACCTCTGGTATCGCTTGGCTAGGGAAAAGAGGGAAAAGAAGAAGCTCTATCCAGGTATCAATTGGGTAACGGCCGGCAAGCTCTTGGCACGCAAGCGACCGCGGCTTGTACCGGTTATTGATAGCGTCGTGACAGCCTTGCTCCCGAGAGCTGAAACCGGCTACTGGGATTTATTTCGTGAGTATCTGAGGTTGCCGGACCGCATCGAGAAGGTCGAGTCACTGAGGCCGATTGGAGTGCTGCCCTCGAGCACGCCTACGCTGAGGTTACTTGATACGGCCATATGGATGCGGGGCAGCAGAGGGCCCGCCAGCGCGGTGCGACGCAAACTCCGTCTGCCCGATTAGGCTTGCTCTTCGTGCGAGACCCTAAGTCCATCTACGGTCGCCGTCCGAAAGGTGAACGGCGCGTGAGCGCAAAAGTTCGATCGGCGTGGTAGATGACCTTCTTGTGCCGGATGTTTGCGCGCCGATCGAGGCCTGGAGACAATGGTTGATCTGGGTACCTGCGGACAAACACGGTAATCGAGCCGCCATCCGGATCGGGTCGACGCCACGGCAGGAGTTTCTGTGGCCTCCAAGGCATGCAGAGCCAGCAAAATGCCTAACCTTCCAGCCATGTGCAGCAGCCCCGACGATGGGCTGTTCGTGCGGGTATTACGGTTTGACCGCCAATGCCTTCGTCGCAATCGCTCTGAAGTGGTCCGGCGTTCCATTCGCTGTGGTGGGCAAGGTACTAATGTGGGGCCGGGTAGTCGTGTGTGAGCAGGGTTGGAGATCTCAATTCGCGTATCCAGGAGAGTTGTTTGTACCGAGTGACGCGAATTCGGACCAGGCCGACTTGAAGAGAAAAGTCGGCGACCTCTCCTCCTACGGCGTGCCGATCAATATCCTAAGCGTAGGAGAGATCATTGAAAAGGCCCAGGGGGGTGATCGCTGACGAGTTCCACGAAAGGAGCGCTGAGCGATGCTGACGTAGAAAAGTTCGGTAAAATGAACTCAATGCGAAGAGTCTTCTGGGCGCTGAGTGCGCTGTTGCTCCTGCTGATAGCTTGCGGTGATGATCCCTCCCCATCCTCCGGCGAAGCGGCGCGCTCTTTGGCCACGGCTTCCGAGAAGACGCTCCAGGAACACAGCTCCAAGGTGTCTGTCAGCGTGTCTGTGGACTCCTCCGACGGCACGTTGCCACAGGGTGGCTACCGAGCCGAGGGCGCCTTCGACTACTCCACCAGCAAGGGTCATATGTCGGTCGATCTGGGCAAGCTGCCGGTGGCGGCGGGAAGCGACTCCGGGAGTGTGGAAGTCGTCTTCGATGACAGCGTGATCTACATGAAGCTTCCCGGCCTGCAGGAGAGTCTGCCCACGAGCAAGGCGTGGGTCAGGATCGATGTCAAGGAACTGCAGCGTCAAAGCGATGGCGCATCTCAGTTCAACGCCTTCGGACAGGCAGACCCCTCCCAGTATCTTCAATTCCTCCAGGGCGCCGGCAAGGTCGAGGAGCTCGGCTCGGAGACCGTGCGCGAGGTCGAAACCACCCGTTACAAGGCGGTCGTTGATCTGAGCGAAGCGGTCAAGCAGGCGCCTGCCGAGATGCGCCAGTCAGTGACCGAGGCGATCAAAGCGTCTGGATCGAAGAGTGTTCCGGTCAACGCGTGGATCGACTCGGAGGGCTTGCTGCGTCGCGTCCGCTACAGCTACGGAGGCGTCGAGCAGACCGGTGGCCTGTCGTCGTCGATCACCGTCGACTTCTATGACTTCGGGACGACCGTCGAAGTCCGGCCCCCGTCCGAAGGTCAGGTGACCGACCTGGCCGACATCCTGGAGAAAGCCTCGCCATGAGCAGAGGCAACTAACGTGCGCCGAACCAAGATCGTTGCCACGCTGGGCCCGGCCAGCAGAGACCCGAAGGCCGTGCGCTCTCTGATCGATGCGGGCGTCGACGTATTCCGCGTCAACTTCGCTCACGCCACGATGGAGGCTCACAAGGCAACCATTGCAACCGTGCGCGAGCAGGCGGACGAGGCCGGCGAGGTCGTCGGTGTGCTGGTCGATCTGCCCGGCCCCAAGATGCGCACCGGACCGATCGCCTCGGGAGAGGCCTACCTTCAGCTCGACAGCCGGCTCCTGCTGACCGCCGAGGACGTCGAGGGAGACGAGTCGTGCGTCTCGACCACGGTGGACGACCTCGCTCATATGGTCTCGAAGGACGACGAGATCTATCTCGCGGACGGCGAGATCGTGCTGCGCGTGACTTCGATCCAAGGAGGAGACGTCGCCACCGAGGTGACGCGGCCCGGCGTGTTGCGGTCGCGCAAGGGAATGCATCTGCCCGGCGCCGAGGCTCACGTGCGCGCCTTCACGCCCGAGGACGAGGTGGCCATGAAGGCCGCCATCGAGATGGGCGCCGACCTGGTGGGTTTGTCCTTCGTCAAGGATGCACAAGATGTCCAGCGCGCTCGCGCCGCTTTGGGAGAGCGCGGCCCCAAGCCCCTGATCGTGGCGAAGGTGGAGACCGCCTCGGCAGTAGCGAACCTCGAGCAGATAGTCCACGAGGCGGACCTGGTCATGGTGGCGCGCGGCGATCTCGGAATCCAGACGCCGCTGCGACGCGTGCCGATTCTCCAGAAGGAGATCATTCACACCTGCAACGAATGGGGCCGGCCGGTGATAACTGCCACCCAGATGCTGGAATCCATGACCCGCTCCCCCCTGCCCACCCGTGCAGAGGCGGCCGACGTCGCCAACGCGGTCCTGGATGGGACGGATGCTCTCATGCTCTCCGAAGAGACGGCGGTCGGCAATGACCCCGTCAACGTGGTGCGAACGATGTCGGACCTCGCGGAAACCGCCGAAGCATCGCTCGAGACCGAGCCCGGCGTCTGTAAGGACGCCCGCACAGACGCAGTTTCGTGGGCCGTGGCACGCGCCGGGTGGCGCGCCGCAGAAGACCTTTCGGTATCCGCCATCCTCTGCCCCACGCGCACCGGAAGCACGCCGCGCCGGGTCGCGATCTCCCGGCCGACCATGCCGATCGTCGCTCTTTCCGAGAGCCTCGCAACGCTCGGCAGCCTCGCCGCG
Source organism: Actinomycetota bacterium (assembly GCA_030859735.1). GTDB lineage: Bacteria > Actinomycetota > CADDZG01 > CADDZG01 > WHSQ01 > JACDAL01. Next base: position 25,060 of record JALZJN010000166.1, read on the forward strand.
GTGTGGGGCGTCGAGCTCGTACACCTGCCGGATATCCCCGTCGCCTACGACGACCGCCAGGACGTCGAGCGTGTGACACAGGCCGCTCGGAGGGCCGGGTGCGTGGCTCCGGGGGACCTGGTGGCTCTGGTGGCGGGCAGCGCCGGGCCCAGGGCGGGTAGCACCGACTACCTCCGGATCGTGGTGGTGTGAACCGCCCCGGCCCCCCGACGCAGACCCGGGCTCTGGCTCACTAGGGACTTATGTGGCCGTTGGGGGGCCGAAGCTCCTTCAGCGCCCCTGACCCGGTGTTATGAGCCGCAACAGCGCCCCCGTAACCGAGGGTGACGACCCCTCCGGAGGAGTAACCTCGGAATAGGCGTCGTCGGGGGCGACGACCGGGGACGACGACAGGTTCGGTTGATTCGCAGGGTGAAAGGGTTGGTGGATGGCGACAGAGATCAAGATGCCTCAGCTCGGCGAATCCGTCGTCGAGGGAACGATTACCAAGTGGCTCAAGCAAGAGGGTGACTCCGTCGACGAGGACGAGCTTCTCGTCGAGGTTTCTACCGACAAGGTGGACTCCGAGGTTCCCTCGTCGGCGGCGGGAACGATCCAAAAGATCCTCGTGAGCGAAGGGGAAACCGTCAAGGTGGGGACCGCCATCGCCCTGGTGGGAGAGGGCGAGGCCGAATCGGACGGCGAGGCCGAATCGGACGGCGAGGATTCCGAAGAGCCCGATCAATCCGAGCAGGAGGAGGAGCCGGAGGCCGGAGCGTCCGAGGAAGAGCCCGAAGCTTCGGAGGGGGAGGACGATGAGGAGCCTGCGGCCGAGGCTCAGGGGACCGCGCCCAGCGAAGGTGACGTCGGCAAAGAGGACGCCGAGACAGAGGCCGAGGAGGACACCGTCGAGGAGGAGGCAGAAGAGGCTCCCGCCGCCTCCGCCGAGCCTGCAACCGAAGAGAAGGAGCCCTCCGCTCAGCAGGCGGTGGATGCGTCCGAGGGAGGCGGAGACACCTCGAAACGAGGTGTTATCTCCCCCTTGGTGCGGCGTCTTGCCGAGGAGCACAACCTCGACCTGCAGAAGGTCGAAGGTACCGGCACGGGTGGCCGTATTCGCAAGCAGGACGTGCTCGCATTCCTGGAGAAGGGCGAGGAGGCCCCCGCCGAATCGCCCCAGGCCGACAAGGCCGACAAGGCCGACAAGGCCGACAAGAAGCCTGCTCCAGCAGCCAAAGAAGCTAGAGCCGCTTCTTCAGCGGGCGGCGTGCGCGAGGAGCTCGTCCCCTGGACCAATATCCGCAAGCGCACCGCCGAGCACATGGCGGCCTCGGTGCGGGAGACGGCGCGTGCCTGGAACGCGGTCGAGATCGACTGGACGCCGCTGGTGGCGATGCGCGAGCAGGTCAAGGCCAATTTCAAGGAACGTGAGGGCTTCAACCTCACGTACATGGGCTTTCTGGGGCGGGCTCTCTGCGAGAGCCTCCTCGAGATGCCGGAGGTCAACGCGACCTACGACGAGGAGAACCAGGGGAACCGCCAAAAGCACTACGTCAATCTTGGGATCGCAGTCGCGTTGGAGGGTGGAGGGCTCATCGTCCCCGTTGTCAAGGGAGCCGATGAGAAGAACCTCGTGGGACTCGCCCGTTCGATCAACGAGGTAGTCACCAAGGCTCGCTCGAAGAAGCTCGCTCCCGATGACCTGCAAGGTGGTTCGTTCACGATTACCAATCCCGGCCCCTTTGGTTCGGTCGTCTCGGTGCCGATAATCCCGCGCGGCCAAGCAGCGATCCTGAGCTTCGAGGCGATCGGCAAGAAGGTGGTCGTGACCGACGACGACGCCATAGCTATTCGCAGTATGGGATTCGTGACGCTGTCGTGGGACCACCGTGTAATCGACGGGGCCGAGGCCTCTCAGTTCTTGGCTCTGCTCAAGAAGCGGCTCGAGACAATGGACTTCTCGAGCGAGCTGGCGCACTACCTCTGACGGCGCATTAGGAGGACGATGGGAGAGCAGGAGGGGGCCGCGGCGCAGCCCGGCGTCCTCGAGGCGGCGTGGTTGGGCCGCGTCGGTTACGAGGACATGTGGGCGTGGCAGCAGCGACGTTTTGAGTCCCGCCGCGCGGGTGAGTGCAAGGACATAGTCGCCCTTCTCGAGCACCCGCCGACCTACACCTTGGGCCGGCGCTCGACTCCCGCCGAGATCATCTACACGCCCGAGCAGCGACGGGCGCGTGGTATCTCCTTGTTCGAGGTCGATAGAGGGGGCCGCGCCACCTACCACGGACCAGGACAGATCGTCGGTTACCCCATCGTTGCATTGGGCCGGCGCTACGACGTTCTTCAATACCTTCGAGGAATAGAGGGCGCGCTCATAGGAGCTTTGGCTGAGATGTCAATCGAAGGGCATCGTGACCCGCGCCATACCGGAGTGTGGGTAGGTGGCAACAAGATCGCCGCCATCGGTGTGAGGATCACGCGCGGCATTACCATGCACGGGTTCGCCCTCAACGTCTGCACCGATCTCTCGATGTTCGAGGGCATCGTTCCGTGCGGAATCGAAGATCACTGGGTCACCTCGGTCGAGGCCGAGACCGGAGTGCACCATCGGCTCGAGGGTGTCGCCTTGGTTCTGGGGCGTCATCTCGCCCGGGTGATGAGCCGCTCACTACAGTGGGTTTCGGCGAGCAAGCCCAGAGAAAAGGCGAGCGCATGACCGATCTCCACAGCGATCTGGGCCTCAAAGAAGCGGACCTGATCGAGATGTTCCACATGATGTTGTTGGCGCGCTATTGCGACGAACGGCAGTGGACCCTGAACCGGCAGGGCAAGGCTCCTTTTGTCGTCCCCGTTTCCGGACACGAAGGAGCACAGGTGGGCTCGGTGTGGGCGTTCGAGCGCGGTAAGGACGTTCTGTGCCCCTACTACAGAGACATGGCCTTGGCGCTGGCCGCCGGCTTTACCGCGGCCGACGTCTTTGCCGGGCTGTTCGGGAAGGTCTCGGATCCCTCGTCGGCGGGCCGGCAGATGCCTGCTCATTGGGGTTCGCGCAAGCACAACGTCATTACCGGATCGTCTCCGATCGCAACTCAATGCCTTCATGCGGCCGGAATCGCCTATTCGAAGAAGCTAAAACGCGAGGATGCGGTGGTAGGGACTTGGTTCGGCGAGGGCGGCACCTCTGAGGGCGATTGGCACGGCGCCATGAACTTCGCCGGCATCCACAACCTGCCCCTGGTGTTCGTGTGCGAGAACAATCAGTACGCCATCAGTGTCCACGAGTCGAAGCAGGTCGCGGGCCGTGTCTACAAACGGGCGATGGCGTATGGATTTCCGGGCAAGGAAGGCGACGGAAACGACATCCTGGAGTCGTATCGCCTCACCAAGGAAGCCGTCGATCGCGCCCGCTCGGGCGGGGGGCCGTCGCTCATCGAGCTGCGCACCTATCGTTTCTACTCCCACACCTCCGACGACGACGACCGCACCTACAGATCGCGCGAGGAGGTTCAGGAGTGGCGGGACAAGGACCCGATTCCGCGCTTCGAAGCCTATCTGAAGAGAGCCGAGGTCCTCGACGACGCAGAGGTGGGCGAGCTCAAGGAGCGCACGAAAGCAGAAGTCCAGGACGGGGTCGCAGAAGCCGAGGAGGCAGACTTTCCCGATCCTGCCACCACCGCCGACAGCGTCTACGGCGATCTCGATGTACAGAGGCAATAGTGGCGATTAAGACGCTGATCCAAGCGGTGCACGACGCGATGGTCGATGCAATGCGACGCGATGACAGGGTCGTCGTCCTGGGCGAGGATGTAGGGGCGCGCGGCGGGGTGTTTCGCGCCACCATGGGGCTCATGGACGAGTTCGGCTCAGAGCGCGTTGTTGATACTCCACTGGACGAGTGCCTGATTGCGGGAGTCGCCATCGGAATGGCGCTCGACGATCTGCGCCCGGTTGCGGAGATGCAATTCGCCGACTTCATTTTTCCGGCCTTCAATCAGATTGTTTCGGAGGCGGCTAAGATTCGCTATCGCTCCAACGGCGACTTCACCGTCCCGATGGTGATCAGAGCTCCCTACGGAGGCGGCGTGCACGGCGCGCTCTACCACTCGCAGTCGGTGGAGGCTTACTTCGCTCATGTGCCTGGGCTCAAGGTTGTGGCCCCGTCGACGGCGTACGACGCCGAGGGAATGCTCACGATGGCGATCGAGGACCCGGACCCCGTCATGTTCTTCGAGCACAAGAAGACCTACCGCCTGGTGCGCGACGAAGTGCCCGATGAGCGCTACACGGTCCCGTTCGGGAGTGCCAAGGTGAGGCGGGAGGGCGGCGACGTGACCTGCGTCTCCTATGGCCTCTTGCACCACTTCTGTGTCGAGGCCGCCGAACGTCTGTCCCACGATGGAATCGAGATCGAAGTCATCGATCTGCGGAGCATCTACCCGCTCGATATCGACACAGTGCTCGAGTCCGTGGCCAAGACGGGCAAGGTGATGATTCTGTACGAGGACACGAAGTTCCTGGGGGTGGGGGCCGAGGTGGCTGCACAGATAGCGGAGCGGGCCATGTTCGAACTCGATGCCCCCATCGTTCGGATCGGCGGGCCTCACGTTCCGGCGATGCCCTACTCTCCGGCGCTCGAGCACTGGTTCTTGCCCGATGTCGATCGCATAGAGCAAGAGATGCGTAAGCTGGCTGAGTACTGATGACCAAGGTCCTGCTCCCCACCATTGAGATCTCCTCCAAAAGAGGACCCAAGCGATCCGCTGGAGGATCGCGCGAAAGGAAGAAGGACGTCGAGGTGGACCTCCGTCGCGGTTCCCCCCTGCGCGAGGCGCCGGGTCCCGGCGCCCCTGGGCCGCAGCGCCGGCCGGAGTGGCTGAAGGTCAAGGTCAGACAGGGCCCAAACTTCACCGAGTTGCGGAGCATCATGCAAGAGCGGGGGCTGCATACCGTTTGCGAGGAGGCCTCCTGCCCCAACATCTACGAGTGTTGGGAGGCGCGTGAGGCGACGTTTTTGCTAGCAGGCGATCTGTGCACCAGGCGATGCGGCTTCTGCGACGTGATGACCGCGCGGCCGAGGCCGTTGGATCGGGACGAGCCCGGCAAGATCGCGGAGGCCGTGGCGCTGATGGAACTGAGATTCGCGGTGATCACCGCAGTGGCGCGCGACGATCTCGACGACGCCGGATCGACCCACTGGGCCCGGACCATCTCCGCGGTCAGAGAGGCCAACGAGGGCTGCGGGATCGAGGTCTTGATTCCCGATTTCAAGGGCCGCAAAGAGAACCCGCGCGCCTCCTTGGCTCGTGTGATCGAGGCCTCGCCCGATGTGCTTGCTCACAATCTCGAGACCGTGGTGCGGCTTCACCCCAGAATCCGTCCCGGCTTCGGCTACCGGTCGAGTCTCGAGCTCCTGGCTTGGGCCAAGGAGCTTCGAGCAGACCAGGTGACCAAGTCCAACCTCATCGTGGGCATGGGCGAGACCGAAGCCGAAGTCTACGAGGCGATGGCGGACCTGAGCAAGGTCGGCTGTGATGTGCTCACGATCGGCCAGTACCTGCAGCCGAGTGCTTCATGGCACCTGCCGGTGGACCGCTGGGTCCACCCGGAGGAGTTCGCCCGCTACAAGGCCTACGGCGAGGACGAGCTCGGCCTGGCGTGGGTCGAGTCGGGACCGCTGGTGCGCTCGAGCTACCACGCCGGAGAGCAATACAAGCGCGCTTCGGCGTCCTTGCGGGGGCAGGGCGGGTATGATTTTGCGTGATTTGTCATTCATAAATTTGCCGCTCATATTCAGGAGGAATTGATTTAGTGACTTACGTCATCGCGGAGCCATGCATCGGCGTCAAGGACCGTGCTTGCGTCGATGAGTGTCCCGTGGACTGCATCTACGAGGGCGAGGACCAGCTCTGGATCCACCCCGAAGAGTGCGTCGACTGCGATGCTTGCCTTCCCGCATGCCCCGTGGATGCCATCTTCCCGGCCGATTCCGTTCCCGCCGAGTGGGCCGAGTACACCGCGGCCCAGGCACAGTGGTTCGAGGACCATCCGGACGCTTCTGGAGGAGCCATGGAGAGCCCCTTCGCGCCCGCCGAAGAAAGAGGCGAGTAGGGATCTGCGGGCGGCCGTTTCCCCAGCCTCGACTTTTCGGCCACCACAACCACCCTGTCAGGTGGTTGTGGCAACAAACCTCGGCCTGAGCCGATTTCGCCCGATTTCGCAACGGCCGCTGCTATAGTGGGGCCGCGTTAGGCGAAATTTCATCTGCTGTCCATCTGGAGGACAACTTCATGACCGCGCAAGCCGCGGCCCACGAGCAAACCAAGCCCAGGCGAGAGCTCGACCGCGTCGTCATTCGTTTCGCAGGGGACTCGGGCGACGGGATGCAACTCACCGGCGACCGTTTCACGAACGCCACCGCCTTGTTCGGCAACGACATTTCCACGATGCCCGACTTTCCGGCCGAGATCCGTGCTCCCGCCGGGACGATCTCCGGCGTCAGCGCCTTCCAGATCCACTTCTCCGACCACGACATCCTGACCCCTGGAGACCAGCCGGGCGTGCTCGTGGCCATGAATCCGGCCGCGCTGAAGGCGCACCTCAAGGACGTCGTTCCCGGCGGCCTCCTGATCATCAACCGGGACGCCTTCGAAAAGCGAAACCTCGACAAGGCCGGCTACTCCACCAACCCGCTCGAGGATGGCAGCCTCGACGCCTTCCAGGTCTACGAGATCCCCATGACCTCGATGACGATCGAGGCCGTCAAGGGGGCAGGGATCGGCAAGAAGGAAGCCCAGAGGTCCAAGAACATGCTCGCCCTTGGCCTGCTGTCGTGGATGTACGGGCGGCCGCTCGAGCCCACCATCGAATGGCTCAACAAGAAGTTCTCCCGCAAACCTCAGATAGCAGAGGCCAACACGGCCGCGCTCAAGGTAGGGCACGCCTTCGGGGAAACCGCGGAGCTGAGTGCTTTCGAGGTCAAGCCGGCGGTCATCGCGCCGGGGACCTACCGGCGTGTCACCGGCAACCAAGCTCTCGCCTACGGGCTGATCGCGGCGAGCGTGCAGGCGAAGCTCCCTCTGTTCCTGGGCTCTTATCCCATAACGCCTGCGTCGGACATCCTTCACGAGCTCTCGCGCCACAAGAACTTCGGCATCCGCACCGTGCAGGCCGAGGATGAGATCGCGGCCTGCGGGATGGCGTTGGGGGCCGCGTTCGCCGGCCACCTGGGAGTGACGACGACCTCCGGTCCCGGCCTTGATCTGAAGTCCGAAACCATCGGGCTCGGGATCGCCCTAGAGCTGCCTCTGCTAGTTGTGGACATCCAGCGCGGGGGCCCTTCGACGGGGCTCCCGACCAAGACCGAGCAGTCGGACCTGCTGCACGCCATGTACGGGCGCCACGGCGAGGCCCCCCTCCCGATCGTGGCGTCTTATTCGCCGTCGTCGTGCTTCTGGGCTGCGCTCGAGTCTGTGCGGCTCGCGCTGAAGTACATGACGCCGGTCATCCTGCTGTCGGACGGCTACCTCGGAAACGGCGCCGAGCCATGGCGCATTCCCAGCATCGACAAGCTCCCCGACATCTCGGTGAAGTTCGCAACCGAGCCCAACGTCGACGGCGAGTTCTGGCCCTACCTCAGAGACGACGAAACCCTGGCACGCCCCTGGGCCATTCCGGGTACCGCCGGCCTCGAGCACAGGATCGGCGGCCTCGAGAAGGCGGACGGTACCGGAAACATCTCCTACGATCCCGAAAATCACCAGCTGATGACCCTGCTGAGGGCCGCCAAGATCCGGGCAATCGAAGAGGACATCGATCCCCTGGAGTGGCACGGCGACGAGGACGCCCAAGTGCTGGTGTTGGGCTGGGGAAGCACCTATGGTGCCATCGGGATCGCCTGCAGGAGGCTGCGCGAACGGGGCAAGAAGGTCGCCCGTGCTCATTTGCGACACATGAACCCGTTCCCCCAAAATACCGAGGACGTGCTGCGGCGCTTCAAGCGAGTGGTCATTCCCGAGATGAACACCGGTCAGCTCGCCAAGCTCATCAGGGCCGACTTCCTCATCGACGCGATCACGATCTCGAGTATGCGCGGCATGCCCTTCAAGGCCCGGGACATCGAAACGCAATTGCTGGAGATCATCTGAGAGTGGTCCACTAATGGCTGGAGAAAACGGAGAAACGCTGGGGTTGGGCCGGGGCCTGACCGAGGCATCCGGCGGTGTCGGCACCCTGGCTCGAAAGGACTTCGTCTCAGACCAGGAAGTGCGCTGGTGCCCCGGCTGTGGTGACTACGCGATCTTGGCCGCTATTCAGACTGTCATGCCCGAGCTGGGTATCCCGCGCGAGAAGATCGTCTTCCTTTCTGGCATCGGTTGCGCCAGTCGCTTCCCTTACTACATGAACACCTATGGGCTGCACGGCATTCACGGCCGAGCCCCGGCGATCGCAACGGGGCTTGCGACGACCCGGCCCGATCTGAGCGTATGGGTAGTGATGGGTGACGGCGATGCGCTCTCGATCGGCGGCAACCACCTGATCCATGCATTGAGGCGCAACGTGAACCTCAAGTTGCTGATGTTCAACAACCAGATCTACGGGCTCACCAAGGGTCAGTACTCACCCACCTCCGAGCAGGGCAAGGTGACGAAGTCGACTCCGTTCGGCTCCCTCGAGCGGCCGTTCAACCCCATCTCGGTCGCCCTCGGGGCAGAGGCGACATTCGTCGCCCGCACCATGGACGTCGAACGGAAGCATCTGCCGGTCGTCTTACGTCGGGCCGCCACTCACAGAGGCAGTGCATTTGTCGAGATATATCAAAACTGCAACATCTTCAACGACGGTGCTTTCCTCGCCCTTGCCTCCAAAGAGGGTGGCTCGCGCAACCGGATCTATCTCGAGCACGGCAAGCCGGTTCGCTTCGGCACCGATCTCGAGAAGGGTGTTTGTATGGACAAGGACGGCAGGCTCGAGGTCGTGTCGGTGAGCGATGTTGACGTCTCCCACCTCGTTATTCACGACGAGCACCGCGACGATCCAAGCCTCGCCTTCGCGCTGTCCCGCATCGCCGAAGGCCCGACCACGCCGACGCCTTTCGGCATCTTTCGTGACGTGCAGCGGCCTGTCTACGGTGAGGTCATGGAGAACCAGCTTCGGTCTGCGTCGGAGAAACAGGGGCCGGGCGATCTCGAGCGCCTGCTGTTTACCGAGGACACCTGGACAGTTGACTGAGGAGCCTTCGGCAGAAGCGATCGAGGAGCGCGCTCGCAAGCTCGAACACGGTGGTGAGGGACACGAGAGCCTGACAGACGACCGCGATGCTGCGCGGAGGGCCGCGGAGCAGATGTTGCGCGAGTCGGAGGAACGCGTAGCCGATCCCGCCACCACCGACCGTTTCGACGATGACGCCATCCGGCGCTCCTCCGAGGACACCGTCTAAACCCCCGGTTTCCGGCCGTCCTCGAGGTATCCAGACGCGCGTAACGCACTCGCCGGTACCGAATCGGTACTCCAGAGCGCGCCACGCGCGATTCGCTACATTCTGGGCTGAAGCCCTTCTAGAGGGAGCGGGAGTAGGAGATCACCGCGTTCTTCTGACTGCTGGTGGGACAGCGGCCCGCGTCGATCAGCATGCGGACATGGCTGCCTGCTTTCTTCAGCAGGTTGGGCCAGGCATAGTTGCCGCCCCCTTCGGTCGTCAGTTCGACGACGTCCTTCCCCCACGCCGAGCCTACGAGCCGGCGAGTGAGCAGGGCCTTGTCCGAGTCGCGCACCATGGCCAGTAGCGCTCCATCACCGGTGACGGCCAAGCTCGGATCCATGTAGCCGACGTTGGTCTTGAGGCTGGTGGTGGCACTCGAGCCGGTGGAGTTGAAGCGAACGACCTCGACGACATGGTTCTTGATGTCGCTCTCGACCGCCGCGAGAACCTCGCCCGACGGAAGCGCAATCGCGTTCGGCTTGGCTTGGGAAGCGATACCAACGCCGTTCGTCCCGCCCCCCCATTTGTCGATGCTCGCGGTGGATGAGTGCGTGAACATACGCAGAGACCCTGCTCGAGCGACCAGCGCCACGCCGCTCGACGTTGGGACCAGCGTCCCGGTGGGCTTGGAGGAGGTCGTCGTGTAATGGATTGTGTGACCGGTCAGGACCGGCCGGGCGCTGAGGTCAGAGAGCCATGCCGTGATCACCTCATAGCTCGTGTCACTCGTCTTGCGCAACCAAGTAACAACGCCGCGAGGGCCTGAAGCGGGACGCTCGAAAGCTATGTCGGCCCTGACATTTCCCAGGCCCTGGGGTTCCAGGATCACCTGTGGACCAATGTGGGGGCCGCGCGCGTCGCTGAGACCGGTCAGCCTTCGCATCATCACCGCGGAAGGGCGGGCGAAGTCGTACCCGGCCCACACGATCCACGCCCGTTGTATGCCGGAGGCAGTGGTCACCGCAATGGTGGCAGGACGGTCGTTGGGACCGTCAATCATCGGGATGTTCCCGTCCGAGACCGCTCCCCGGGTGGCGTTTTTCCACGCCTTCCCGGGATCGCGCCATCGCAGGTGAATGCCGGACCCATGGGGATCATAGATCGCGAGCTGTCGCCCACTCTTGGTTACGGCGAGGCGCTTGTTGCTGGCGTATCCGGTGGCGTTGCTGGAACCGCCGTTGCAGTCATCGGCGACCTGCGCGAACTCCCGCCCGTGAGACGCTCCGGCGGGGGCCACTGCCAGCAGTGCCGTCAATGCAACGATACCGGCCAACCCTTTGATGAGCGGTGTGTACAGCACTGAGAGGCTCATGCCGGGATCTTCATGCGAGAATCCAGGACCGATTTAGTAAGTGGCGCCGGTCGAGTCTGGGACTTTCTCGGGCCGCTCAGGTGATAGGCGATGCGAGCGATTATTGGCCCCGGGTCCAACAACGACTCCGAGCCGTGGGCGGTGCCCAAGCGGGGACGAAACTGGCCGAACGATTGAGCCATGCTCACAGTGCCGGATCTGAGCGCCCAGCGCAGATGTCTGAGGTCGCCGGCGAGCCAGCGATAGGCGACTCCTTCCCGCGCACGGCAGGACTTCACTCTCTTGCCATCCAGCAGATCGCACCACACACCTGCGAGGTTCACGCCCGCAGCCAACGCTAGGGACTGTGTGCCGTAGGGGCGCGTGTGGACGTCGAGCAGATGGGCGCCGATGAGCTGCACGTTGAAGATGCCGTTGTAGTCGCTGAGGAGGAGACAAATCTTTTCCTCGAGATCCTCATCGGGAGCGATCGTCATCGCGTAGCTCGCTTGCCCGCAGGGCATGGGCCATATGCGATCCCAGCGTTGATGCACCGCCGCGACCATCCGGCCTTGCCACATGACTCCTCCCACGGTGCAGATGGGTTCGCTGAGGAACGATTGCACCATTACCCTGCCCCGAATGGTCGCAGCCCGCTCGAGATCTCCGGCCGCGTCGGCGCGAAACGGCCTCCGATCGCGAACGACCGGCTTGACCACCAGTGGGTAGTCGAGCCCTCCCGCGGCCCCTCTGAGCTCGGCTCCCGAGGAGAAAGTGAGAGAGGGAGGGCTACTGAGGCCCGCGTCTTGTGCGAGCCTGGCCAGCACGGTCTTGTCCAACAGATGACGAACCGGGTAGTCGAGACTGATGAGCGAGCTGTCACTCACAGGCAGGCAGGTCAGGTAGGGGCGGGAGGCAAGCTCAGACCGAACGGCCTCGGCGTAGCCCACCTCGTCTACAGCCGGGACCCGAACGCTGCGAACGCACGATCTAGACGCCGCTGCCAATGAGCGTTTTCCGTGGGTCGTCACAGCGGGTGCGTAGCCGGCCGCGTCGAGGGCCCTCACGGTCGTCAGGCCGATGCGTCCCTGGTCGCCGGTGACAAGCACCATTTTCTTGGGTCTCACTCAGGCCTCCTCGTGTTGAGATCACTCACGTGCGCTCTGACTTGCTCGATGAGATGGGCCACAGGGAGGGCGGCGTCGAGAAAGATGCGCCGCTGAGTGCGCGGCAAAATCCGATGCCACACCGTCATCTGCCGGGCGAGCTCCTCGGTCGATAACTGAGGTTTGCGTGCGTGGATGGTGGCCGGGTCGGCCTCGAGAATGAGAATCAGGTCGGCACGAGGGATCAGGCGGCCCAGCACGATGAAGGGTCGCCCGGACCGCAGTCGATAGCGGCGCGGGTCAACCGCGTGGTCCCACCAGCCGCGCTCGAACACCACCCAGCCGCCGCTTCTCACGAACGGCCCCACGCGCATGCGCCAGCCGAGCATGAAGTCGATGAAGAGGTAGAGCGCCTTCCACATTGAAGTGCCCCAGGGGTAGGTGGGAGGGTAGGCCCGCGGGCCGATTAGGTTCGGGGTGGCGTCCTTACCCAGTCGGCGGGCGCGCGCCCGCTCACGGTTGCGCCGAGGCAAGAGCCGGGGAAAGCGGATGTGCATGACGGGAACCTCGGACAGCACCTCGCCGATGATCTCCGCGGCAAGGGTGCTCTTCCCCGCACCATCGGGCCCACCAATGATGAGCACGCCCCCTCTGGTGAGCACGCTTCTGTACTCTGTCGGACCCACGGGGTCGACGTGCCCTGGGGTGATGTGGCCCGAGTGCGACGAGGCTGAGGCGACCATGAACTGCTTTCCTCTAGAAGTTGGCTTACTGGAGGAAATTACCTGTTCGCCCGACTGTTAACAATAAGTTAATGTACGCAGATTGGGCCTGGACCGATCAATGTTCTACGTACTTTTCGCAACCCTATTGCGTTGGTTCGGGAGGCATCTATGCTCACGAGGAGTGAAAGCGGTAGGGCCGCGGTTCGGGCGCCCGCCTCCCGGCCCACCTCCGAGGACGATCCATGACAAATGACCGACATGACGAATGACAGGTTCGAGCTCTGGCGCTCGCTTCTGGTCTTACTTACCGAGGCGGCGCCGCACTGGGCCGTGGCGGGAAACGTCGACGAAGGTCTGTCGGGGGACGGGGACATCGATCTCGTAGCACCGGCCGTCGACTGGCCCGCGGTCGAACAACATTTCCGAGACTGGGCGAAGGCCCACGGGCTCAGCCCTGTGGTGGCCTGCACGCATCGCCCCGGGGTGCTCGAGCTCGTCGCCTTGGGGGCGGGGGACAAGCCCGTTCACCAGGTGGAGGTCCTTGGGTTCAGGCATTTTCGGGGCGCGCGTCTGTACCGAGCCGAAGATCTGAGCTCCGCCATGGAGATGGATGCTCGTGGCTGGCGCCGCCTCCGGCCGGGCGCCGCCGGGGTCGTCAAGCTGCTTCCCAACGGGGTCACTTGGAGCGGGGGCCTCAAGTGGAGCGGCCCTAAGGCTCAGCGTGTGCTGGCCCTGCTGAAGACCGATCCCGAAGGGGTCCGAGCGGGCGCGGATGCGTTTGGGTTGGTCCGGGGACTCGTTGTGACCGCCGCTCTCAGGGCCGGGCAGGGCCGGTGGAGCCGGTGGCGCATGTCCTTGATCGGGCTGTGGGCTCTTGCGAACGGGCTCTGCCACCCTCATTCGTTCCTCGACCGAGCTGGATTCCGCCTCCGTAGGGACCGCTGCGAGCTTCTGGCCACCGTCAAGAATCAGGAGCTGGTGCGCCGCGACCCACAGGCCTGGCTGGCGCGGGTCGCCGCCGAGCACGAGGTGGCTGCCACCCTTTCCGGTGGTTGAAGTGGGGCAGTCGCAGCACAGCCCCTTGGGGAGTGGCTCTAGAGCAGCTCTACGCCCAACGCCACCAGCTTGTCGCGAAACGACTCATAGCCTCGTTCAATCAAGCGGGCATTGTGGACGCGCGAAACGCCATCTGCCACTAACGCAGCGATCACATAGGAAAAGCCGCCTCTGAGGTCCGGCACGTAAAGATCGCCGCCCTGGAGCTTGGTCTGGCCCACCACCACTGCCGAGTGGAGGTGGTTGCGGCGGCCGAAACGGCAGGGACTGGGACCAAGACACTCTCGAAAAGTCTGAATGTTCGCGCCGAGGCTGTTGAGGGCGTGGGTATAGCCGAGGCGGTTCTCGTAGACGGTTTCGTGCAGGACCGATACGCCTTGTGCCTGGGTCAGAGCGGTCACCAAGGGAGGCTGCCAGTCGGTCATGAACCCCGGATGCACGTCGGTTTCCAGAGCCAGTGGTCTCAGCAGGTCGGCAACTCGGTAGAAGGTGATGGTTTCTCCTGATACGTCGAACTCCCCACCTGCTTTGCGGAAGACGTTGAGGAAGGTCATCATGTCGAGCTGGGCCACTCCAGAAATGGAGACACAGCCGTTCGTGGCTAGCGCGGCGCAGGCCCATGAGGCGGCCTCGAGCCGGTCGGGCATCGATCGGTGAGTAAAGGCTCGGAGTGAGCGCGTGCCGTCGATGTGGATCACCCGGCCCGGCTGCACCGAGATGATCGCGCCCATCTTCTGCAGCACTGTGATCAGATCGAGTATCTCGGGCTCGATGGCGGCATTGGAGAGCTCTGTCTCCCCATCGGCCAGCACTCCGGTGAGCAGCACCTGTTCGGTGGCGCCGACGCTTGGAAAGGGGAGGTTAAGCTTGCACCCACGCAAACGATCCGCAGTGAGCCGAATGACTTCGGGCAGCTCCTCGACCACGGCCCCAAAGGATTTGAGGGCGTCGAGATGCATATCGATCGGGCGGGGGCCGATCTCGCACCCTCCCGGCTGGTGGATCGTCACCGCGCCGAGCCGGTGGAGGAGTGGGCCGCAGATCAGTATCGGGATGCGGCTTTGACCGTGGACCTCCTCGAGCTCTTCCGGAGACGGGGCTTTCAGCGTCCGGGCGGTGATCTCCATGGAGTCGCCGTCCCGCTCAACTGTGCCCCCCAGAGCGGTGATGAGCCGGCTCACCACGTCGATGTCGCGCACCTCCGAGATGTTGGTGATCCGGCAGGGCTTGGAGGTCAGTAGTGCGGCGACCATGGACTTGGGAACGCTGTTCTTGGCGCCGCGCACAGTGACTCTGCCCTCGACGGGCGCTCCTCCGACGATGCTCAACACGTCTTCGGCTCTTGTCACGTTAGATCCCTGCCTTGTCTGGATGCCTTTTTTTGGAAGACCTGAATTGGCGGCGCTCAGTTTAGGCGCCAATGGCGTGTAGTTCGAGCGCGCCCACTCGCGCCCTGTCCCGGTCCTCGGGCGGCTGCACTCTACCGCCTCGGGCGGCTGATTCGCAGCCTGAATTCCTGGCTAAATCGCTTGGCTGGGAGACGTGGCTTGTGTTTCTTCTGGGCGGCGGCCCGGCTCGGCGGCCTGGTGCAGGTCCTCGGAAGCCGTGAGGACGTTCTTCGACCATCAGTCGTGGCACGTCCTGGTGCTGGCCGTGGCGCTACTGGGCGCCGCCAGCCTCGTGATCCTCCTTCTCGGCCCCCTGTTGTCGGACCCCTCGACCCGCGCGGGCGGCTCTCGGAAGGTGTGGCGGGCCCTCGTCGCGGCCGGTATGGTGATGGTCGCCGCGGAATGGTGGCTGATCCACTGACGTTTCCTGAAGATGCTCATATAATCAAGTGGCCCCATCCAATGGACAGGGGCCCGACCGAGGAGGAACCGTGTCTACGGCAACCGAAACCATCATGATTACCCAGAACGCCGCATCCAAGGTTTCTGAGCTTCTGTCGCGCGAAGTCCAGACCCTTCCCCAGGATCAGCAGGCCAAGGACTATGCTCTGAGGGTCGCAGTCCAGCCGGGAGGCTGCGCCGGCCTGCGTTATGCCCTCTATTTCGACGACGAGGTCCGGGAAGGCGATTCGGTGACCGACGTCCTCGGAGTTCGCATCCGGGTGGACAAGATGAGCGCTCCCTACCTCAGAGGGGCCGAGATCGACTACGTTGACGGGCTGCAGCAGTCGGGCTTCACGGTCAATAATCCCAACTCCAAGGGAACCTGCGCCTGCGGAGACTCGGCCCAGTTCTAGGGGTGGGGCTCTTTAGCCTCAGTCAGGCGAGACCGCCCCGTACTCAATTTCCCAAGTTGGGCGGGTAGGTACCGCTCTGGTGCTCAGCGACCCAATTGGGTGATCGAGTACCGGCCCCCCGCCCCGCCGTCCGGGGCCTCCGCGCTCCCGTGACGTAATCTCGGCCTCGCAAGCCAACCCGCCTGGGCAGGGCCCGGGCACCGCCAGCAAGGAGCCGGGATGATCACTACAACCCTCGTGGGGTCTTACCCAAAGCCCCCTCGCGGGGACAAGCCGGGAGCGAGTACCCCGTTCGAGCTCAGAAGGGTGCTTCGGTCCCTCGAAAAGGGCGATGCCTCCGTCGACGATGTCCACGAAGCCCAGGACCGTCTGGTCGCCGAAGTGATCTTCGAGCAAGAAGAGGCCGGCGTCGACGTGATCACCGACGGGCATGTCCGCTGGGACGATCTCGTGACCCCTTTCGCGGGTCATATGGCGGGGATCGAGCTGTCTGGTCTGCTGCGCTACTTCGACAACAACGTCTACTACAGGCGCCCTGTATGTGTCGGGCCGGTGGAATGGCGGGGGCCGGTCTCCGTTGATGCCTGGCGTTACGCAGACTCCGTGGCGACTAGACCGGTCAAGGCAGTAATCCCTGGCCCCCTGACCGTCGCCCGACTCTCGCTCGACGATCACTATTCGTCCCATGAGAAGTTCGTGCTTGCTGTTGCTCGAGTGCTGGCCCAGGAAGCCTTCGAGCTCGAGGCGGCAGGTGCGCGCATCATCCAGATCGACGAGCCCGCACTGCTCGAGGCTCCCGAGGACCTTCCTCTAGCAAAGAGAGCGCTCGACATCGTCGTAGCCGAACTGAAGCTGCCTGAGATCGTCCTGGCGACCTACTTCTCAGAGGCGAAGCGACTCGGAGCTGAACTCTTCGACATGCCGGCCGACGTCTTCCATCTCGACTTGGTCTCGGGGCCGGAGAATGTGGAGCTGGTATCGCTGATGCCCCCCGAGTCAAGGCTGCAGGCGGGGGTGGTGGATTCTCGAAACACTCTGCTCGAGTCCACATCCGATGTAGCCGCCGTCGTCCATAGGCTGGTCGAGACGATGGGCCCCGAGCGACTGAGCCTGGCACCATCTGCGGGCCTCGAGTTCTTACCGCGTGACAAGGCGCGCGCCAAGCTGGAGCGCCTGAACCAAATAGCAAGAAAGGCAGGTGATTGACATGTCCGACATCGACTTACCAGGAGTGGGCCTCTGGACGACATCGGTTGGCTCCTTGCCCAAGCCCACATATCTAACGCGAGCTCGCGCTGACTACGCTCGTAATGAGATCGATAGAGCGGATCTGAAACGGCTCGAGCAGCAGGCGACCCAGGAGTGGATCGAGTTCCAGAACAGTATCGACACAGACGTCGTGGTGGACGGAGAACAGTACCGAGGCGACATGGTGGCCTACTTTGCAGAAGAGATGCCCGGCCTCGAAATCGGGGGCCTCGTGCGTTCCTACGGCAATCGCTACTATCGCAAGCCCGTTGCCACAGGTCCGGTGGGGAGAGATCATCCAGTCACGGTGGAGTGGTGGAAATTCGCGCAGTCGCTGACCGACAAACCCGTCAAAGGCATGTTGACGGGTCCCTACACGATCTGCGATTGGTCGTTCGATGAGCACTACCGGAGCCGGAGGGCATTCGTTCTGGATTTGGCCCGCGCGCTACGGGATGAGGCCCTGGATCTGGAGGCCGCCGGCGCTCGCTTCATCCAGATCGACGAGCCCGCTGCGTCCACTCGCATGGATGAATTCAGCCTCGTGATCGAAGCCATGGAGATCATCACCGCGCCGCTGCGGGCCCACACCATCACCCACATCTGCTATGGGGACTTCCACGACGCCTATCCCAAGATGCTCGACATTCCCGTGGATCAGATCGATCTGGAGCTGGCGAACTCCGGCTATGTGCTCCTGCAGAGCTTCGCTGAGCAGCCATTCACGAAATATTTGGGTCTCGGTGTGTCGGACGTTCATTCGCACGTCCTGGAGCCGGTAGAGATCATGGTTGAGGGCATCCGTCGTGGCCTCAAGCTGCTGCCGGCAGACCAGATCTTCGTCGATCCCGATTGTGGGCTCAAGACCAGGACCGTCGAGGAGGCGCAGGCGAAACTCACGAACATCAAGAAGGCTGTCGATATTGTGAGGGCAGAGGTCTAGTGATCCGTGGCGAATTAGTGCCGGCCTGAGATCGGGCGCACGATTGTGCCGATTAATCTCCGCGACGGGCACAAAAGCAGTGACGAGGAAGGTGAGCGATGAAGATCGAGGCGAAATGCGACACATGCGGGAGGGCCTTCCTCTTGTCCCAAATCGGCCCTGACTCAGACGCTCCGGGTCGATGCCCCTTCTGCGGAGCCCGATTCGCTCGCCACTACTCGCCGGTACTGGTCGAAACCGTCAAGGAGGCTGAACTGGCCGTAGGTCGGGCTGTGCTGGTGCTGGGACGGCTTCAGTCGATGGAGACGGGGTTCGATATCGACATCGAAAAGCTCTTGAGCACACTGGCCGAGCAGGTGCGCGCTCACGAGATCCCCAGCCAGAGCCCCTCTCGCTGATCCTATGACGGAGACGGACGACTCGGATATCGCCCTTCTGGTCGTAACCGACGATCCACGCGTTCAAGAAGAGCTGCGGTACGCATTGCCGACCGGCGTCAGCGCAAGATTTGCTGCGGATGCGCGCTCTGCTTGGAAGGAGCTGCAGACTGGGACCCCGACCGTGGTGGTTGTGGATATCCAAACGGGCAGTGCAGGAGGATATGGGCTCACCAAGGACATGGGCACACGGCCGGAATTCGCGCAGGTTCCCGTTGTCATGCTCTTGGAGCGAGCCCAGGACTCGTGGCTAGCTAAGCAAGCGGGAGCTGTTTCCTTCGTCTGCAAGCCCGTGGCGGCGACCTCGCTCGTACGGGAGTGCATGGAGGCCGTCCGCAGCTCTCGACTGGGCCGCTAAGGGCAGCAGCCCACAAAGTCCCAGGTCAGGGCCCTTGCGCGCCGCTGAATTACATGGCTAGAATTACAAGTCTGTAATTGAAGCTTGAGCTTCGTCTGGGGCCACAGGCGAACTCGACCACCATAGGAAGGCCGGGGCATGCAACGCATTACAACTAAGCTCCTGCAGCCTGTCGAATGGCAGAGCGGGGCCCGTTGTGTCGAAGCTGATCCAGAGATTTTCTTTCCCGAACGTGGAGGTTCATCGAAGGCCGCGCGCGCGGTGTGTGAACTGTGCGAGGTTCGCTCAGACTGTCTCGAGTACGCGCTCAACAACAAAGAACAGTTCGGTATCTGGGGTGGTACGTCAGAACGAGAGAGGCGCAGAATCAGGAAGGAAAGAGCTCGACGAAGGCTTCGTGCAGCGTCCTAAAACATAGGTTGTTAGGCGCTTGATTACGAAAGAATGCTTGCACCTTTGCTCATAACATGCTAACTAGACTCTACATGCGTAATTGTGCGCGTGAGAAGAAGAACGGGCTCGAGACTTAGAACTCGTTCGTGATGAGCGATCGGAGGTGCACAGTTGGCTGTCAAGAAGACCACGGGCCGCAAGTCAACCGCGACTCGTAAGGCTGCCGGCAAGAAAGCGGCGGCGACACGAGCCCGTAAGTCGGCGACTCGTAAAGCTGCGGGCAGGAAAGCGGCGGCGACGCGCGCTCGCAAGTCGGCGACTCGCAAGTCGGCGGCGCGCAAAGGAGCGGCAACTAGGGCGCGCAAGAAGACTACGGGTCGCAGGAAAGCCACCGGGCGCAAGAAGTCGACCGCCCGGAAGTCGACCGGCCGCAAGAAGTCGACCGGCCGCAAGCCTGCAAACGGGCGCAGGAAGTCGACCGGGCGCAGGAAGTCGACCGGGCGCAGGAAGTCGACAGCCCGTAAGTCGGCTAACGGCCGCAGGAAGAGAACTGCGTCGTCTGCCTCTTAGTTCATCTGGTAGGCCGATAAAAGTGGGCCCGGCTGCTTCTTGGCCGGGCCTCCTGCGTTTCTGATGTCGAGCCTTCGGGGTCTCGGGCACGGTCCATCTCCATGCGGGGTACCGTTAGGAGGGTGAGCGACTATGGGTATGCGGTCGAGGTGGGCGAGGGCTACGACGAGGCCGTGGTCAGGGCACGCCTGGCTTTGAAGGGCGAGGGGTTCTCGATCATCACCGAGATGCACGTGGGGGGTCTCTTGGGGCCCGATGCCGGCGAGGAGCGTCAGTACCTCTTCATGGGCGCTTGGGCTCAGCCATCGCCCGGCACTCTTTCAGACGGTCTCCAAGTGGCCGTACACATCCCCTGCAACATTGTCGTGCAGGAGTCGGGCGACGGCGCCGTCGTCGCGGCCCTCGATCCGACCTCCGAGGGCGACGTTTCTGATGATGATTTCGTGAGAGCCTCTGCGGCCGCACGAGAAGCGTTGGAGAGGGCACTACGGCGTCTCGGGGAGCAGCTTTGAGGGGCGGTGACGTCGGGCTCGTCGTGCGCTCCTTCTTGGAGCGACTTGATGAGGTCGTCGAACGGAGCGTGCAAGCAATTTCGCAGACGGTCCCTTCCTATTCTCGAGCAGGCGATGCATACATGGAGGAAGTCAGAGAAGCCGTTCGGGAGAACGTTTTGACCCTCTCCACGACCCTTACTCACCAGAGAGCCGTCACCGCCGAGGAACTGGCATCGATCGAACGAGTGGGCGCGCGGCGCGCGGAAGCGGGCATCCCTCTTCAGGACCTGGTCAGGGCCTACCGGACCGTTGTCAGGACCTGTTGGGACGTGCTGTCCGAGGAGTGTCGCTCGTCGCCGGGGGGAGCGCTCGAAGCAAGCCTGATTCTCGCAGAAGGTGTCCTGCGCTACACCGACCAGGTCTCGACGGCTGTGGAAAACGCTTATCTGAGTGCCCAAAGAGCGATTGTGCGGGAGCAAGAGGGGGCTCGCCGAGAGTTCCTGGCCGACGTTCTCTATGGGGTGGAGGCACAACCCGAAGACATCTTGAGGCGGGCGCATACATTCGGATATGACCTCTCGGAGGACTACATGGCTCTGGTCGGCCGGGGTCCCGAGCAGGATTCGCGCAAGGAGGCGATGGTCGCAGGAGCCGTCGCCAGGCTTTACGGTCCTTCGAGCGCAGATCCGATAGTGCTCCAGAAAGCGGAGCACACGATTGCGCTTGTGCCGGTGGCGGGCGAGAGTGATCCTGCTGCGATGCCCGAAAAGCTCGTTGCAGAACTTACCGGCGACTGGCGTTTCGGTGTCGGCGGACCGGAGCCGGGGCTCGAAGGAATCAGGCGCGCCTATCTCGAAGCACGCGAGGCCCTCGAGATAGGGATGGGCCTCGAGCTCTCCGGTCTTGTCTACCGATTCGATGACCTGCTCCTCTATCACTTCTTGCGCAGTGAGCCTGCGCTGCTCGATCGCTTCGTTGGAACCACGCTGGGTCCCTTGATCGAGTACGACGAGCGCCGCAAGGGCGAGTTGATCAAGACACTCGAGTCTTACTTCACTGCAGATGGAAGTGTGAAGCTGACGGGAGCGGCGCTGTTCGCCCATCCGCACACGATCAGCTATCGACTCAAGCAGGTTGAACGGCTCACGGGGTGGTCGCTACAGAGCTCCGAGGACAAGCTAAGGCTCCAGCTCGCGTTGCGGGCTCACCGGCTTGCGTACAGCCGTCGGGAGGCAAGCGAACCGCCCACAAGGTAGCCTGCTGCCATGGCCTCTAGAGTTCTCATAGTCGGCTGGGACGGTGTGGACTGGAAGATCCTTCGTCCGATGTTGGAGCGCGGCGAGCTCCCCGTTCTCCGTCAACTCATTAGCAAAGGAGCCCACGGGGACTGTCTTTCGAGCATTCCGTCGCACTCCTGGTGTGCATGGCCTTCCTTCATGACGGGACTGAATCCCGCCGGACACGGCGTATTCGACATTCTCGAGCACCGGCCCGGAGTCTCCAGAAGGCTTCCAATCACCTACGAGTCCATCAAGGCTCGAACTATTTTTGACGATTTCTCCGCCGCCGGCAAGACATCTTTGGCACTCAACATTCCCCTCACTTTCCCGGCTCCCGAGCTCTCGGGCAAGGTCGTGGCCGGAGGCGTCCTGCCGGCCAGCCGTTCCTATACATGGCCTCCCGAGCTTCAGGTGGAGCTTGACCGCAGCGCGCCGTTTCCTGTGAACGGAATGAGCTGGACCACGTTTCGAAATCGACCGGAGCCTTTCTTAGAGGAGACGGCGGCCATCACCGCCAAGCGACAGGCAGCCTTTGAGTATCTTCTGGATACGACGGATTGGGACTTTGGCGTGCTCGTCTACGTATCCACTGATCGCATCCAACATTGCCTGATGGAATACATCCACCCTGAGCACCCTCGCTACGGGGAGCTGAAGGACTCTCCGATCGCCCGCAAAGTCGAGGGTATCTACAAGCAGCTCGATGACGGTCTCGGTGAGTTGCTCAAACGAACAACCGAGGACGATCTGGTCATGTTCATGTCCGACCACGGTCATCAGGCGTGTACACGCACTTGCACTATGGACAAGATCCTTCAGCATCTTGGCTACCTCACCCCGGCTCGAGGATCCTTTGCTTTCAACCTCATCAGATGGGGGCCCGGCCGGCGTATCGCCCGGCGAATTTACGATCTCTTGAAGCTTCACGGCAGGATCTCCATTCCCGCATCACCCATCGAGTGGTCTCAGACGAAGGCCTATACGAGCGTGGTTTCCACCGGAGAGGGCGTCTCGGTGAACCTCAAAGGCAGGGAGCCGGAGGGGATCGTGGAGCCGCGCGATTACGAGCGCGTGCGTGATGAGGTGGCGCAGGCGTTGTCTGAGTTTCGTGACCCCGAGACGGGTGCGGCTCCTATTCAAAGGATCTACCGGAAGGAAGAGGTGCTGAGCGGAGAGTTTCTCGATGTTGCCCCCGACCTGTTGCTGGTAGCCGCCCCGTTCTACTCCCTGACGCACGCCAGGGGAATGGTCGAGCAATCGGACTGGCTGTCGGGTGACCATCGGCTCGAAGGAGTCCTCGTCGCTACCGGCCCCGATGTGATTCCCGGGCCTCTCACCGAGCCGGCCCGGCTCATAGACCTGGGTCCCACTGCGTTGGCGAGCCTGGGCGTGCCCAGTGCGATTCCTCGTGATGGAGAGGTATTGGGAGCGTTGGCGGGCTCGGCCACTCTGCAGACGGTGGAGATCTCGCCCGAAGGTCAGGGCGCGGCAGGAGAGGCGGCACTTAGCTCCGATGAGGAGAAAGAGGTTGAGGACCACTTGCGGGGGCTTGGTTACGTCGAGTAGACGGTGGGAGAGAATCCACCTCTGCAAGCAGCCGGTTGCACTTAAACTCGGTCGATGCGCATCGGTTTGGCACTTCCTCATTACGACTCGAGCTTCGAGGGCAAGCCCGCCTCGTGGGAGGGTGTGCGTCGCTGTGCAGAGGTCGCCGAGAGCTCGGGCCTCGATTCTGTGTGGGTCTCAGACCATCTTTTCCTCGACTACTCGAAGTACGGCGGGTCTAGCGAGGTTCGTGGAGCGCTGGAGTGTTGGACCACGATGTCGGCGTTGGCCGCCTGCACTCGGAGAGTCAGGATCGGCTCTTTGACGCTGTGCAACGACCTGCGTAATCCCGCCGTCGTCGCCAAGATGGCGGCCACGCTCCACCTGTTGTCGCAGGGGCGCTGTGAGCTTGGCCTCGGCGCGGGGTGGTACGAGCCCGACTACCGTGCGGCGGGAATCGAGATGTCTAGCCCGGGTGTCCGAATCGACAGGCTGGCCGAGGCAGCAGACATCATCCGACGGTTGCTGAGGGGGGAGGAGCTTTTCTTCAAGGGAGAGCACTACGTCCTGGACGGAGCCCTGTGCCGACCCGCTCCGCAAGATGGGGGGCCGCGCCTGTGGGTGGGGGGCAAGGGCGATCGGCTGCTCGACGTCGCTGCTCGAGTTGCCGATGGCTGGAACTTCTCCTGGCTCGGTTCCCAGGATGCTTAC
This sequence comes from Actinomycetota bacterium, assembly GCA_030859735.1. Classification (GTDB taxonomy): domain Bacteria; phylum Actinomycetota; class CADDZG01; order CADDZG01; family WHSQ01; genus JACDAL01. The sequence goes on from JALZJN010000166.1 coordinate 48,919, forward strand.
GCAGAGCGCGCAGGGGCCGCCGATGCGGCGTGCCAGAGACATCAACGGCCACCCGAGGACCTTGCCAGGTCGGTGGGTGCCTACGTCCTGGTGGGCCGGGACGAGAAAGACGTGGTCAAGCGCTTCGAGCGACTGGCCGAGAGAACCCCTGCAGGGATTATTTCGGGAGATAACCCCCGAGGGGGGCTATCCTGGGATGAGTTTCGGCGCAACCGTATTGCGGGCGGTGTTTCCGAGGTGACCGACCGTCTGGGAGCGCTCCGGGAGCTGGGCGTCCAGGAGGTCGTCGTCGGCCTCGGCGCGGTGCCATTTCAGGTATCGGATGAAGAGGACATCGAGATGATCGGGACGGAGGTCCTTCCGGCCCTCAGATAGAAGCAGCGATCCGCTGGAGGATCGCGCAGAGAGAGAGAAAGTGGAGGTCGAAGGGAGATGAGCTTGCCAGGCGGTCCAGAGCTTTTCATCATCTTGTTCGTTATCCTGCTGGTCTTCGGGGCCTCGCGCCTGCCCAAGCTGGCCCGCTCCATGGGCCAGGCGGGCAAGGAGTTCAAGACGGGAATGCGCGAGGGCTTCAAGGATCAGCCGGTAGAGGGGCCCTGTCCCTTCTGCGGCGTTGCGGTGGCCGACGAGTCGAAGTTTTGCCCCGGTTGCGGCAAGAGCGCCGACGACATCGTGGCAGAGAAGAATCGGAAAGAGGCCAGTTCTGCTTGACCACAACTCGGCGGTGATGGCCGTCCCCGTCACCGTTTTCACGACTCGCTGGTGTGGACACTGTCGCCGTCTGGCGCGCCAACTCGCCGACGCCGGGATCGAGGCCTCGATGATAGATATTGATCGCGATGAGCATGTGCACCACGGACGGCGCATCGAGCACCAGACCGGCGGCTATCGGATAGTTCCCACGGTCGAGGTCGGCGAGCGGTTGCTGGTCAACCCGACCGTCGCCCAGATCACGGAGGCCCTGGCCGAGCCTCCCCTCTGATCGCGACCCACGCCAAAAAACGGTGCCAAACGGGCCTCGGTGTGCCTCTGCCGGCCAAAAGACCTGTGCACGGTCGGCCCCCAGATCTCGGATCTCCCCCAGGAGTGCCTGCGCCCCGTGAGGGGCAAACTGAACGTAAGAGCCCTGATTTGCGCTGACATTACAACACTTGTAAGGTGTATATATGGCTAACTTCAGAGACCTCTTCAAGCAGGTGAGGTCCGAGGTGTCGGAGACGACGCCCGAGGACGTCGCCGGCCGCAAAGAGCGCGGCGAGAAGATCAATTTCCTCGATGTCCGCGAGTTCGATGAGGTCGAGCAGGGCGTCGTGCCCGGGGCCCACCACCTCTCTCGCGCTCACTTCGAGAGCCGCGTCGAAGACGTCCTGCCGGATAAGTCCTCCGAAGTGGTCATCTATTGTGCCAGTGGGGTACGCAGTGTGTTTGCGGCCCGCACCCTCGAGGACCTCGGATACGAACGCGTCTCCTCGATGTCCGGGGGGTTCGACCGGTGGCGGGAGCTGGGATACGACTTCGATATCCCGCGTGTTCTCGATGCAGCACAGCGCGACCGCTATTCCCGTCATTTGATTCTTCCTGAGGTTTCCGAACGCGGCCAGAGCAGATTGCTTGACGCCAAGGTGCTGTGCATCGGGGCCGGAGGCCTCGGCTCACCATCTCTGCTCTATCTGGCGGCCGCCGGCGTGGGGACGATCGGCATAGTCGACTCCGATGAGGTAGAGACCTCGAACCTCCAGCGCCAAGTGATACACGATACGAACAAGGTTGGCCAGAACAAGGCGGAGTCTGCGAAGGAGTCGATCAATCGGCTTAACCCAGACGTGAACGTGGTCGTGCATCCCTTCCGCATCGATGAGGAGAACGCAAGAGACCTCATCTCCTCCTACGACATCGTGGTTGACGGCTGTGACAACTTCGACACTCGTTACGCGGTCAACGACGCTGCCGTGGCATTGAGGAAGCCGGTCATTCACGGCTCCATTTTTCGCTTCGAGGGCATGGCCTCTACATTCATCCCCTATGAGGGGCCTTGCTACAGATGCCTCTATCCCGAAGCTCCTCCGGCCGAGCTGGCTCCCACCTGAGGCGAAGCCGGCGTCCTGGGCGTGCTCCCGGGCATCATCGGAACCATTCAGGCAAACGAGGTATTGAAGCTCATAGTGGGATACGGAGAGCCCCTCGTGGGACGGCTCTTGACGTTCGACGCGCAGTCCACTCACTTCGGCGAAGTGAGAGTGCGTCGTGATCCACAGTGCCCCACTTGCGGTGAGAGTGCCTCGCAGCGGACCGTTCAACTCGAAGAGGCAAGCGCTTAGCAGGTCGGCTCGCCCCCATGATGGTCGTGGTGCTGGCCGACACGCACACGCTGGGGAGTACTCGCCCGCTGCCCTCGGGGGCGTGGCCCTACATCGAATCCGCCGATCACATCCTCCATGCAGGGGATGTTTGCGACGTCGTTCTGCTCGACGAGCTGGCATCGTTTGCTCCCGTCACGGCGGTGCTCGGCAACTGTGATGGACTCGACGTGAAGCACTGGGGGGCACAGAGCGAAACGCAGCTGCAACTCGCGGGTGCGCCGATAGGTATGGTTCACGATTCGGGACTCACGCGCGGCCGGCGCCGGCGGCTGCGAGCGCGCTTTCCTGAGGCGCGAGTAGTGGTCTACGGGCACTCCCATCATCCCTGCAACGAAGACGAGGATGGTCTGCTGTTGCTGAATCCCGGAAGCCCGACGTGGGCCCGTCTGGCGCCGTGGCCGTCGATGGCACTTCTGTGGATCGAGGCCGAGAAGGTGGAGGCCGAGGTTATCCCGGTCTAGCTTGCTATGCTTGGACCGACGTGACTATCAGCGAGCCGGCCGCTCTCGGCACGATCCTGGGCGTGTGGGCCCATCCCGACGACGAAACCTATCTATCCGGCGGGCTCATGGCCGCCGCCGTGCGGGCCGGGCATCGGGTCGCCTGTGTCACCGCGACCAGGGGCGAAGGCGGCTCCCTTGATGAGAAGCGGTGGCCCTCCGAAACCCTTGCCGAGGTTAGGGAACAGGAGCTCGCAGAGGCCCTTGGACTGCTAGGTGTCTTGGAGCATCGCTGGCTAGGTTATGCCGACGGCGCCTGCGCGAGAGTTCCCCAAGAAGAAGCCGTTGCGCTGGTGGGCGGTTTCATCGAAGAATTCGAGCCGGACTCGGTGCTCACGTTCGGACCGGAGGGAATGACCGGACACCCCGATCACAAGGCTGTGCATGTGTGGACCACCCTCGCACTCGAGCAGGCTTCGACGGGCGCGGATCTGTACTGCGCCACGAACACGCCGGAGTGGGCCGCAGAGGTGCTTCCACTGGCGGCCGGGCTCGATATCTTCTTTGAGCCCGATACGCCTCCGATCACACCTCGGCGCCAGCTCAGCTTCGAGTACGTCCTTCCCCCAGAGATCCTCGACTTGAAGTGGCAGGCGCTCTTGGCGCAGAGAAGTCAGACCGAGCGATTGATCGAAGCGATGGGTGCAGGTGTCCTCAGGAGCTTCAATGCCACCGAACCCTTTGTTCGTTTCCCCGTCGGCGAAGCGCGAACTCAGCGCCCCTGACCATCTGAGAAGGGTTTCGGCTCAGAGTTGAAGGAGCCTCGCAGTTTGTGCTACTCGGAGCTCAGCACCTTTTCAATCCACGCGAACGGATCCCGGATCTCCGCGCTGGTCGGGAGGTTGTCGGGAGCTTCCCACGCACGATTGAGCTCGTTGATACCGTGGAGACGGACGACCGCGGCACAGAAGGTCGCACCCGACTGTTCCAGATCTCGGTCCATTGACAGACCGAGGATGTTTTCCAACATCGTCTCTGCCACCGAGGGGGAGCGAGCGTGGCGGGCCATGCCCTCTTCGATGCGCGAGGACTCGCCAACGACTTCAGGCATGATTGCCGCAGCGACGTGCCCTGCGTAGCCTTCGAGCAATGCCTGGAAGGCATGAAGGCGCTCGAGTGCCCGAGAGTGTCGCTCGGTTGGAACTATCGGCAGCTGCACGTTCGATTCGGCGACCCCGGCCAGCGCTTCTGGGCCTCCGGCCTGAAGCTCCATCAAGGTTCTCTCGAAGCCCGAGAGGTCTATCTCGAGGGCGTCGATCACTTCCAAGAGAAGACTCCGTAGATAACGGTTCGTCCACGAACCAGAGGTGAGAATGAGATGGCGAGCCACGTCTCTGACCGCTAGCCAGGTCTGGAGATGCTCGAGCTCGAAGTCATAGTCGGCCGCCAACGCTTCGACGTTGGGAACCACCAGAAAGAGGCGGCCGTCGTCTTCCCTGGGGATAGGCCACTCGAAGCGAGAGAGGGCCTCCGAGCCGAGTTGTCCGACCAGCGTCCCCGTCTGCAGCCCCATCATGAGAGGGGCTATCTGATCCATCGCCGCGCCCATCTGCTCGCCGGCTCCCGACCCTTCCGGGCCCATCCGCTTCATCTGGCCGGTGAGACGCCTTCCCAGATGCTCCAGCAGCCATTTCCAGGCCTCCAGGGTGCTCGTTACCCACGCCCCTCGTCCCATGGTCGTGCTGAGGACGGGTTCATCGAAGCCAAGGCGGCAGTAACCCGATACGAGCGCTCCTGCAGAATGAACGGCCGCGGCAAACGATCGCTCGATCTCCGGTTTCATGGTGGGATCGTTTGAGCCCTGCGTGGCCGCCGCCAGCGCCACCTGCCTGGCGATTTCGAAATTGACGGGGCCTCCTCCGGCGGCCAGCAGCTTCTGGATCTCTCGGAAAAGAGGGATGTCTCCGAACGGCCCTTGCGACATGAGCACATGCTACGCGAGCCTCGTCCTGACGCCTCCCGGCTCGCGGCCCCCCGTAGCTTTCGACGGCCGTGCTCTCGGACCTCCGGCCTTTGATAACGTGATCTCCAGGCATGGCCCGGGTCGGGGGCCGTGCGAGCCAGGGGGTATCGCTTGACCCACCCGAGATGTCATTGACGGCCGCCGCGGCCGTCATCGCTTGCTTAGCAAGTCCATACGGAGGTCTCCGAACTAGCTGATGGCACGCGATGTCGCAATCGATCTGGGCACCGCCAACACCCTCGTCTATCAGCGGGGGCGCGGGATTCTGTTCGCCGAACCGACGGTCCTTGCTCTCAACAAGGAAACGGGGGCGGTGCTCGCCATGGGCGAGGAGGCGTGGCAGATGATCGGCCGGACTCCCGGTTACATCGTGGCGGTACGACCGTTGCGCTCGGGGGCGATCTCCGACTTTGACGTCACCGAGAAGCTCATCAGGCTGATCCTTCAGCGTTCGGGCGTGACCCGTCTGGCGCGTCCCAGAGTCCTCGTGTGCGTGCCCAGCGCCCTCACCGAGGTCGAGAGGCGTGCGGTGGAGGAGGCCACCCTGTCGGCCGGAGCTCGCTCTTGCTACCTCATCGAGGAGCCGATGGCCGCCGCCATCGGGGCCGGCCTGCCCGTTCACGAGCCGCTGGGAAACCTCGTCGTCGATGTGGGTGGAGGAACCAGCGAGGTGGCCCTGATCTCGCTCGGGGGCATGGTCACGAACACGCCGGTGAGAGTGGGTGGATTCGATCTCGACGCGGCCATCACCACTTATCTGCGACGAGAGTACGCCATCGCGGTGGGGGAGCGCACGGCCGAGCGGATCAAGATCGCAGTCGGCTCGGCATGGCCCCTGCAGAACGAGGAGAAGGCCGAGCTGCGGGGCCGGGACCTCGCCTCCGGCCTGCCCAAGAACGTGGTCATTACCTCCGAGGAGATCCGGGAAGCGGTGGCCGAGCAGGTGAGGGCGGTGGTGAATGCCACCGTGGTGTGCCTCGGAGCCTCCCCTCCGGATCTGGTCCAGGACGTCTTGCTCAACGGCATCACGCTCACCGGAGGCGGTGGGATGTTGTCGGGCCTCGACAAGCTGCTCTCCCAGGAGACCGAGGTGCCGGTTCATGTCACCGAGCAGCCTCTGGAGTCGGTTGTCCTCGGCGCCGGAAAGTGCCTCGAGAGCTTCGACCAAGCGCGGTCGATCTTCTTGGACTCGAGCCGCAGGGCCTGACTTCCTTTACTTTCTCTCCCCATAGGCTCTGAGTGTGACGACGGAACCTGATGTTGCCGCACGCCGGCGTGTGAGGCGGCGGAGCCTGGGGCGTGCGGCCGTTGTGGGGTTGGTCCTCGGGGGGGTCGGTTTCGGGAGCTTTCTCGTACCGGTTCCTTTTGTGTTCGAGTATCTTCCAGGACCCGTCAGGGACGTATCGGAACTGGTCGAGATATCCAGCGCCAGGACCTACTCTTCTGAGGGGAGCTTGTACTTGACCACCGTCAGTGTGGACACGGACGTCACGCTGGTGGAGATGCTTCTCTCGGCCGTGGACACGGACAAGGTCGTTGTACTCGAAAGCCAGGTGACGGGAGGCTCTTCACTGGAGCACCTCCAAGAGGCGCAGAAGCGCGAGATGGAGTCCTCCAAGGAGTATGCGCGCACAGTTGCGATCGGGGCAGCGGGCTTGGGACGGCCTCAGGGCGATGGCGCCAGAGTGGTCTCGGTGCAACAGGGATCGCCCGCAGACGGCGTCTTGGAACAGGGAGACGTAATCGTTGCTGTAGGGGAGAGTCGCACGGCCACCACCTGCGATGTGGGGGCGGCCGTAGTTGCGGGCGAGATCGGGGAGACTGTGAGTGTGACCGTAGAGCGTGAGGGCAGAAGAAGACGATTGAGTCTTGAAACGATCGCCGCCCCCAGCAACCCCGTCACGCCCTATCTCGGGATCATGATTGAGGACATCAATTATCGCTTCGAGTCGGACGTGCGCGTCAACTTCGACACCGGCCGCATCGCCGGTCCCTCCGCCGGGTTGATGCTGTCGCTGGCGCTCTACGATCGTCTCACTCGCGACGACCTCAGCTCGGGGCGGAAGATCGCAGGGACGGGCACGATCACCTGCGACGGCGAGGTCGGACCCATAGGCGGTGTCGAACAAAAAGTTGCCGGCGCAGAGCAAAAGGGGGCCGAGGTCTTCCTGTCCCCGGCCGCCAACGCAGAGGCTGCCCGCAGCTCAGCCGACACCATCGAGATCGTGGCCGTCTCGAGCTTCCAGGACGCGCTCGACTATCTCGAGCCGCCTTCATGAGAACGAACATTCAGGCTGCACAGCCTCGCCGCAGACGGCGCCGTGTCGTCATCGCCGCAGTGATCTTCGCCATCCTGTTGTTCGGAACGGGATCGGCTCGCTTCTACACGGATGTCTTGTGGTTCAACGAAATCGGATTTCAATCGGTGTTGTGGACGAGCCTCAGGGCTCAGTTCCTTTTGGGGCTGATCGTGGGCTTGATAGTCGGGGCTCTGATCTACGTCAACCTCCTCCTTGCCCTCAAGTCGCGCCCTGCCTACGCCTTCGCTCGCCTTGAGAACGTCACTCGCATCGACCCGATGGAGCGCTACCGGGATCAGATCATGCCTTACGCCAAGTGGATACGCTTGGCGGTGGCGGTGGGCATCGGATTCCTCGCCGGTCTCAGCGCCAGCAGTGGTTGGCGCACCTTCCTGTTGTGGATGAATCGCACGGAATTCGGTACAAGCGACCCGCAGTTCCGGCTCGATGTGGGCTTCTACGTGTTCGAGTTGCCATTTTTCAACTTTGCTCTGTCGTGGCTGTGGTTCTCGCTGATGGTCACGCTGGTGGTGAGCATTGCCGCCTACTACCTGTTGGGCGCCATTCGGCCTGAGGGAGGGCTCGCCGGCTTGGATTCCGGTGCTCTGGCCCACATCTCGGTGCTTCTCGGGTTTCTGGCGTTGGTGAAGGCGGCTCAGTATTGGTTGGGCCGCTACTCATTGAATTTCTCTGATCGAGGGGTGGTGACGGGCGCGAGCTACACCGACGTACACGCCCACCTGCCTGCGTTGAGCCTGCTGGCCATCATCTCGGTCATCTCCGCCGGACTCTTCCTCGTCAACATCCGCTTTCGCAGGCTGTCTCTGCCCTTGGCTGCGGTGGCCATCTGGATCTTCTTCTCGATTGTGGCCGGTGGAGCTTGGCCCTTCGTCGTGCAGCGCTTCTCGGTCGAGCCGCAGGAGCTTCAGCGAGAAGACCTCTATATCGAGCGCAACATCCGTGCGACCAGGCAGGCGTTCGGACTGGCCGAGGTCGAAGTGGAGAGTTTCGAAGCGGCCGAGAACCTGCCGGCGGACGCAGGCCAGAGCAATCAGAGCCTCCTGCAGAACGTCCGGCTGTGGGATCCGCCCGTGCTCCAACAGGTGTACTCCCAGTTGCAGGCGATTCGCACCTATTATCAATTCGAGGACGTGGACATCGATCGTTATGAGATCGGTGGCGAGATGCGCCAAGTGCTGCTCTCGGCGCGAGAGCTGGCCCTCGACAATCTGCAGGATGCGACTTGGTCCAATGAGCATCTCCAGTACACACACGGCTTTGGGCTGGTCGCCAGTCTGGCCAACTCGGCCACCCCTTCGGGGCTTCCGAGCTTCTTGATCCGAGATGTTCCCGGCACAATTGCGCCGGAGGCTCAGGAATCGCTTGATCTCAGGCAGCCGAGGATCTATTACGGCGAGGCCTTCGGTTCCGACGAGTATTCGATCGTCAACACCCAGCAGGAGGAGATCGACTTTCCGGTCGGAGACGGGGTCCAGCGCTCGCAATATGAGGGTCTCGGTGGGGTGCCGACCGGCAACATGTTGACGCGTGTCGCGTTCGCTCTGCGCGAAAGCGATCCGAACTTCGTCTTGTCGAGTCTGATCACTCCTGAATCTCAGATCCTCCTGTACCGAAACGTGCGCGACCGGGTCGAGCGCGCAGCTCCGTTTCTTTCTCTGGACAATGATCCCTATCCGGCTGTCGCGGATGGGCGATTGGTGTGGATCATCGATGCCTACACCTCCACTCCGTTCTATCCATACTCACAACGCCAGCCCCTTAGCACCATCGTCCCCGCGAATGCGTCCGCCACTCTTAGCGGTGACGCGAACTACATCCGCAACTCGGTGAAGGTGGTGATCGATGCCTACGACGGAACCATGGACTTCCATGTCGTAGACGAGGGGGATCCCCTGATTCGTGCGTGGCGCAACGCGTTTCCTGCACTGTTCACAGATGAGCAACCATCGGAGGACCTCCGGGCTCACTTTCGCTTTCCGGAGGATCTGTTCAATGTGCAGTCACAGGTCTATCGCAACTATCACGTGATCGACCCACAGAACTTTTACGCCAGAGAGGACGCCTGGGAAGTGCCAGACCGAACGGACATCTCAGACGAGGTCGTCGCTACAGGCGAAGTGGGGCCCGTGCCGCCCACCTATCTGCTGATTCAGCTTCCGGGTGAAACCGAGCAGGAGTTCGTCCTCACCCGCCCCTTCACGCCGCGCTCGAAGAGGAACATGATCGCCCTCATGGCGGCTCGCTCCGATCCTGAGCACTACGGCGAGTTGGTGACCTTACGCTTCCCGAGCCAACGCTCCGTGGACGGGCCCGTGCTCGTCGACAACCGGATCAAGCAGGACGTGGAGATCTCTCAGGCGTTGACACTGCTGGGCCAGCAGGGATCGCGGGTCGGGTTTGGCTCGCTCATCATTCTTCCGATCGAAGAGTCGATCCTCTACGTCCAGCCGCTGTTCGTCACCGCCTCCGCTGAAGCTGGGGGCATACCGGAGCTCAAGAGGGTCATTCTCGTCTCCGGGGAGCAGGTGATCATGGGGGAGAGCTTCTCGGAGGCGCTGACCCAGCTGTTCGGGGTGGACCAGCCGCCCCTGGGCGGGCCCCCCGAGCCCGGCGGAGAAGGCGGGCAGGGCTCGGCGGAGCTGCGGCAGGTCGTGACGGAGGCCGGGAGGGTCTACCAGGAGGCTCAGGAGGCCTTGGCGGCCGGCGACTTCGAGCGCTACGGTGCGCTGATCGAGGAACTCGGGGAGCTGCTCGAGAGGGCTGAGTCGCTCTCCTGACCGATCTTTCCCCGATCCGACTCGCTCATCGAGCTCAAACGGGGAAAGATCGGTCAGTGGCTCCGGGCTGATAACATGAGGGGGCAGGGTGGAGCAGTCTGGAAGCTCGCCGGGCTCATAACCCGGAGGTCGTAGGTTCAAATCCTACCCCTGCAACCACAGAAGAGCAGGTCAGAGGGGTGAACATGCGTTCGCCCCTCTTGCGCGAGGGGGCTCTTTTCTACCGCCCTTCTACCGAGCCGAGAATCAGCGCCGCAATTCGGCTCGCAGCCTCCTCTTCAAGAGCCGGGATGACGTGGCTGTAGGTGTCCAGAGTTACGGCGATCGAGGAGTGGCCGAGGCGCTCAGACACGACCTTCGGATGCACGCCGGCGCTCAGTGCGACCGTTGCATAAGAGTGCCTGAGATCGTGAAAACGAATGACAGGCAACCCGGCCGCCTTGGCGTCGCGCTCGAAGGCCTGCGACAGACTCTGAGGGTGGGTCGGTGATCCGTTCTCTCGGCAGAACGTGAGACCGTTGTCCTCGTAAGCGGCCCCCCACGCCATCCGTTCCTCGAGCTGCGCCTTACGCCAGGCCCGGAGGGCGGTGACCGTGGCGGGATCGAGGGCGACGGAGAGGTTGGAGCGGGCCGTCTTGGGACGGCCGAAGACGAGCTTGTAGTCGACGCTAGTGAGCGTCTGGCGCACTCGGAGTCGACCCGAGTCAAGATCCACGTCCTGCCACCTGAGCCCGAGAACCTCGCCCCGGCGCATTCCGGTCATGCTGGCGAGCAGGTAGCAAGGGTGGAGGCGCTGGTTCTCTACCGAGGCCAGGAACGCTTGAAGTTGCTCGGCCGACCAGATGCTCATCTCTTTGCGGGAGTGCTTAGGAGGGTCGGCGAGGTCGGCGACGTTCCTGCTCAACAAGCCCCAGCGCAGCGCGTCGCGCAAGGCCCGGTGAATGATCGTGTGCACATAACGAGTCGTCTTTGGTGAGAGTCCTCCCCGGCCGTCCTTGCGGCCGTTTTCCGACAATTCCGAATAGAACCGGTTGAGGTGGGAGGGAGAGAGCGCCCGCAACTCGAGGTGGCCGAGTTTTGGCACAACGTGAGTCTCGCAGTTCGCCCGATAACTATCCCAAGTTGACGGCCTGACCGTGCTTTTGATTGCCGACAACCAGTCCTCGGTAAGAAAAGCCCCGAGCTTCTTGCGCGAAGGCTCCACGTAAGCCCCGCTACGGTCGGCCTCGGCCACGATGGCTGAGAGGGCACTCTGAGCGTCTTTCTTGCGGTCATGCCCAGTGAGCCAGCGCTGACGGCGTTCTGAGCGTTCCACCAGCTCACTGTGGCCGCAGCGAGGGCATGAGTCGAGGCGGCCCTCGCTGACCCACCCAGCCCTCTTACCGCAAGCGTTACAACGCAACGCCGCGACGTGCCCCAGCTCGACCACCGGAAAGTACCGGTTGCCCTTTTTCACGATGTGGCCCCTCATGCCGATACCCCCTCGTCGCCGTCCCCCAGTTGCGGGGTGTCCGCAACTGGGTGCCAGTTCACCGGGTGCCCGACCAACGCCGGGCGTTCGTCCTCGAACAGCCAGCCCTCCCAGACCAGAAGGACCGGGGGGTCCTCCTTGACCTGCTCGTGGTAGGTGCGTTGCGCGAGGTCTGCAATCTCCTCGAACAGCTCGGGGTGGAGGCGGGCGATCCGTTGCAGCGCCATGAGCCACCCGGCGGCCTTCTTCTTGAGGCGTGAACGGTTGTAGGGCTTGGCGTCCTCCTCTCGGAGGACGACCGACCACTCGGAGTCGGTGATGTTGTCGGCCCATGCGGTGGCCTTGTACAGCCGGGCGATCGTGGCGTCGTCCCCTTCGGCGTGGGCCTTGTCGAACTCCTCGTCCATGATGCAGGGTCGATACAGATTCTTGCGGCGAACGTCTCGGCCGCCAATCCGGTACGTGGGCATCTACTCATTCCTCCTTGGTCGTCGGTTGCCTTCGATTCGTTTCCTTAGCTCGCCCAGCAGTTGGCGCGTAACGTGGCCCCGCTTCGCCTGGATAGCGCGCGGTGTGTCGTCGTCGAAAGCGCGCTCAGTCATCACCACATCGCGTTGCTCGGTGAGACCTCGGTCCCACAGAGCGTGGTGACCTATCTCGGTTCCTTATTTGTCCTGCTCAGAGGCCGTTTGCCCGACAGGGACGGACGGGGCTGGACGGACGGGTGAGATTAGAAGTCCGTTCCGAGCGAATTTTCAACCTTTGCCGATACTTCTCAATAGGAGCGTTTTACCTGGTCAGCAGTCGTATCGGGAGGGGCTCGGGCTTATCAGCACTTCTCACCAGTTCTCAAGCTGCTGTGTCGATCTGTGTCACGTGTCGCCAGCCCTCCTAATTCGTAACCTTTCGGAGACGGTCATGGGGCAGGATGGAGGGATGAAGGCTCGCACCGCCGTCCGGCTCGGCTGGTCGCTGGGGGCTGCCTACGTGCTGGCGACTGTCGCTTTCGTGCTTTTGACTCGGCTCAACCGGGATATCCAAGAACCTCTGGCCGCCAACCTCCCGATCCTGCTCGCCTTTGCCGCCTTCGCCACTATCGGGGCGCTGCTAGTCTCTCGCTTCCACCGTCACCCAATTGGCTGGATCTTCGTGACGATCGGACTCGGAACTGCGCTCGCCAGTCTCGCCCAGCAGTACGCGATCTACGCGCTGTTTACGGAGCCAGGCTCACTTCCGGCAGGCGTGGCCATGGCATGGTTGGGCGGGTGGCTGTGGATCGGATCGATGGCCACTCTCGTGTTCGTGCTCCTTCTCTTTCCGGACGGAAAGCCCCTATCGCCTCGATGGAAGCCGATGGTGTGGGTCGCTGGGGCGGGCCTTGCGGCTTTGCTCGCGCCATTTCTCTTCAAGCGTGG
>JALZJN010000218.1 GCA_030859735.1 Actinomycetota bacterium
GAAAGTAGCGGCGCAGGTCGCGAACCGAGAGGACGTACTCGCTAGGACTGACGCTTGCCTCACGCGGTTGCAGAGCGGTGAATGTCATCCCTCTTCCCTCTTCTGCCACTGCGGCATCAGGTCCACGGGAACGCCGATGTCATCGGCTGAATCGTAGAGGAAGCACGCGGCTCTGTGGTCGTTAGGCCCGCGTTCGAGCAACTGAGGCTCTTCAGACGAGCACACCGGACCGGCATAAGGACAGCGCGTGTGGAATCGACAACAGGGATGCGGATTCAGCAGCTCAGGAACCGTGCCCTCGATAGCGCTTAGCTCCCCGCGCCGCTGGCCGGACGAGGGAACTGCAGCCAGAAGAGCCTTCGTGTAGGGATGGAGTGCATCCTGAAAGAGGGCCGCAGTCGGCGCCGTCTCAACCAGTTTGCCTGCGTACATCACGGCGACGCGGTCGCTGATTCGTCGAACCAGCGACAAGTCGTGGCTGATGTAGAGCACGGCAGTGTGATGGCTGTCCTGCAACTCCTGAATCAGGTCGAGGATGCGCGCTTGGATCGTCACATCGAGAGCCGTCGTGGGCTCGTCCGCGATCAACAAATCAGGATCGCACGCCAGAGCCTGCGCGATCATTACGCGCTGTTTCATGCCCCCGGACAGCTCATGTGGGTAGCTGTTCATGATCTTGCGCGGGTTTGGGATCCGAGTGTCGGCGAGTGCACCTGAGATTCGGTCGTCCACCTCGCGCTGTAGCCGCTTGTCCCACGCGCGGAACGGGGGCACATCGAGTATTCGCCGCTCGACGAAAGTCGAGCGCCCACGCGCGGCCCGATGCATCAGGGGCCCGGCGCCTCGATGATCCTCTCCGTCGGGCTCCGAGCTCTCCAATAACTCGGAAGCGCGGTGTTCGGCGAAGACCTCCGCCAGTTGTTGGCGGACCGACAGCGCGGGGTTCAGAGCCTTCGCCGGATCCTGAAAGATCATGGCGATCCGATTGCCTCGAATCTCGCGCAATCGCCGATCGGAGATATTGCGCAGATCAACGGTTTCCTCTCCAGAGCCCTGGCATGATGAGCACTCCGAGCCGCCACAGTCGCGGCACAAAGAGGACACACGGCCCGAGCTATCGCAAGCGGGGCATCCCCGACCGTTGCACGCCGCGCAGACCAACCGGGGTCGAAAGAGTATCTGCCCGCCGGCGTAAACACCGGGTGGGGTGGGCACGAGGCGAAGGAGCGATCTGGCCGTTACGGACTTGCCGGATCCAGTCTCACCGACCAGGCCGAGAGTCTCGCCCTCCCGAATCTCAAAGCTCACGCCATCGACCGCGTGCACGAAACCCCGTTTGGATCCGAAGTGCACGCGCAAATCTTGCACCGAGAGAAGAGGGGTGGAAAGCGCCTGGGAACGACGATTCATTTCCGCCTCCCCAAGCGGGCGGGGCGCGGCCGCGGCAACCTCCGATCGCTTCATCGTCGTTCGCTCTTCGGATCGAGGACGTCTCGCAATCCGTCACCCAAGAGGTTGAAGCCAAGCGACCACAGGAATACCATGGCGCCGGCAAAGGTGGCGACCCACCAGCGGCCCGCGATGATGCCCGATTGACCCTCGCTCACGAGGTTGCCCCATTCGGCAAGACCCGCCTCCGCCAAGCCGATAAAGCTGAGAGTCGCTCCGATGAGCACCACGTGGCCCATGTCGACGGTGGCCTGTACCGCCACCGGCGTAATCGAGTTCGGTAGTACGTCCTTGAAGAAGATTCGCCAGGGCTTATCTCCCATGACACGCGCTGCGTCGACGTATTCATTTTGTTTCACATGGATGATTTGCCCGCGAATGATGCGCGCATACTTGACCCAGAACACCACGGCCAGAGCGAGAATGATGTTGCCGAAGGCCGGGCCGAGCATCGCTGCAATGGCAAGCGCGAAGATCAACTCCGGCACGGACAGAAAAACGTCCACCAAGCGCATGAGCACCTCGTCCCACCGGCCCCCGAGAAAGCCCGCCACGCTACCCACTGCGACGCCGATCACAACGGTAATAGCCACAACTATCAGTGACAGGCGCAGAGAGGTGCGACTACCCCACACGATTCCATACAGAACGTCTCCGCCGGTTGGGGTTGTCCCCAAGACATGGCCGTCGGTTCCGGGAGCAACGTTGACGGCCGAGAAATCTCGCGGCATCTGATAGGCGTTCGGCTGATTCGGTTCGATGAACCAAGGTGCGAGGGCCGCCATCAACATCAGCAGGAGCACGATTACGCCGCCCACCAGGGTGGTCGGGTTCCGAAGACTCTCTCGGGCAATCTCGCTAAGACGCCGAGTGCGCGTGGCCAGAGCTCGCAATCGCCCGTCTACCGGCCGGGCGGCGCGCAGTTGCTCGACCCTCGACACGAACCCCTACTGTCCCAGGACCACGCGGCGGTCCAAGTATGCGTAGGCAACATCGACGACCAGATTCACCCCAAGGAAGATGACGCTCGTTACCAACACATAGGACATGATCGTGGCCTGATCCCCTTGCAGGACCGCATCGGTCATCCACCGGCCAAGGCCCGGCCAGTTGAAGATGAGCTCGACAACCACGGTGCCCTGCAGGAGGAAGCCCCAGCTCAGTCCAATGACCGTCATCGTAGGCATCAAAGCGTTGCGCCGGGCGTGCCTGCGGATAACGAGACGCTCGGGCAGCCCTTTCGCGCGGGCGGCATCGACGTAGTCCTCACCCAGCTCCTCAACGAGCGACGAGCGCATCATGCGGGCGATGATCGCTGTGCTCCCATATCCCATGGTGATCGCCGGAAGTGCCAGGTGCCACAGCGCATCGAAGAAGGCGCGCAGGTCCAAGCTCAGCAGGGAGTCCACCGTGTACAAACCGGTGGGGTGACTGATGCGGGCGTAGATCGTGGGGTCGGCACGACCCAAGGGCGCCCATCCAAAGCCGAGGTAGAAGACGATAAGCAGGAGCAAGCCGAACCAGAAAATTGGAATGCTCGCTCCGCTAATCGCCACCACTCTGGTTATGTGGTCCCCAAGCTTATTTCTTCTCGCTCCGCCGAAAGTGCCCATTGCGACGCCCAGCGCCACGGCCACCAACGCCGCCAGCAATGCCAACTCCATGGTCGCCGTGAACTTGGGAAGTAGAATCGACGAGACGGGTGCGGCAGAGACACCCGACCAACCGAGATCCCCCCTCACAACGCCCCCGAGCCAGGCGAGGTATTGCTCCGGCAGGGATTCGTCGAGGCCAAACCGTTCCTCGAGTTGCGAAACCTCCGCGGGAGTCATTTCGTGCTCTATGTAGATGCCGATGGGTGAACCGCCCAC
>JALZJN010000283.1 GCA_030859735.1 Actinomycetota bacterium
GATGATTCCGCCCACCCGTCCGCTATTCTCGACTTGGAGACCGTTAATCGCCCTCGGATCGTCGGGTATTTCCCTGATTCGGAGATACTCGTCGAGGTAGCCGATGAGATCGTGCAGAGGGACCCCGGGGGGCATCTTCAAGTCCTCGATAGTGACTGGCCGCGGGGTGGCCATCACGATTCTACCCGCTATCGAGCCCACCGCGGCTCTGATGCGGGAATCTGACGCAGTGCAACCGGGGATTCAAAGCGGTCGCTTGATGGCTTTACAGCCGGCAAGCCACCTTCGATAACTAGATTCCACTATGCCAGTTGCGCGACAGTATATCGCCATTTGGCATGCACTAAAAAATAGACCTGCCCCAATGTGAACCGGGGGAACCGCTCGGGCGGTCCGTCAAAGCTTTTTATTTCCACACACTTAGTGGGTTATCAACTATTGTGGGAAGTTCCAACCGTTTCCGCCGATCCTGCAGGGTCCATTTTCACTTCTCCCGTCACTTTCGCTCCCTCTATAATGGAAATTCGAGGCGTGAGAATGTCTCCTGATACCATAGCGGTGGACTGGAGCTCAACCCGCTCCCTGGCGTGGATGGCGCCGCTCACCTGCCCGGCTATCACAGCCTCCTGAGTGTGGAGATCGCCTTCGATAACTGCTCCCTGGGCAACCAGGATCTGGGCTCCCACCCGCACGGTGCCTCGAACCCTTCCTTCGACCCGAACAACGCCTTCTGTCTCCAAGTCACCTATTACTGTCATGTCGCTGGCTATTATCGAGAACGGTATCTGGTCGGTGCGGCGGCGCCTGAGCTCGTTTCCCTCTTCGTCACGAGCGGCGTTGCTGAAAAGGCCCATCAGCGGCTCTCCTTGACCATGGTCTGTGGATCCAAGGACAATCCCCCCCTGCGAATCTCGAAGTGCAAATGAGGCGCGGTCGACCGCCCGCTATTACCCGTAAGGCCGATAACCTGACCCGGTGCGACGGCAGCGCTTGCTGTCACCAAGATGCGTGAAAGATGTCCGTACATCGACTGGTATTGGTTAGGATGGTCCAGCAGGACGAACAGACCGTATTCGGGATCCTTTCCGGCTTGGCGAACCACTGCGCCCCCAGAGGCCCGGACCAGGCTGCCAACCGACACGGCTAGATCAAGGCCAGGATGAGCTTCGTCACGCCCCCCCGCTTTCACCTGACCTCGGGTGACGTAGCCAGTCTCGTCAAGCGGCCAGTACTGCGGCACACCGAGGCCGGTACTGAGCTCGGCGGGAGAGGAGGCAAGTCGAGCTTTGACGGGTGGGGCAACCGGCAAAGAGGATGCGATGGCAAGCGGGTCCCGGACGATCTCTCCCCCCATCATCTGGCGAACCTGGGCATAGCGCGACTCCGCGCTGTCCAAAGCGGAAGAGAGCTCCCGGACTTTGGCGTTCTCCCCTCTCAGCCGGGACAGTTCCCGCTCCATGCCTGGTACCCTGGCAGCGGCTCTCAGGGTCGGGCCATAAAATGCCACGAGCAGGAGCAAGAGCAAAGCGATCAGTGACAGTAGCCAGAGCCCGAGCCGCAAAGTCCGAAGGCGAAGTCGATAGGTCTGCGTCCTCGTCGTACCGTCCCTTTGGATCAGAACAGTGACGAAGCGCGAGCGGGTTTTCATCCCGCGAACGGCTCACCCAGAATAAGCTCGAGCACGCGGGCCAGATCGTCGTTGGAGTAATAGCTAATGCTGAGAAAACCACGGCCACGCCGCCTGGCGGTCACTCGCACGTCGGTGCCCAGCCGCTTCCTCAATGCGTCCTCGACTCGCCTGACGTCGCCCGTGGGCATCTTCTGCGGAGTACGGGTGCGCCCGCCGTTCGCCGGTTGTGGCGCTACCAAATTGGGGGACTCTCCCCGCGCGCGCGACTCCACCTCACGCACCGACCAGCCGTGAGCGACCGACTCCTGCGCGAGGCGGACCACATCTGAATCCTTTTCGACCGCCAGTAAAGCCCGCGCGTGACCCTCGGACAGCTTTCCTTCCTGAACCAACGTCTTGACCTCATCGGGGAGCTTGAGCAGGCGAAGAAGGTTGGCCACGGTGGAACGGTTGCGGCCCACTAACCGGGCAATCTCCGCGTGGGGCAACTTGAATTCGTCTCCCAGACGCTTATACCCGGCGGCCTCGTCAATGGATGTCAGATCGTTTCGCTGGAGATTCTCGATAAGGGCCAGGGTGAGCAGGGTTTGATCGTCGACCTCCTTGACTACTGCGGGGATCTTGGCCCAGCCGAGCCGCTGGATTGCCCGCCAACGGCGTTCGCCGGCGATGAGCTCAAATTTTCCATTGCGCGGACGCACGATCACCGGCTGCAGGAGGCCGGAAGCTTCTATCGAAGCCGTGAGCTCGACGATCGCCTCCTCATCCATGTGGGTGCGTGGCTGATAAGGGTTCGGTAGGACGCTTCCGATGGGGAGCTCCCGCAGTGCGCCCGAGGCCTCGGCCTGCTCCCTCGATGCTGTGCCAAGCAAAGCCTCGAGACCTCGTCCTAAACGTTTCGTCTCGCTCATGCGGTCACCTCAGGAAGTGGAGCCGTCGCCTCCTCCACCGGGCCGGGACTCTCCACGCGGCGCATCAGCTCCTGAGTGACCGCGAGATAGCTCTTGGCGCCGATAGACTGGACGTCATACAGCAGGATGGGCTTACCGAAGCTCGGTGCTTCTGCGAGCCGCACGTTACGGGGTATAGGCGTCACGAACACTTTTGCCCCGAAGTATTCCTTGGCATCTTCCGCCACTTGACGGCACAGGTTCAGCCTGGAGTCGTACATAGTCAGCAGCACACCGCTTATAGCCAGGCCAGGATTGAAGTTCTGTTGCACCAGGCGGACGGTGTTGAGCAGCTGCGAGATGCCCTCCAGGCCGTAATACTCGCACTGGATGGGAATCAGCACTGCGTTGGCGGCGGCGAGCACGTTCAAGGTGAGCAGGCCCAGGGAGGGCGGGCAATCCACCACGATGTAGTCGTACGAGTCCTGCAGACCTTCGAGCACGTTGCGCAGGATCGCCTCACGACCTTCACGCTCGACCAGCTGCAGCTCGGCGCCCACGAGATCCTGGGTAGCCGGCAGTACCGATAGATACGGTAGCGCCCCAATGGTAAGGATGGAGTCCGCGGCTGCGCGCCCTTCAACCAAGGACTCATAAAGGGATAGCTCAACCGTCTCCTTGGCTATGCCCACCCCACTGGTGGCATTCCCCTGGGGATCCGCGTCGAGCAGCAGGGTCCGGCGCTCGGCGATAGCCAGAGAAGCGGCCAGATTCACTGCTGTGGTGGTTTTGCCTACACCACCTTTCTGGTTGGCGATCGCTATAACGTGAGCCATAATATCGATTAACCTCTAAGCTGTTATCATGACATGAGTTATGACTTTAAGTTGGCCGACATTTCTCTCCCACCACTTCGTAAATTTTATCTTTCAACAATACGATCCACACGAATATACGAGTTTGTGCGCAGTGTGCAATCTTTTGCATGTGCTGGAGGTTTCACGTGAAACAGCGGACCCCTAAGCTAACTACCTCTATCAAATGTTTCCAAATTAGCCAGAGACCTAACAACTGCGGTTTATGGGTAGTGGGGCCTACAGAAGAGCAATCCATCAACACCGGCTTTTGCAAGCGAGTACAATATCAAAGATGTACTCATTACAACCAGAGTACTTGCTACTCAAGCGACATTCTTCCAGCAGGGGGGAGGGGACTTTCGGGTAGTGCCTTGCGTTGGCTGAATCGTTATTCGGGAC
>JALZJN010000285.1 GCA_030859735.1 Actinomycetota bacterium
CTACCAGATGCTCGATGTAGACGTGCTCGTCGGCGGGCAGCAGGTGCTTCCCTCCGAGAAGTTCTTGCTCCACGAAGAAGGCCAGCAGGGCATTGAAGAACAAGCGCGCCGCCACCTGCGGGTCCACCTGTGTACGTGCTCGGTCGCTCATGCGGGCATCGAGTATGTGACCTAAGACTGCGATCGACTCGCCTACCGCGTCTGCGAAGAACGCTTCCTTCTCTTCGGGAAATACCTGCACCTCCTGCAACAGAAGCCTCGTGAGCTGGGCGTTCTGCCGGAGCACATCGTAGAAGCCTCGCGCTAAGACGATCAGCAGCCCCCTGAGATCCAGCTGGTCGGCGAGGTCCGGGAGTGTTCGCAGCAGGGGGAGGAACGAGTACTCGTTTATTATTGCCCGAAACAGATCGCGCTTAGAAGCAAAGTAGTGATAGATGAGACCTTCCGCAATGTCGGCCTGACGGGCTATGTCGCGCATCGAAGTTCCGTGGAAACCGCGCGCTGCGAATAGTTGAAGGCTCGCCTGAAGTATGTCCTCGCGACGATCTCGGCGCTGCGAAGGCTGTCCTTCCTTCGAGCTCACAGGCGCTTGGCGAAGGAGCTATGCCCGCCTCTGGAGCGGTCGTTGATCTGTCGCAGAACATCTTCGCGAGCCTCTCGGACGGCTCGCCTTACCTCTGGGGCTTCGGCTTTGGCTTGAATGTGGTTGCGCCCATAGGCCAGCTCTAGGACGACGTGAAAGCCTGGAACGCCCTGAGTCCGTGTAACGCGCACATTCGCGGTCACAAGCTTGTGTTTGCTGAGCCTGCGGTCGATCTTAGCAAGGTCCTGCTTAATGCCCTCGACATCCTGCTTGCCCATCTCGTTGCCCGGCGCGGAGACTCTGACTTCCATCGAGCGACCTCCTTCGTGATAGGCCCAGGTAGTCATCGTAGCGCGAGCCAGTGCAGCAGCTCGCCGGGGATGTGAGCGGGAGGATAGCGGTGGGTGACCAGGGCCCTGCCATTCTGGCCCATGCTCTGTGCCTCCTCGGGAGAGCTGAGGAGGCGGCTCAGAGCTGCCATCAGCTGACCATGGTCGGTCGCATCGATAAGAAGACCTGTTTCTCCGTTGATCACCGCCTCGACGGTCCCTCCAGAGCGACCGCTCACACAGGGTGTTCCGCAAGCCGCAGCTTCCAAGAGGACGATGCCGAGTCCCTCGGTTTCCAGGCCGAACCAGCGATCCGCCACGGGCAGGGCAAAGATATCTGCGGCCGCATAGAGCGACGGGGACTCCTCCGCAGGAACGCGTCCGGTGAAGACCACCCGGCCCCCTTGTCGAGCGGCCAGCCGCTTGAGCCGTGCTTCCTGGGGGCCCGTGCCCGCCACCACCAAGGCTACACGGGGATGGGAGCGAGACAGCTCCTCCATGACGGTGATGAGCCGATCCACGCCCTTTCGCTTGACCAGGCGGCCGAAGCAGAGCACCATCTGGGCGCCTTCTTCCAGTCCCAGCCAGGAGCGGACGTGCGCAGTAGGAACCGATGGGCTGAAACGCTCGAGATCGACGCGTGCCCGCATCACCTCGATGGTGGGGGGTGGGGTGCCATTGGCCTCGATCAATGACCTCAGACGGTGTTCGGTCGCCTCGCTCATCGGTAGCAGGAGGTCGGCTCGTCCCAGGGAACCGATGAACCGCCTCTTCAGGTAGGGGACCGCTGCGGGCACGAACAGCTCTGCCCCGAACGCCAAGGAGGCGTAGCGCAGGCCCAGGCGTGTCAGCCGGGGTCCCAGCAGCGCCAAGGGCCAGGGGGTCCCGAAAAGGATGCGATCGGTGCCCATCTCGCCGGCCACTGTGGCTACGGTGTGGGCGAGGGACGCCGATGGTCTCAGCATGCGCCCCGGTCCAGCCACGGTTGGGTAGGAAAGGTTGTGCGGCAGCCGCTTGCCATCGCGAGCGCCGGGCGCCATAACCGCTATCCGGGGGGCGAGCAGCGTGCAAAGCTCGGCGAGGTAGCTTTCGATTCCCCCCCGTCCCGGCAGGAACGAAGAGGTAATCATGAGGGCATCCGGCATAGCTTCCGATTATGCATTCCGGTGACCGAGGCACCCGGTGCCGCTATCCTCTCAGCGAACCTAACGTCGAAAGAGAGATTGACGATGCGTTTGAGACTCCTACCGCGCGAAGAGTCCTTCTTCGAGTTGTTCGAGAAAATGGCCGCGACGGTGCAGCTGGGGGCCACCGAGCTCTTGGCCGTGCTCAAGGACTTCACGGACATCGATCGCAAGACTCAGAGAGTGCTGGATATCGAACACGAGGGCGACGAGCTCACCCACGAGATCATCAGGCGGCTCAACACCAGCTTCATCACTCCCTTTGACCGGGAAGACATCCACCACCTAGCCAGCAGCCTCGACGACGTGCTCGACCACATCGAGGGAGCTTCTGAATACCTGCGACTTCATGCCATCGATCAACCTCTTCCCCAGATGGTGTCTTTGGCGGAGACGCTATTGAGGGCGGCTGCGATCACCGCCGAATCGATGCCGAGGCTGCGCGATCTGAAGAATCTTGACGACTACTGGGTCGAGATCAATCGCCTGGAAAACGAAGGGGATCGCTTCTACAGGCGAACGATAGCGGAGCTGTTCTCCGGCGACCACAAGGCCATGGATGTGCTCAAGTACAAGGACATCATCGAGGAGATCGAGCAAGCCATCGACCGGCTCGAGGATGTCGCAAACATAGTCGAGTCGATCGTGCTCAAGCAGGGATGACGTTCTGGTTCGTGCTCATTCTCGCCTATCTGTTCGAGTTTGCCAATGGATGGACAGACGCGCCGAACTCGATTGCAACCGTGGTCTCGACACGGGTGTTGCGCCCTTTCCAGGCAGTAGCTATGGCCAGCCTCCTGAACCTCATAGGTGCGCTGACCGGGACTGCAGTTGCGGAGACGATCTCTGAGGACATCGTCGACATTCGGTTCATCACTCTCGAGACCATCGCCGCCGTCCTCCTGGCGGCGACTCTGTGGGCTCTGGGTGCTCAATATTTCGGACTTCCCTCCAGCGAGTCGCACGCGCTGATCGCGGGCTTGCTGGGGGCCGGGTTCGCGGCCGGAGGATCCGAAGCACTGCTCTCCGAAGGTCCTCGCAAAGCCCTCATCGGTCTGGTCACATCACCCGTGGGGGGATTCTTCTTGGCCCTGACGTTGATGGTTGCGATCTATTGGATCTTCGCCAAGGTGCGCCCCTCGTTCGTGCGCCGTCTGTTCGGTCGAGGGCAGATCGTCTCGGCCGCCGCCATGGCTTACACGCATGGGCTAAACGATGCCCAGAAGACGATGGGAATCATCGCACTGATCATCGCCCTCAGGAACGGGGGGTCGATCGAGAATCTCGGATCGATCCCGCTGTGGGTGATTCTGTCGGCCGGAATCGTGATGGGAGCCGGGACCATGGTCGGCGGTTGGCGCGTCATCCGCACCATAGGGTTGAGGCTCACGAAGCTCGAGCCGGTGCACGGATTCGCGGCGGAAACGGGGGCCGCCGTAGTCATCTTCGGGGCCTCCAGGTTCGGCATTCCTGTTTCCACTACTCACGCCATCGGTTCGGCCATCATGGGAGTGGGCGCTACCGAACGGCTCTCGGCGGTGCGCTGGGGGGTGGCCGGTCAGGTTGTGATGGCGTGGATCCTCACGTGGCCGTCGTGTTTTGCGCTCGCCTACTTGCTGCAAAAACTGTTTACGATCTAGGGCGCCATTCTCTTTCAAGATCAGGCTGTCCAAGATCAAGCTGTTCAAGTTCAGCTGTTCAGGATCAAGGGCTTCCAGGGAGGTTTGTCGCATGGACGAAAAAGACGTCGCCCGGCTCCGGGAACAGGCGCGAGGCGATCGCAAGCTGTTTGAGCGGGCAACTCAGGTCTTGGCCGAGATCGACCGCTCCCAGGGCCTGTCCGACGAGCACGCCGATGTGCTGGTGGCGCTGCGGATTCGGCTCGAGGGACGCAGGCGGGCTTCACTCGACGAGCTGTTGTCGACGGCAGGGGACATCTCGGGAAAGAGAGACCTGGCGGACGCGCCCATCGACGAACAAAGTGACCCTGAATGGCCCACGATCAAGGAGAAGAAGAGGGACTGGCCGGGGCTGTGATGTCTTGCAACACCGCCTTACTTCTTCTTGTTCCTGAGTTAGAGCTCGTTCCCGGCGGCGGAAGGGTCGCCTGGGTCAACTCAAGTTAGCCCAGGCGGATGGCGGCGAAGGTGAGCGCTGCCGTCGAGGCCATAGCGCCGAGCGTGCTGAAGACAAACGTCCTCGTTTGGGCGATCATGTCCTTGGCTACAGAGGTTCCCAAGTTGTCGATAGCCGAGTGCAGGCGGTGTTCCAGAGACTCTGTCTTGAGATCGATGCGCTCGCTCAGTCCGACCATGCGCCCCTCGAGCCCGTCCATGCGCCCCTCGAGCCCACTGATGCGCAGGGTCAGACGTTGTTCGAGACCCTCCAGATCCCTCTTGGTGGCGAGTTCCTCGGGAGGCAGATATTCCATCAATGTTGTCGCATGCTCCTCACCGAGTACCTCCTCGAGCCGGCGCCGCATCGCCAGGCGGGAACGCTCTTCGACCGACATCTCATTCTCCTTTCGATGATTCTAGCGTGGCGGCCGGCGCGGGCGACCTGAAGATCGAGTGTAGGAAAGAGGTGTGACAGGGTGGTGGTGAGGAGGTGTGGTGGCCGGGGAACCTCAGCTCCCTTGGTCTTCTTCCTTGTCCCTGAGGTAGCGTTCGAGCTCGGCCGCCAGGGCGTCGCCCGAAGGGAGCCTCGTGGGGTCGATCTCCTCCAACGCGTTCTCGTCTGAGCGCTCCTCTAGCAGCTTTACGTAAGCGTCGACGTCCTCGTCGGCGGCGACCATCTCGGTGACCTTCTCCTCATATGAGACGGCCGCATGCTCCAACTCCGAGGTGTTGACGGGGATGCCTATGAGCTGCGTTGCCTTGTTGATGAGGGCCAGCGCGGCTTTCGGGTTCGGCGTCACTGCGATGTAGTGAGGGACGGCCGCCCACAGGCTCGCGGAGTCCACCCCTTGCCGGCCGAAGGCATCGTTCAGGACACCGACGATTCCGGTGGGTCCTTCGTAACGGGAGCGAGTGAGCCCTAGCTTGGCGATCAGAGCAGGGTCGGCGGCAGTACCGGTGATAGGAACGGGGCGGGAGTGGGCGACGTCTGCCAGCAAAGCTCCAAAGGTGATCACGAGCTCTACTCCGTAGCTCTGTGCCTTGTCGATGATCAGCTCGGAGAAGGCTCTCCACCGGAGGTTGGGCTCGGTGCCAACCAACAGCAGCACGTCGTGCTCGAGATCATCATGGCGAGCGGCCCAGAACTCGTTCGCCGGCCATGTGATCTGACGGGTGAGGCCGTCGATGAGGTTCACCTGCGGCCGTACCGCCTGGAAGTCGTAAAAGTCCTCCGGGTCGATCGAGGCTATCTTTTGCGCTTCCCAAGCGTGGCCCAGATGCGAGGCTGCGAAGGAGGCGGCATCCCCGGCATCGTTCCAGCCGCGAAAAGCGGCGATGAGGATCGGGGCCCGAAGCTGAATGTCCTTGTGTGTGGTGATGGGGTTGGCGTGTTTGTCCATGGAGCCTAGGCTACTCCTGTGGCAAATATCGGATACCAGACCCGGGTTACCGGGGTCGGCCGCCTCCTGCTCGCGGCGGGTGACAAGGGCCTTTGCCTGCTGGAGTTCGATTCCACTTTTGGTGAGTCCAATTTTGGTGAGTACGAATCCCTCGACAGATTGGAGCGCTCGGGCGCGGACCTTGCGGAGGGGGGAACAGCGGTCGATCAGGCCGCCCGTGAGGTTGACGCTTACCTGCAAGGTCGGCTGGAGACCTTCTCGATCCCAGTAGATCTGTCGCAAGCCAGGCCCTTCGCTCGCAGGGTGCTGAGGAGGCTGATATCGGTGAGCTTCGGAGAGCTCACGAGCTATGGAGAACTGGCTCGGGCCGAGGCGACCGGTCCCCGGGCGGTCGGGGGCGCCGTGGCCTCTAACCCCGTGGCGATCGTCGTTCCCTGTCATCGCGTGGTGGCAGCAGACGGAAGCTTAGGAGACTACTCCTCGGGCCTCGATCTCAAGCGGGCCCTGCTGGCAATCGAGGGCCACGAGGGCCTGACCGGCGGCTGGGGGCCGCGCCGACGGCGCTCCCTGTAGAGTTCGCGACCCCGGGCTGATGTCTGCCCGGGTTTCGAGGAGG
The DNA here is from genome assembly GCA_030859735.1 of Actinomycetota bacterium. Taxonomy (GTDB): domain Bacteria; phylum Actinomycetota; class CADDZG01; order CADDZG01; family WHSQ01; genus JACDAL01. Next base: position 6,230 of record JALZJN010000285.1, read on the forward strand.
CGAAAGGGGGCTGGTGTCCCTCCCGGTCTTCAAAACCGGTGCGCCGGGCGATCCCCGGTGGGCGGGTTCGATTCCCGTCCGCCTCCGCCAAACCAAGGCTCCGGCGGACCCGCCAGGCCCGAAGCCGCTCTCACCCGCCCCCCGGATCGCCCGGCAATCCCGCCGCCGACCTCGCTGGGCGGGTTCGATTCCCGTCCGCCTCCGCCAAACCCAGGCTCCGGCGGACCCGCCAGGCCCGAAGCCCAATCTCACCCGCTCCACGGGCTCGCCCGGCAGGTCTGTCGCGATCCGCGGTGGGCGGGTTCGATTCCCGTCCGCCTCCGCTGAGGTGCAGGCGTACGAACCCCGGGCGCGACGAAGAACGGCTGGATGGAAGACTTGCACTGGATTCGAATTTCTCTGACGACGACAGAGAGCAGTTCCTTGACTTGCTCCGGACCTGCCCTCATTTGACCTAACAGGAACTCCGGGCTCATGGCCACGGAAATCCAGGCTGGCGGCCAGCAGACCTCTCGATGAAAGCTTAGACCAGCGGCATCACCCCCTTGCCGCTTAGAGCCTCGGCGAGGCGCTGGGAACCACCT
>JALZJN010000288.1 GCA_030859735.1 Actinomycetota bacterium
CGGCCTACGGCTACTCGGTCGGCCGCAGCATCGCGTATGCATGGCTGCCCGTTGAGTTGGCAGATCCCAGTACCAAGGTGGACGTCGAGTACTTCGCTCAACGTCATGCCGCAACGGTGTCACAAGAGCCGCTGTTCGATCCCGAGATGAAACGCATGCGATCGACGGAATGAAGACTGTGTAGCAAGGAAGCGTACGAGTAGCATCGACTAGACGGAGGTTAAATGTCGAACAACAGCAATCCCGAGATCCTGCTTTACACGCGCATCCGCAAGTCACCCTATTTCTACGGCTCCCGTCGCCACGGACCGGTGATGTACAGCGTCTACAACCGCACCTATCACCCGCGCCACTACGGAGATCCAGTGGAGGAGTACTGGCATCTGCTGAAGGGCGTCACCCTGTGGGATGTTGGAGTAGAGAGACAGGTCGAGATCACCGGACCCGACGCGTTCACATTCACCAACCTGTTGGTGCCGCGCGACCTCAACAAGTGCAACGTGCGCCAGTGCAAGTACGTGTTCATCACGGATCAGCATGGGGGCATCATCAACGACCCCGTCCTGTTACGCCTCGATGAGAATCACTTCTGGCTCTCACTGGCCGACAGCGACGTGCTGCTATGGGCTCGCGGCGTCGCCTACAACCTCGGACTCGATGTCACCATCTCGGAGGCGGACGTGGGTCCGGTCCAGGTCCAGGGACCCAAGTCGGCCGACGTCATGGTCGATTTGTTTGGCAGCAAGGTGCTCGACATCGGCTACTACTACATGGACGAGTATGAGCTCGACGGCCTCTCCGTAGTTGTTTCGAGGACCGGTTATACCTCTGAGCTCGGATACGAGATCTATCTGCGTGACGCAAGCAAGAACGGCGTCAAGTTGTGGGACAAGGTGCTGGAGGCGGGCAAGCCCCACGGGCTGGAGGTCATCGGGCCTTGTCACATCCGCCGCATCGAGGGCGGGATATTGGCTCACGGTGCGGACGTCACCGTGGACAACAACCCCTTCGAGGTGGGTCTCGGCTACGACTGGATGGTGGATCTCAATCAGGATTCAGACTTCATCGGCAAGGACGCGCTCACCCGTATAAAGAGGGAGGGCGTCAGTCAGAAGCTGGCCGGTGTCGAGATCGAAGGCGAAAACCTCGGTTCTTACAACGACGGCTCGATGATCGACTTCTTCGACGTGTACGCGGGCGACGGTAAAGTCGGGATCGTCACCAGCGCATGCTTCTCGCCCACGCTCGAGAAGAATATCGGCTATGCCATGTTGCCGGTCGCGCACACCGAGCTTGGCACCGAGCTAAAAGTCGAGACACCCGCAGGCCGGCGGGTCGCCGTGGTCGTGCCCAAGCCCTTCATTGATCCGAAGAAAGACACCCCCAAGCAGAACGTGAAGGCGACATCCAAGCAGTGACTGTTTGACTCAAGCGGCAAGGAGCCTAGGAATGAGCTTTCCCTCCGATCTGGAGATCGCGCGTGGCGGAAATCTAAAACCCATCGAGGACATCGCCTCGACGATGGGCGTAGGCCCTCACTACTTGGAGCCCTACGGGACCGACGTCGCCAAGATCAAGCTCGAGGCGATCGAGAGCCTGCAGGAGCGACCGCTCGCGAAGTATGTGGTGGTCTCGGCCATAACTCCTACTCCCCTGGGAGAGGGCAAGACGACGACCACCGTGGGCTTGGGGCAAGGGTTCTCCCACATCAACAAGAAGGCCACCGTCGCAATCCGCCAGCCGTCGATGGGACCGACCTTCGGCATCAAGGGAGGGGCGGCCGGTGGTGGCTACAGCCAGGTGATCCCGATGGAGCGGCTCAACCTGCATCTGACCGGCGACATGCATGCGGTCACCGCGGCTCACAATCTACTGTCTGCGATGATCGACAACCACGTCCATCACAGCGACGACTTCTTCAACATCGATCGCCACAGCGTCACCTGGCGGCGAGTGCTGGACGTGAACGATCGCGCCTTGCGCAACGTGATCACCGGCTTGGGGTCGCGAGAGGACGGCGTCATCCGCCAAACGGGATTCGACATTACTGCCGCGTCAGAGGTCATGGCCGTGCTTGCCTTGTCGACGTCCTTGCGGGACATGCGCCAAAGGCTCGGCCGGATCGTGATCGGGAACAGAGTGACGGGCGAGCCCGTCACCGCCGAGGAACTCAAGGCGGCCGGCGCCATGACTGTGATCATGCGCGATGCGATCAAGCCGAACCTGCTGCAAACGCTCGAGAACACTCCTGTGCTGGTCCATGCGGGCCCTTTTGGAAACATCGCTCATGGGAACTCCTCGATCGTCGCCGATCTCATCGGTATCCGCTCGGGGGACGTGCTCGTCACCGAGGCTGGGTTCGGCGCCGACATGGGGGCCGAGCGCTTCTTCAACATCAAGTGCAGGAACTCCGGGCTCGAGCCCGACGCAGCGGTTGTGGTGGCAACGGTCCGCGCGCTCAAAGCGCATTCCGGGCGCCATGTCGTGCGCGCAGGGCGGCCACTTCCCGAGGAGATGCTGACCGAGAATCCAGATGACGTGTTTGAGGGAGGCGCCAACCTCAGAAAGCAGATCGACAATATTCGCGTGCACGGAGTGACGCCGGTGGTGGCGATCAATGCCTTTCCCTCGGACCACGACTCCGAGCACGATGCCATCCGCTCCATCGCCGAGGAGGCCGGAGCCAAAGCCGCAGTTGCAACTCACTTCAGCGATGGTGGAAGAGGGGCGGCAGAGCTTGCGGAAGTTGTTCTGGAAGCGGCTTCGGCCCCCAATGACTTCCACTTCCTCTATCCCGACGACGCCTCCCTCAGAGACAAGATCCACGCCGTCGCCACCAACGTATACGGGGCTGCGGCGGTCGAGTACGACCTGGTCGCCAGCAGACAGCTCGACTCCTACGAGCGCAACGGCTTCGGCCACCTCCCCGTCTGCATAGCGAAGACACATCTGTCGATCTCCTCGGACCCCAAGCTCAAGGGAGCGCCGAGCGGCTGGACCCTGCCGGTCAGACAAGCTCGGGCATCGGTCGGAGCAGGGTTCATCTACCCGGTGTGCGGCGACATGCGAACGATGCCGGGCCTGTCGGGTAACCCCGCGGCCGAACGCATCGATATCGACGAGAACGGCGAGATAGTCGGGCTTTCGTGAGTTACCTCGAGCTGCCGCTAGAGCGGTTTCTCGAGGCATTGGCCGCAAGAGAGCCGGTCCCCGGCGGAGGCGGGGCGGCGGCCGTGTCGGTGGCGCTGGGGGCCGCGCTCGCGGCGATGGCCGCCCGCTATTCGACCGGCCGCCTCGATGACGCCGATGAGCTCGCAGGCAGGGCCGACGAGCTCAGGGCTGAGGTCCAGCCGCTGATCGACAAGGATGCAGCCGCCTACTCGCGCGTGCTCGAGATCTATCGTTCCGCTGAGCGCAGTGGTTTGAACGGGGCATTGTCGGCGGCCGCGGACGTGCCGTTGTCGATTGCGAGTGCCGGAGCGGAGGTCTCGGAGCTTGGAGTCATGATTGCCGAGCAGGGAAATCCCAATCTGCGCGGTGACGCGGTAACGGCTGTGCTGCTGGCGGAATCGGGAGCGCGCGCTGCGGGCTTGCTCGTCGATCTCAATCTCGACCTCGCCAACATCGAGGACGAGCGCCGCGCGAGGTGTCGTGAACTTGTCGCCACCGCGGAGGTGGCCAGGGAGCGCGTTCTGAAAAGCGTCACGGGTGCCGGCGAATGAACGTGAAGCAGGCCAACCTGATCGACGGGCGCGCCATTGCAGCAGAGCTCAAACAGACGCTGCGCGACGATATCGCCGGCCTGCGCGGCGAGGGCGTTTGCCCGGGACTGGCTACGGTGTTGTTCGAGGACGACTATCCAGCTGAGGCATACCAGCGACGGCTCAGTGCCCTCGCGTCCGATCTCGGTTGTCATTTCTTCTCGGAGACGCTGCCGCGCGACGCGCAGGAGGCCGACGCGCTGGCGACCGTCGGAAAGCTCGGCGCCGACCCCCGGATCAACGGGATTCTCATCCTTCGGCCCCTGCCCCCGCAGATCTCCGAAGCCGTCATCTATGAGGCCCTCGATCCTCTAAAGGACATCGAAGCCGTGCACCCGTTCAACGCAGGGTTGCTGGAGCTGGGCAGGCCGCGCTTCGTGCCTTCCACTCCCGCTTCCTGTTTTTGCTGCTTGGACAACTACGTGAGATCCTCGGGCCGCGACCCCGCCCACTTCTACGAAGGTCTCAACGTGGTAGTCGTGGGGCGCTCGGCCAACGTCGGGAGGCCCGCCGTCTTGCTGGCGCTGGCCAGAAACGCAACCGTGATGTCGTGCGACGAGTACACCTCGGCCCGCGGCAAACTGCACGAGTACACCGAGCGAGCCGACGTGCTCATCGTCGCAGCGGGAGTGCCGGGGTTGATCACCGGAGAGCACGTCTCGGACGGTGTGATCGCGATCGACGTCGGCATCAATCCTGTGAAGGAAGGCACTCATACTCGTCTGGTCGGTGATTTCGAGTTCGACAGCGTTGCCCCCAAGGCGGAGGCGATCACGCCTGTACCCGGGGGGGTGGGGCCCATCACGCAGGTGTGGCTTCTGAAGAACACGGTCTTCGCGGCGCAGCTTCAAACCGGAAAGGGCGAGATCGCGCATCCGGCCGACGTGCTGGGTCTGGGCGACGAAGGCTGACATAGTCCATCTTTTCAACATTGGCCTCGTTCACTGAGTTTGTTGTCGAAAAGATCGAGATTGAGTCGGCTAAACAGTGGAAGTGAAGGCCGAGGGAGCAAGAGCCGGGATCGACGTGGGCGCCAACGCGGCCGCTTTTGTCGCCGCGACCCTCTACGGAGCCTCGGTGGTAGCCGTTCGAGTCGCGGTCGCCGATGTCTCGCCGCTGGCCCTCGCATTGCTGCGCTTCGGCCAGGGTGCGCTGATCCTCATTGCCGTGCTCCTCGTCTGCGCCCGGCATCTGTTCAAGATCAACTTGCGGCACCTGCCCTTGCTCGGCCTTCTCGGGGTCGTCTTCTTCGCCCTCTTCCCCCTGACCTTCAACGCTTCCCTTCAATACACCGAAGCCTCCCGGGGCTCAGTCCTGATAGCGACGATGCCTGTGTGGAGCGCGCTGCTGGCCCCCCTATTCGCCCCCGAGCACCTCAGTGGTCGCCAGCTTGGCGGAGTCGGCCTGACGGTGGCAGGGGTATTTTTTTCGGTCGCCCCCTCCCTTTTTGCCTCGGGGGGCGGAAGCCGTGCCCTGCTCGGCGACGGGCTCATGTTGTTGACGGCGTTTCTGGGAGCACTCTACGGAGTGCTTTCGAAGCGCGCTCTGCGCCTCTACTCCCCGGCGACGGTAACTACCTGTGCGATGAGCATTGGGATCGTGGTTCTAACCCCGGTTGCGTTGGTGCAGCAGTCCTTTGACGATATGCGTCTTACCGGCGAGGTCATCGCCTGGGTGGTCTTCCTAGGGGTCTTCGGCGGGGCCCTTGCCTTTCTGTTGTGGACCGTAGCCTTGTCGCGGCTGTCTCCCACCGCCACCACGGTCTACATAAACGTAAATCCGATCGTGGCAACCCTGCTCGCGGTCGTCTTGTTGGATGAGCGGGTCGGGGTCTTATTTGTTGCCGGTTTCGCCGCGGTGGCGGCAGGCGTCTACATGGTCAACAGCTCCCCCCGGCGGCCCGTTACCCTGTCCCGAAACTGAGGAGGGCCCTGTGAATGCAATAGCCGAGGTCTTGGGAGAGGTCGGTCTCCCCGCGCCTCTTTCGGAGCTGGCGGCTCGTGAATGGGACGTCGTGGTCGTGGGCGGGGGCCACAACGGGCTTGCTTGTGCCGCCTACCTCGCCCGAGCGGGGCGTTCGGTGCTGGTGCTGGAGCGCCGCGAGCGGCTGGGCGGGGCCTGCACGCTAGAGCGGCCCTTCGATGACCAGCGCTATGTCGTGAGCCCCTGCGCCTATGTCGTGGGACTTCTCGACGAACGCGTCATCAGGGAGCTGGATCTCACTCGCCGCGGGCTCGAGATCTATGTGGCCGACCCTCAACTGTGGGTTCCCTTCGACGCCGGTGGTTCGTTCGGTCAGTGGCTCGACGACGCACGCACACAGACGAGCCTCGACTCCATGGGCCTGTCGCAGCGCGACAAGGACGGTTACTGGGCCTATGAGGAGATGTTCGACGGACTTCGCCGGCGGCTCCGAACGGGCTTGAGAGACACCTGGGTGGGCGAGTCTCCGAGCCGGGCCGAGCTCGAGGAGTTGCTCGGCCCGGACAAGGAACTCATCAATGTTCTGTTCGACGCCTCGATTGCAGAAGTGCTTGACGATTACATCTCAGATCAGCGTCTCAAGGACGCTCTCTTCGGCCAAGGCGTCATCGGAACCTACGCAGGCCCGAGGGACTGGGGTACGGCCTCGGTGAAGCTGATGCATTACCAGGGCGATCTCTTGGAGCAAGGAGCGATGTGGGGATACGTGCGCGGCGGAATGGGCGTTGTGAGCTTCGCCATCGCCGACGCGGCTCGGGAGGCCGGAGCGGTTCTGGCCTGCGGCGTGCCGGTATCAGAGGTAGTCCCGGGACAAGGTGTCCATCTCGAGGACGGCACTCTGGTGCGAGCCAAGGTGGTGGTCGGTAACGCCGACCCCAAGGTGATGCTCCGCCTACTCGGCGGCCAGGCTTCGGACTCCTATCGCTCTAAGGTCGAGGGCTGGGACGTGCGCAGTCCCGTGGTCAAGTTCAACGCCGCACTCACTCGGCTCCCATCTTGGAGCGCGGCCCCCAATGACACTTTTATGGCCAAAGGGACCATCGACGTGACGACCGGTCTCGACGACGCCCAGCGAGCCTTCGAGGCCTGCGACGGCGGCGAACCTGCGGTGGGCTTCGGCGAGATCTACGTGCAGACCCTGCACGATCCCTCTCCGGCTCCCGAGGGGCGTCACCTGCTCAGCGTGTTCGGGCAGTACGCTCCCTATGCCCTCAACGGTGGAGGCTGGGCCCAACGGCACGGCGAGGTCGCCCGGCAGTTCATCGATCTGATCTCCCGCTTCGCACCCGACTTCGAGGACTGTCTCGAGTATTACGAGGTCCTCGGCCCCCCGGACATCGAGGAGCGCATTGGGCTGACCGGCGGCCACATCTTCCAGGGCGAGGCGCGCCCCGATCAGATGTGGGAGCACCGCTTCTCGCCCCGCACGGGAATGCCCGGCGTCTATCTCTGTGGGGCGGC
>JALZJN010000319.1 GCA_030859735.1 Actinomycetota bacterium
TTGGTGGCTGCAGCCCCAAGTTGGGCGATCTACCACCTGAGTCTGGCTCCCGATGCTGGGGGGACCAGAAGAGACCGTCAACGACGTGCTGTTACATCACCTTCCGGTCGAGAAGGCGGTGATTGCGGGTACTCCCGATCTCCTGCCGGCCAACATCGACCTCGCCGGCGCCGATACGGTGTTACTGACGAAGACCGCCGCGAGTACGCCCTCGAAAGGGCACTCAGGGACGTCGCGAGTTCCTACGATTACATCCTGATCGACTGTCCTCCCTCTCTGGGGATCCTCACGATCAACGGCCTCACCGCCGCTTCCGAGGTGTTGATACCCCTGCAGGCAGAGCTCTGTCGCATCGAGGGGTAGGCCAGCTGCTCGAGACCATCGCCGACATCAAGCGCTTCACGAATTCCGGTCTAAGGGTCTCAGGTGTCATAGTGACGATGTTCGATCCCCGGACCCGTCATGCCAGAGAGGTGTTGTCGGACGTTTCCTCCCTCTACAAGATCGAGGTCCTGCAGCCGCCGGTGCGCAAGTCGATCCGCTTCGCCGAAGCCAGCCGCTCGGGAAAGCCGATCACCGAGTTCGAGCCCTCGCATCCGGGGGCCGAGGCATATCGTCAGCTGGCCGCGTTGCTCGACGGGGCTTCTAAATGAGTTCCAGACGAGGAAAGTACGCGCTCTACACGGCGTCCGAACGGCGTCCTTTCACCTGCACCGTGGAGTGCTCCTCCTGCCTCGAGGAAACTCGTGTCTCCTACGTCGAGCTGGGGCTGTTGATGTGGCCGGTGCACCTCCACCTCCCCTTCATCCGCTATCACCACTCGTGGTTTCGATGTCCTGCCTGTTCCCGCCGGACGTGGCTTCGAGTGCACCTCGACCGCTGAGGCGTTAGGTTCAGAGAAACCCGAACGAAGGAGGCCTTGAGTGGCACGGACCAAGAGACAAGTGAAGAAGGCGAACAAGCAAGTGAAGGTTGCGAACAAGCGGGTGAAAGTGGCCGCCCGCAGTATCTCGGGCGTGGGCAAGAAGGCGACCGACACCGCTACCAAGACGGCAAAGCAGGTCGCGAAATCGCGCGATGCAAAGAAGGCGTCGAAGTCGGTCAAGGTCGCGCAGGTTGCGGTCAAGTCCGCAGGCACCGCGGTCGCAGGTCTTGCCAAGACTGCCGTCAAGCAGTCCAAGAAAGGCGTCGCCGAGGTCACCGGCTCCAAAGAGATGAAGAAAGCTCGCAAGAACACTCAGAAGGCCGCGGAGTCCACCCGGAAAGCGGCTCGCACCACCAGCGACTCGGCGCGCAAGCAAGGGGCCGCAGCGGTCAAGGAGGCCAAGGCTCGTAGGGCGGAAGCGGTGGCGACCGCCAGGGCGCGCGGCGCCTCCACGACCAGAACTGCGCGCGCCACTTCGGCGAGGTCCAAGGCAAAGGCGCAAGCCGGGGCCGCCCGAGCTCGCCGGAAGGTGAAGAGCTAACTACTCATCAATGGCAGTGGACAAGTTCATCGATCTCGCGGCCACGGGGCCGACTATCGAAGACGCCGTGGCCGCGGCGGTCGAGCGCGCCGGTCTGACGCTCAGAGGCATCTCAGGCTTCGAGGTCTCCCGCATCGAGGGTACGGTTGCCGACGGTTCCGAGCTCGTCTACAGAGTTCACGTGCGTGTCTCCTTTCAGATCAGGGAGCAGCTCCACGAGTGACTTGGAGCGGCTAGCGACTGGAGTCAGTTGGAGCGGCTAGCGACTGGAGTCAGTTGACCGGCAGGCGGCTACAACCGGCTCCCGGCATCGACCGCCTGGTTACGCCGCTGCCGTTCGAGGGGCTCGACCGCGTCAACGCCTATGCGCTGTCGGACGACGATGGTGGGATCACTCTGGTTGACTGCGGCATCTTCGATGAGGGAGCCGGGGCCGGACCGCTCGAGGACGCGCTGAGAGCCTCCGGGAGGAGAGTCGCCGACGTCCGGAGGCTCGTCATCACCCATCCCCATCCCGACCACTACGGCCTCGCCGGCATGCTCGTGGAGGAGACCGGTTGCGAGCTGTGGATGCACTCGGAGGGGCGAGCCGACCTCGACGTCTACCGAGATCCGGGGGCCGCCGCGGACGCGCTATCGGCCGCTTTCGCCCGCCATGGCGTCCCCGACTCGGAGCTCGGGGAGCTGCGTGCCTACGAAGATTGGCGTCCGTTCATCTCGGGAGTGGTGGAGGCGTCGCACTGGCTCGAGGGTGAGGAGGCGTTCATGGCCGGCGCCCGGAGATGGGAAGTGGTACATACTCCCGGGCACGACGACGCACATATCTGCTTGTGGTCTCAATCGGACGGACTTCTGATCTCGGGCGACACCCTGCTGTCGAGCATCACGCCCCACGTGGACCACCGCGGCCGGCTCGGCCCCGACCCTCTGGGCGACTTTCTCGGATCCTTGGGGCGTCTGGAAGAGCTGGGCCCGTCTCTCGTGCTGCCCGGTCACGGCCGGCCCTTCGACTCGGGAGCGGAGCGAGCGAGGGCGATTGCGGCCCATCACCAGCGCCGCCTGGGATCGTTTCTGCAGGTCATCCGCCGCCGGGCTCGATCTGCTGCCGATGTGGCCGAAGAGGTGTATGGGACCGAGCTCTTGGACTTTCAGCGCCGCCTCGCCGTGGGCGAGACCATCGCCCATCTCGAGTACCTGCGGCTGCGCTCGGAGGCCGAGCTGACCGAAGAGGACGGCGTCTACATGTACGAGAAGACGAAGCGATGACCTCGCTGTGCCTCAAGGATGCCGCCTCTATCGTGCCCTTCACCGGCGAGCCGGTGCGGGGCGACGGCTTCTCCTCTGTGGAGGTGCTCGAGCAGTGCTCTCTGAACGTCGAGGGCGACCGGGTCGCCTCGGTGGGCCGCGGCGCCGAAGCCGAGATCGTCTTTGATGCGAGCGGCTGCGCGGTGGTGCCGGGCTTCGTCGATTGCCACACTCACCTTCCCTTCTTCGGGTGGCGAGCGGATGAGGACGCGGCCCGGCTCTCGGGAGTCCGCTACCAGGACCTCCACCGCGGAGAGGGGGGCATCTTTCGCTCCGCCCGCATGCTCTCGCAGAGCTCGGACGACGAGGTGCTCGTCTTCTGCGAGGACCTCGCAGGGGCCATGTTGCGGCGGGGCACGACGACCTTCGAGATGAAGTCGGGATACGGGCTCTCGGTGGAGGCGGAGCTGCGCCAGCTGCGCCTGGCGGCCCGGCTGTCCGAACGGGTGCCGCAACTGACCACTGCGACCTGCCTCGCCGCCCACGCCGTCCCACCCGGTAAGTCTCAAGGAGAGTGGGTGGGGCAAGCCGCCACCGAGCTCCTTCCAGTCGCCGTTCGGGAGGGTCTCGCCTCGGCGTGTGACCTCTATGTCGAATCGATTGCGTTCGCGCTCGAGCATGCCGCACGCCTCGCCGAGACGGCGGCCGAGCTGGGGCTGAGGATGCGGATCCACGCCGACCAGCTCGAGGACTCGCAGGCGGGGTCGTTCGCGGCCCGCTGGGGCTTCGCCAGCGCCGATCACCTGAACCACACCTCCGCCGCTGCGGTGGCGGACCTTGCCGCCTCGGACACCGTGGCGGTGCTGTTGCCGGGAGCGACGTTCACCCTGCGCCAAGCGGCCAAGCCCCCGGCTCGAAGCCTCATCGAATCGGGGGCCGTGGTGGCGCTGGGATCTGACCTCAACCCCGGCACCTCGCCGGTCCTCTCCATGCCGTTCGTGATCACGCTGGCGTGCCGGATCTACGGGTTGAGACCCCTGGAGGCGCTGGCCGCAGCCACCGTCAACGCGGCCTTCGCCCTCGACTTGCACGAGGAGGTCGGGAGCCTTATGCCCGGCCGCCGGGCCGACGCCGTGGTCCTGGCCGGGCCGGTCGATGAAATCTGCTACCGCGGAGACCAGGACCAGGTGGTGGCGGTGGTATGTGGTGGGGAGCTGGTTCACGTGAGATCGGGGGCCGCGGGCCGGGTGCTGCGGGCCTAGTTTGATCCAGGATCTAGGGCTTTTGTGCAGACAGAACCCCGCTCAGCGAGGCTAACTCTGCACAGAATGTCTGTCAGATGAAGGCCCTGACCACCACGGCCACGGCTGTGGCCGCCGCAAAGGCCAGCACGGCCGGCCTCAGCCAGGTCCGGTCGAGCCGGCGGGCGAGGCGCGGCGACAGCAGGAGCCCCGCGGCGAGGCCGGGCAGCAGTTGCAGAGCGAGCACGAAGTCCCCCCTCGTCACCTGATCGGCCAGGGCGAGGCCGGTGAGTGACAGGATGCTGCCGATCACAAAGGAAGCCGACAAGGTCGCGCGTAGTTGGGGCCCGGGACGGTGCTGATAAGCGAGTGCCGCCGGAGGCCCTCCCACCGCGGCGGTCGTGCCCATGACGCCCGAGGCCATGCCGAGTGCAAGCTGAGTGTGTCGGCCCGCTTCGAAGGAGGGGGCGAACGCGCTCACCGCGACGCCTGCGAGCAGAGCCACGCCGGTGAGGACGGCGAGCTCGTCGGTCGGCCACGACCGGACGAGCCACACTCCGACCATGGTTCCCACGACCCGTCCGGCCGTCAATCTCACTAGGCCGGCGGCTTCTATGTCGCCCCTCTCCCTGACGGTCAACGTGATCGTCATCGGCATAGACATCATCAGAACCGCGGCGGGCAGGGCATCGGGACGGAGCAATCCCAGGAGCGGGACTACCACGAAGGAGAAGCCGAAGCCAAGCGAGCCCTGGATTACTGCCCCCACTCCCACGCCCACTAGAAACAGAACTAGGACGCCGGCGCTCACCTGCCCCTCACCGACCGCATGGTAGTCGAGGAGCGATGCGCTCCGGCGAATACGCTCGGCCCGGCGGGGTAGGAACAGGGTCTGTTCCTAAATCAATAATCCGCATCGATCAGGGAGGTTAGTCATGGGTCTGACAAATATGCCTACGGTTTCCGATACTCCGGCCCTCGCTCTACCAGCATTGTTCGACATAGCGGCCGTCAAGTCCGACGGTGCTCCGCCCACCTTGCAACTCAGCATCGGGGGGGAGTGGCGGGAAGCCCGTAGCGGTGAGACGTTCGACATCAACTCCCCGATCGATGGCAGCGTCATCGCACACGCACAGAAGGCCGGCGGCGACGACATCGAGGCGGCGATCGATGCGGCGGCGAAGGCGCGAGTGAGTTTCCGCAAGATCCCTGCGTCGGATCGTCTCGAGATCTGCAAGGCGGCGGCCGAGCTCCTGCACGAGCACCTTGACGATTTCATTGAGGCCGTGGTCTTAGACCTCGGCAAGACCCGCACTCAGGCGAAGTCTGAAGTCTCGTCAACCGCCGAGCGTCTCGAGCTCGTGCGCGAGGAAGTGCGCAAGATCTTCGGCGAGTATCTGCCCGGCGACTGGATCGGAGACACACAAGGCAAAGCCGGTATCGTCCTGCGGGAGCCGGTGGGCACAGTCGCCGCAATCGGGCCGTTCAACTACCCGTTGTTCCTGTCGGCCTCGAAGATCATTCCGGCGATCGCCGCCGGTAACACGGTGGTGGCCAAAGCTCCTTCAGACGACCCTATCGCCCTGATCATGTTCGCTCGTGTGATGGAGGAAGCGGGACTGCCGGCCGGGGTGCTCAACGTTGTAACTGGACGCGGGTCTGAGGTAGGCGACATCTTCGCCACTCACGACGAGATTTCGATGATCTCGTTCACGGGATCGACGGGTGTGGGCCGCAACATCGCCTCGCTGGCGGGTCCCAAGCCATTGCACCTGGAGCTCGGAGGAAACGCGGCCGGGATCGTTTTGGCCGATGCCGATCTCGAGAACGCGGTCTCCAAATCCGTCATGGGCGCGTTCAAGAACGCGGGCCAGCGTTGTGACGCTCTAAGCCGCATCCTCGTCGAGGAATCCATCTACGACGAATACGTCGAGCGTGCGAGCGAGGAGGCGGAGGGATACAAGGTCGGTGATCCACGCGCCGACGGTGTCGACGTCGGCCCTCTCGTCAACGAGAAAGCAGCCGAGCGCGTCAACTCGCTGGTGACGGATGCAACCGACAAGGGAGCCAAGCTGTTGCTCGGTGGCGAGTCGAAGGACTGTTATCACGAGCCCACCGTTCTCGCCGATGTGTCGTTGGAAGCCGAGATCGCGTGGGAGGAGACCTTCGGTCCAGTTCTTCCGATCATTCGCGTACGTGACCTCGACCATGCTCTTGAGATCGCCAACCGTTCCCGTTATGGACTCGACTCTTCGGTGTTCACGTCGAACCTGGACAAGGCGTGGAAGGCGGCGCGGGCTCTGGAGGTAGGCATGGTGCATATCAACGACGCACCAGCGCACGGTGTGGGCCACTTTCCCTTCGGCGGGTTCAAGCCAGACTCTGGCATCGGCCGTGAAGGTCTCGGCAACTCGATCGACGAGGTGACGATTCTCAAGACGGTAGTGATGCCGAGCTAAAAGTTCATGCCGAGTGGTGGGCAGATGCTCTATATGGTCATCTCACCACCACTCGGCGTTGGTTTGAGGGTTTCAGGCGCTCTTTTCGTAACAGAAGCAGCCGAGAAGCGAGCAGATGCAACCCTCTT
>JALZJN010000015.1 GCA_030859735.1 Actinomycetota bacterium
CTCTCGCTCATACTCGTGAATCAGTCCACCCAGGACATCGCGCCTGAGCACTCGCCCCGATGAGTTATCAACAGGCGACGGTGGGTTCGGGGGAGCAGGAGGCTCCATGTCGAGTGCCCGGTGGGGCCGATGACATAGACACGCAGGGTCGACTCGAGATCACCTCGTCCGAAGATGAGGATTCGGTCGAGGCTCTCACGCCGAAGTGTGCCGACGAACCGCTCGGCGAATGCATTCGCGAGTGGTGCCTTGATCGGGGTGCGGACGATCCTTAGCCCCTCGGAGGGGAACACTTCGTCGAAGCCAGCCCCGTACTTGGCGTCCCGGTCACGGATGAGGAAGCGAAACGGGAAGGCTTCCCACGTGCTCACGAGGTTGCGCGCCTGCTGGGTCACCCAGGAGGCGTCGGGATTGGAGGTGACGCCGGCGAGGTGCACTCTGCGGGTAGCGAACTCGATGAAAAAGAACGCATAGAAACGACGCAGGAACACGGTGTCGACGGTCAAGAAGTCGCAAGCGTTGATGCCTGCTGCTTGGCGGTTGAGGAATTCCCTCCAGGAGAGCCCCGACCGCCTCGGGGCGGGGTCGATTCCTTCCGAACGCAGGATCGACCACACGGTGCTGGGCGCGATCGCGATCCCGAGGTGCTTGAGCTCTCTCTGGATCCGTCTGTAGCCCCAGGTCGGGTTGTCCTCGGCGAGGCGGATCACCAGCTGACGAACCTCTGCCTGCGTGGGCGGGCGGCCTTGGCGCCGTGGGTACGTCCAACGACGTGCCACGAGCGCGCGGTGCCAGCGGTGGACTGTCTCGGGACGGACGAAAAATGAGGGCCAGCGGCTCTTCGGCAAGACCCGGCTGGCGGCGGCGAGGATTGCGCGGTCATGCGGCTTGAGATCCGGCCTCTTCACTTGGCGCTTGAGGACGCAGAGCTGGTGGCGGAGCACCAAAATCTCGACCTCCTTGGCCTCCTCGGAGCGGAGGGCGATGACGAAAAGCTCTAAGAGGCGACGCAGGCCCAATAGAGGAGCGAGAGGATCATGAGGTCGCGGGTCTTCGGTTTCACGTGCTGGACACCCTAGAGGTCTCGGACGGAGTCGGCGGCATACAGCCAGGTTCGAACTACCCTGGTCTACAGGCCGAATCGAGTTTTCGGCACCGACACGCTCTGGCCCTCAACTGCAATCCCGATCATCAGATCCTCGACGGACAGCAGCAGATGACCGGCCTCTATCAGGGCCCATAGGAAGGAAACAGGCTAATATTCCGCCGATGAGAAAAGCGACGGTGGTCCTGCCGGTTCTTATGCTCTGCCTGGTCGCGTCGCCGCTGACGGCGGCCCCGACGAGGGTTCAAATCGAGGATAACGACTTTCGTCCGCACATCGTTGGGGTGAGCGTAGGCGATGCGGTGAGGTGGACGAGGGCGAGCGACTCGTTCGGCACCCACAACGTCCTCGGTGAACGCAAGCTTATCTACTCCGGACCCCCCACCGACGGGAACATCACTATCGGGCGCGCATGTCCGCAGGCACCTTCTTCTACTTCTGCCAGATCCACGGAGCAGCAATGACGGGCTTCGTCAACGTGCCGCCCCTCATCACCGCGGCGCCGCGGCGCCGCGGTGGCTCCCGTTCACGATGCGATGGGCCACGGGCACGACTACGACCGGTGGCAGGTTCGACGTCCAGTTTAAGCTCGCCAAGGCCACACGGTGGCGACCGTGGAAATCGAAGGTGAGCAGCTTCTTCGGCACCTTCGGCAAGAAGGGCAGGCCCGTTACGGTGATCAAGGGAAAGAAATACGCATTTCGGGCTCGGTCTCGCAACAAGAAGGGGCCGAGCCGCTGGTCGCCGCTGCGCTCGTTTCGCGCTTAGCCGCTGCTCTTTTGAGCAGCCCTGCGATTCTTGCCTGGCGAACGCAGGTGAGCGGGCGTATTGGTGCGTGGCCGTTTACAAGGTGATGCAGTGGGTCGGCCGCGCCGCTCTTTCCAGCCGGGCGCCTGTATGGGTCGTGCCAGTGGCCCGCGCTGCTGGCCTCGACAGTGCGATCGGGGGGACATTGAAGGCGAATGTGTTTGAACGATGTAGGTAGTACGGTCCGTTCCCGGGAGCATGCGGTCCTGGTTAAGTCTGGTGCGGTCCCACGCGACCTGAGGTTGACCCGTGTCATGCATGCCGATGCAATGTTAGGAACTAGGTTCAAAGAATGGCCGCGATGCAGTCGCGCTCGACACGATCGTCGGCCAGAGATGGGGATGGCAGCCGGGCTGAGCCGTAGCCGACCCGGCCGAGGCTATGCGCTGGGCGTAAACTGCCCGTGCGGTCGACGGTGGCGCAGGCTTGCGGGCCTGAACGGCAGCGCCGGGGGCGCGGTGGTCGGCAGTGACTCGGCTGCTCCGCCCAGGAAGGTGATGGCGGCCACCATGGCGACCGAGAGTAAGGCGACGGCCC
>JALZJN010000046.1 GCA_030859735.1 Actinomycetota bacterium
CTTCCGCGGTCGTACGACGGTCATTGGCGGATTCAAGGAGCTCGTGGCCGACAAGCATCAGGAAGGTCGCTTGATCACGAATGGCGGGAACGACAGCCGTGAACTTGCCATCGCGCGCAACGAAAGCCTTGGCCGCAGTTGTCCCGATCATCGCGCCGTACTGTTCTGCCTTCTCGGCCCATTCCTCCGGCCTCATCCAGCGCTTGAGCGCTGCCGGGATATCCTCTGCGATGACCAAACGATCGCTCACCTCGCCGCCCCAAGGATGATCCGCTGCCTCGTCCACGAAGGCGGCAATCTTCCCTCTCCATTCTCCAGGCAACACTCCTACAATTTCATCCACTGACATTTGACTAGGATCCCAATCATTGCGAGTGACTTGCACCTCTCCCTGTCCGGTAGGCAGCAGGCCACTTGCTAATTGGACTCCATTGGCCTTGCCGGGCTCAGTCGAAGCTGGGCTGTCGTTTATACGGGACACGGCCACTTATCCTTGGCGGATGCGCGACAACTTCCATTTCGACTGGGCCTTCGCTGCTCAATCATCTCTCGAACGCGTCGTACAGGAGAGATTTCCGCAGGACGCTTACCGATGGCCTGTTCTCCGACAGTTCAACCTTGAAAGCTGCATGTGGCAGTCGACGCACCTTATCTTGATCCTCAAAGACAAACTTTCTGGCATCCCGGCAGGCGGAGATCCGGAAATCTTGGATGACCCGGCAGCACCACAAGCCCTCCCGGACACAACAACTATTACAGCCTGGCACACTTATATCCGGAGCAAGTGGCAACTGAAGCAGCAGGATATGGTGATGATCCTGCCAGCCGCGGACGTTGGCCCTACCGTAGATAAGGACTGGGAACAGTGGACCCAAGCGGACAAGGATTTGTGGGCAACACAACTGGAAATCAATGCCACTCTTCACTTCTACACCCTGAAAGGCCTTGACGTAGCGGGGGATTTTTTCGTCCCTCCAGGCTTACCTTTTTCTCGCCGACCAGTGTCAGCGGTTTTTCGAGGATCACCCACGCTATGACCGGAACGTCTTTATCATGACGCGCCTGGGGGGCCACCGGCTGCTCAAGGAACTCGACTCCAAACTTCGGAGTGTGTTACGCGATCATGATCTCAACCCAGTTCGGGCTGACGACAAGATGTACATGCCAGACCGCAACCTTTGGAACAACGTCTGCGTCTACATGTGCTGCTGCAAGTACGGTATCGCCATACTCGAGGACCGGGTCGCTAACGAATTCAATCCCAATGTGGCTCTGGAGTACGGTTTCATGAGGGCACTTAACAAGCCCACGCTCTTGCTTGTCGACGAGGGGTTCCGCAGCCTCAGAGCTGACATCGTCGGGACATTGCGGGAGCCATTCGACATCACCGATATCGAGGGGACCATTGAGATACCTATAACCACGTGGCTTCGGGAACTATCGATTCACTAGGGTAGGAGAGGGGCTTGTCCCAACACGGCCACTATTCTGCGAGTGACCCTTTGTGTTTGATCCCAAGGATCGGATGCCAAGGATCGGATGCCTTCGTGAGGAATCTCTCCACAGGATCAAACCGCCTTCGGCGGAGGCGGCTGCGGGGCGGCCTGGCGGCCGTCCTCGCCGCCGACAATGCATGCCCACCGAAGTCAGAAGCCCGTACCGCATGCAAAACGGGACTCGGAGCCAGATCTGCGTTCGAGGCCGACGGACCTCGAGACACTTGCTACCGGATCACGGGCGGGAAGGCGCCAGGCAGCGCGATCGACTCCAGCCACCCTGCGTTTGTTCTCAACTAGACCAGAGTTGCTTGGTCTAGGATCGCTGGTCCATATCGGTGCGCTCCTCGGCAAACTGTCTCAGGCGCTTGAGAACGACATCCGACTCCTTGGTACCGTCAGCGTCGAACAATCGCCTAACATCACGCTCCACTCGATCCCATGTCCATCGATGGACAGCTTCTGGATGGGTGACTCCGAGTGCGGCCCCGCACAAGGTATGGGCTTGCACATTTCCTGAGATGCCTATGTGTCCCCGGACCAGATCGATCCGCTGTACGTATTGAAGCTCGCTAAGGGCCGCAAACAACGCTTTCCAAAGGTCGACGTACTTCACCTTCCGGCTACCAGCTCCTCGCCATGGCTCTGATTGACGCCACCGCAAGTACCACTTCTTGTCAAAGCATTTGACGAGGTATTCCTTGGAATCCGACAGAATCTCGGCGCGCCTGGTGTATGCATTGACCTTTAGCCATCGCGCGGCTTCGAGCGCGGCCGTCAATTCCATCGGCTGATGTGAGTGTGCGACCCCAGCCCCGAACCCGAAATCCACCAGCCCAGCCTTCGTGTCGGAGTGCACAACCAGAGCCCACGCACCGTAGCCCGCCGTCCACGTACCGTCGACATAGACGCGTAACTCACTGGCCATCATCGGTGCACGTCACCCAACATCCAGCTGCTCCTTACTTACCTTGGTCAAAATTGCGCACGTTCTTAGGCTGGCAACACCCACCGTCTTCGGTTACGAAGTTTCTAGGAAAGTGTGCCATCTGGCTTGAGTAGCCGGCCCCTCGGAGGCCCGTGTCAACCCTGCTCCGCTTCGCTCCGCATCTCCTGCAGAATACTTCGAAGTTGACACGGGCACGGGCCGGCTGGTTGGCCGTTATGGGAAGAACGAAGTCCTTCCCTGTCCGAATGGACGGACCGTCTCCATAGTGTGTGAAGGGTCGGGCCGCGTGGGGGCCGCGGACACCTCTGAAGAGTGCAAAAACGTCGATAAACGTCGATTGCGTCACAGTGCAGGTCGTGGCCTCTCTTGCAGTAATCGAGCAGGTGATAGATTCACCCCGGACTTTCTTTGCAAGCAGGGGCGGGCTCATCGGGCCGGTCGTCCCCAAGGAATCCCAAAAAAGACACCTGAAATCCATGGTTCTTCGCTGTCAGACGATGTTCGCTGGCGCAGGACGAAAACACTGCTTGACCTGCAAGATGCTGTGCTCTTGCCGTCATCGGTGTTCCCCCCTGTCATTGCCATGTCGCCTTCCTTGCACGGGTGAGGTCAGGGGTTCGAATCCCCTCTGGTCCACAAAAGCCCAGGCGTGCATCTTTTGGTGCGATCCATCCGAGGTGTTGATTGCCCCAACAAATCCCCAACATTGGAGACGGCAAACAGAGGAACGGGCCGTTCGTACGGCCCATGTCGTCTGCGAGACGCAAGAGTCCTGGCCCCTGTGGCAGCGATTTCGGCCAGGCGCGAGCGCCAGGAGGTCACAAGATCCTGTCGATGGAAACCCTGGCCCCCTGCTAAGGCGGGGGCGTTTCCGCGTTTCAAACGAGGAGCTCGTAACAGGGATCCGAGAAGCGGCCCCTAAGGGAAGACCTCCACATTCGGCGCCCAACTCCGACCGGGCTCTCGTAACGTGATTACCCAGGTGTGCGCAGTCCGTCGAGTGTTATGTCTATGAGCCGGCGGACTGCGGCCCTCGAGGGGAGATAGCGCGCTGCGCCGAGAGCATGGACGCAATAACCGGCCAGCTCACTTGGCGATACGTCGTCGCGAACTATCCCCTCGTCTCGCGCTTGGGTCAGGAGGTCGGTCAGCATGTGATGAAGCTGGTGCTCTCGGGCAGCGATCTGCGAGTCGCGATGGAGGACTGCAGCAAGTTCACTGTCCCGGTGCTCGTGTGACTCGCTCGCGATGAGCGCGAACGCCTCGAGCACGCCCGCCAGTCGTTCCTCGGCGCCGGTTGCCCGGTCGCGCACCTCCGCCAGGTGCGCGAGATGGGCGTCAATGTGGCCCTCTAGCCACGCGCGCAGGATCGCCTCGACGTCAGGGAAGTACTTGTAGAGCGTCGCCCGCCCGATCCCGGTCTCCTCGGCGATCTGAGACATCGTCACCGACAGGAGGCCCCGTTCCTCGACGAGCCCAGCCGTGGTGTCGACGATCGCGTCACGGACCTCACGACGGTGCGCGTCGATCGTCTCGCTCCATAGTTTCGGCATGCTCCTAGTATACGCATCGTTCCCTTTAGAACATAGTGATTTGACAGAGACAGATTGTCTCGTAAACTGCGACAACAGCCAATGAATCAAGGAGGTCGACATGGGAGACCCACCCCGCTTTCCCGACGATGAGGGTGTGAGCGGAAGGCGCTTCGTCAAGGTCGTGCTGATAGTCATCTTGGTTCTGGCCCTACTGGCGGTGGTCATGGCCCTGGCGGGTGGCGGGGGCCATGGACCCGGTCGGCACCTCTAGAGCCATCCCATTGACAGGACCTGACTTTGAGTGATTCATCTGGCAACGAGGCCCCAAGACCCCGCCGGCGGGTGCGGGTAGCCGGTCTCGTCGGTCTCCTGATCGTGCTCGTGGTGGTCGTCGTGATGGTCGCGGGTCGCGGGGAGCACGGGCCCGGACGACACATGCCGGGCGACGGCGTACCTGGCCACACGCCACCTCCTGGCGTGCATACGCCGCCCTTCCAACACTCATCACCATGACCCCGGAGGTAAACGTGGCCGAAAATGCGATTGAAGTCAGCGATGTCGTTAAGACGTACCCACTGGACGCGAACGAGGTTGTCGCGGTCGATCACCTCAGCCTCGGCATCGCCCAGGGTGAGTTCGTCGCAATCGTAGGTCGTTCGGGAAGCGGCAAGACCACATTGCTGAACCTGCTCGCCGGTATCGACCGCCCCACTTCGGGAACCGTTCACGTCGCCGGTGCCGATCTTGGTTCGCTGTCGGAGTCCGGGCTCGCTTCCTGGCGGGGACAGAACGTCGGGTTGGTGTTCCAGTTCTTCCAACTGCTCCCGACGTTGAGCGTCATCGAGAACGTCATGTTGCCGATGGACTTTGCTAAGAAGATCCCCGTCGACGCTCGCCGCGACCGCGCTCAGGAGTTGTTGGATCGGGTCGGGGTGGGCGACCAGGCCGACAAGGTGCCAACGACCCTCTCCGGAGGCCAGCAGCAGCGCGTCGCGATCGCGCGTGCTTTGGCGAATGACCCGCCGATCCTTCTGGCGGACGAACCGACAGGCAACCTCGATTCGAGCACGGCCGACGCGGTTTTGAAGCTGTTTGCGGACCTGAACGCCAGCGGCCAAACCATCGTCGTGGTCACGCATGAACGCGATATCAGGTCGATCGTCAATCGAGAGGTGACGCTCGTCGACGGCCGCATCGTCACGGACAAGGGCGAGCTTGCGGCGGCGTCCTCGTGAGCAGCACGATCAGGACCAAACTGGCAAGGGACCTCCGAGCCAGCTGGGTTCGGTTCACAACGATGGCGCTTGCGATCGCAGTCACCCTTACGGCGGCCGGCGCGGTCTTGTTTGCATGGGCCGCCAGCTCGAGGGAGACGCGCGATGCCTATCTGAGCACGCAGCCGGCGTCGGCGACCATCCTGTTGGACCGCCCGATCGAGTCAGAGAAGTTGGCTACCATTGCCGCCGATACCCGCCAGCAGCCTGGGGTGCTTGAGGCGACCGCACGCACGCAGTTCACCAGCGAGGTGGCGGTCAACGATGAACCAAGAGAGATCCCCCTGCAGGTCTTCGTAGCGACCCCGGACGACCCGATGCGCATGGCGA
Source organism: Actinomycetota bacterium (assembly GCA_030859735.1). Lineage (GTDB taxonomy): Bacteria > Actinomycetota > CADDZG01 > CADDZG01 > WHSQ01 > JACDAL01. Next base: position 5,585 of record JALZJN010000046.1, read on the forward strand.
GGTTCTTCATGGAGGAACGTAGTTGGCCGCCATCGGACGGGGAGGTCTTCATCGGAGAGGACTCGCTCTCGCTTTTGGGTGTCGCGGTGGGCGACATCGTGACCGTTGAAGGACCGAACGGGGGTGATGTGCCACTGCGCGTCGCGGACACCGTCTACGACCCGAGCCTGTCACCGTCGCCTCAAGAGCAGACGGGCCGCGCCTACGTGTCGTCCGCGTCGCTCGCGATGGCGAATGGGCGGATCACTCTCGACCAGCTGAAGATCCAGGTCGCGGGCTCTGGACAGGAGCCAAGCTGGGATCGAGATGAGATCGCGAGCGTCGCCAGCGACGTGGCCCAGTGGCTCGAACGCGAACACGGTTTGACGATCCGCGAGATCCAGGTGCCCACGCCGTATGCGCACCCGCATCAATGGCAAGCCGATACCTTGCTTATTTCACTGGTTGCCGGCGCAGCTGCAGCTTTCTTGCTGAGCACGATCCTAGTCGCGAACATGCTCAACAACCTCTTCATCCAGCAGATACCGCAGATTGGAATCATGAAGGCGGTGGGTGCGGGCTCGGCGCAGATTGCTCGTTTCTACCTGGTCATGACGTTTCTCGTCGCGCTTGCGGCGACATCTCTCGCACTGTTCCCAGCCGCCGCGCTGGGTCGTATCGCGGCTTCAACCTTCCTAGGCTTCCTCGGCATAGAACCTCTGAGCTTGGCGCCACCTTCATGGACCTACTTGGTTCTCCTCATTCTGGGCCTTGGGCTACCGCCGCTGATGACCCTGCTACCACTGACCAAAGCCAGCCGCACTACAGTCCGGGCGGCGATCGACCACCGCGGTCTGGGGTCTAACCCGAGCGGCGTCACGGGCATGTTGGCTCGCCTCACTCGCATGCGGCGAATCGACCGAGGTCTGCTCATGGCGCTGCGGAACACCGTTCGGCGTCCCGCTCGATTCCTGCTATCGGTGGGTCTGCTCGCGACGGCGGGCACCGTCTTCGTCGCCGGCATGTCCTTGAGCACTGGCGTGCAGGCCGTAGCGGAAGAGCAGAAGGAACAACGGAACTGGGACGTCGACGTGCAGCTCGCAACTCCCTCGACGCTGGAGCAGGTTGAGAACGCTGTGGGCCAGGTTGCGGACGTCACCCGGACCGAAGCCTTCTACGTCGCACCGGCCGGACTGGCAGGGCCGGGCGAGATACCGCTCACCCGTACCTACCCGGATCAGGGGCACGGGCGCGTCTCGGTGACCGCTCTTCCCGATGACGCGAAGAGCTTCGACCGTCCCACCCTTCTGGAGGGCCGATGGCTGCGCGAAGAGGAGACCGGGGCCGTGGTGATCAATCAGGTCACACGCAAGAACACCGTTCCCGACGTGCATGCCGGTGACTCGGTGCAACTGATCGTTGGCGGGAAGGTGACTACGTGGGAGGTCGTCGGGCTAGCTCAGGAGAGGCAGGGCGGGGGTGGCAGTGTCTACACGACCGCCGAGGGATTCGCCGACGCCATGGGGCAGCCGGCACTTGTGAATCAATTGCGGATCTTCACGAGCAGCCACGACGAGCAAACCCGTCAGGCGGTCGCTGCCGGAGATCAGAACAGCCTGACGGCGGACGAGATCGAGGTCAATTCTGCGGCTTCGATCTCGCGGAGCGAGGCGATCTCGGAGGGCCACCTCGGCCCTGTGGTGCTTATCCTTCTGGGTGTCGCCATCCCTCTGGGAATCGTGGGAATCATCGGGCTGGCATCGACGATGAGTGCTAACGTCCTTGACCGAACCCGGGAGTTCGGGGTCATGCACGCAATCGGAGCGCTTCCTAAGGTCGTTCGCCGCATCGTGGTGGCCGAAGGCATCTTCCTGGCGATCACCAGCTGCATCGTCGCGATCATCCCCGCGCTCCTTCTTACCGTGGTGCTCGGTGCCGGTCTCGGCAACCTCTTCTTCTCGGCCCCGCTTCCGTTCAGGATGTCGTGGCTGGCCGTCGCCATCTGGTTGGCACTCGTCCTGCTCGGGGCCATACTCGCGACCGACACGGCAGCCTCCCGCGCGTCGCGGCTGACTGTCCGTGAAGCACTCGCCTATCTCTGATGGCGCAGGGGTTCCCCGGCCCCTGCGGTGGCCGCCGGGTAAACCCCTCCGTACCCAGCACGTTCGGAGTCCGCCTTCGGCCGGGGCTCGACGCGTGACGGGCACGCTTCCATGATTGTGGGGTGTGCACATCGATCGAAGCGACGATCTTGGAGTCGCGCTTTGAGCACTTCAGCGAGTATCTATTTGACGGTGCCACGGTGCATCTCGGGCTGGAGGTGGACGAGGGGGCCTACACGCTACGACTCCAAGCGGAGCCCGAGCTTGTTTGCGATTGTGCTCTGGCCCGTTCGAGCCTCATGTCCGTGTATGTGCACCAAGTCGATTGACCGTCCTGCCGGGATTCACGGATAGGGGGTTGAGGCCGACTGGCATATCTACCCCGCGCATTCGGTCGCTCAGTTCCCAGCACCGACGCGCGTGCTGGATGGTTGCTCTGCCCGCCCCCAACAAATCCCCAACATCACCGTCGGAAACCGGCGGCAGTAGATAGGAATAAGCGTGCGCCGCGATTTCTGTCACGCCTGCTGAAATGGCCGAGAATGTGAATGCTTGTGAGTAGCCGTAAATCACCTCTGCACGGCTCGCACGGGTGAGGTCAGGGGTTCGAATCCCCTCTGGTCCACTTCGTGCCGTCCTTCCGTCTGAACTTCTCGGCACTTTTCCTCGTTGGGGTCAGCCCCGCTCCTGCTCGGGGGCGCGATGTTCTGTCGGTGGGCGGAGGCGCTGGAACTGCCCCGGCGTGGGGCCGACTCTACGTTTGAAGATGCGGCGGAAGTAGCGCTCGTCGCGGAACCCGACCTCGGCGGCGACCCCTGAAATCGATCTGTTGGTGGAATGGAGGAGCTCCTCCGTGCCGGCCTGCTCGGACCTGGCGCAGCGAAGGTGGAACTCACCTCCGATGGGTTCGTCTTTGCCGGGTAGCGGTCACACCTCAACGGCATTGGGAGTCCCTCCTCGCCGTCACTGATTGAGTCCGAACGGAGCTGGAGGGAGCACACGGTTCGCGCACCGATCAATCAGGTCCACGAATTACAGCCGAGTGATCTATGCTCTGCTCGTGGTATGATAGCGGAGTTCATACACTCTGGAGGTGACTTTCGTGGCTCGGCGGACCGTAAGCCTTCCCGACCACACCGAAGCGCTCGTGCGAAGCATGGCGCGTGATGACGAATCCTTCTCCGCAGCGGTGGCTCGGCTAGTCGAGGCTGGAGCCAGAGCGCTCGAGGGACGACGGTCGCCCAGTTATGTCGGGGTTGGCGATGGGCCCGACGATCTGGGACGCAGGGCGGAGGCATATCTGGAGGAAGTGGTGTACAGCCGGTGAAGGTTGTCGCGGATACGGGGCCGCTCGTTGCTGCGACGAACAGGCGCGATAGGGCTCACAAACTGGCGGCCTTCCTCGTTTCAGAGCTCGGTCGCGAACTCATCATTCCGGACGTCGTGCTTGTCGAGGTCGATCAGCTGCTTCGAGCGCGGGTAAGCAAGATCGCCGCACTAGCCTTCTTGACAGCGATCTCCGCGCGCGAGCACGAGGTCGCTTTCCTTTCGCAGGGATTGCTTGTGCGGGCGGTTGAGATCGACGGTCGATTCTCCGACCTTGACCTCGGGCTCGTCGATGCTTCCGTCATGGCTTACGCCGAACGTCATGAGCTGCCCATACTCACCTTTGATTTCGAAGACTTCCGTGCGGCACCACCCAAGTCGGGCTACTGGCGGCTGGTCGTCGGCGAAACTCGATACGCAGAGGCGACGGGCTAAATAAGGACTCGGCACGGTTCGCGCATCAGTCCATCAGGCCGGCGGTTAGCGCATCGGTCACCGACACCCGCAGGTCCACCGATGTATCTCCATCGATCATGGTCAGGACTCCTTCCCCGACGCTGCCCAAGATCCCGGTTTGCGAGGTACGGCGCCCACGTACCCAGCTGGTCCGGATCGGTCAGCGCCCTCCACAAGACGCGAGGAATTATGGGTGGGATGACTTGAGAGATGCGTACGCAGAGAGATTGCCGATACCGGACAGCAGATCAGCAGAGTAGGGGGAGCCCTCGCGGAAGGCCTGCGAATGGATTCAGAGCTGCTCGTCCGCCGATCACATCGTCAACTGAAGAGCGGTGGCGGGTAATTCTCTCTGGTTCGCGCACCGATCAATCAGGTCCACGAAACCTGGCGGTGGGCAAAGGCGGGATTCCGCTGTGTCGGCATCATCTCGTCACGGCTCACGAGACGAGACCGCGCATGCGCAGGGGCTGATCACTCGGAGGCCACCGCTTAGCGCAGCAAGACGTCAGAGCGATGGGCTTCAAACTCCGCCGATCTCAATTCCATAGCGTGCTCGTATCGGGCCGACTGGGCCTCCCAGCCGATGTCGAGGCCGAAGGCGATCTTTAGGAATCCCACTTCCTTGACTGCCTCGGTGAGGCCGGCTGGATCGTCGAGACTTCGGATCTCGACGGGGTCGCCGAGGGCGATCATGTTTGGCGGGACGAAGTAACCATCCGGAAGGACCGTGCCCGCGTGCACGAGCGCACCAACGGCCACCACAGCGCCAACCCCGATGCGCGCGCCCTGAAGGATCGTCGCTCCGGTTGCAATGTATGCCGTGCGCTGGACATCGCAGCCGAGGAGCGTCGCGTGCGGTCCGAGCATGACGTGATCTGCGACGCGAACAGGGTGCTCGACAGCCTCTGTCTTCGTGGCACGCAGAACGGCGTTCTCGCACACGACCGTGCACTCACCGACCTCGACGCGCGAGCCCTCTGAATCAAGTACCGCGCCATACATGACTCGGCTGCGAGGTCCGACGTTGACGGCGCCGATCAGCGCCGCAGTGGGAGCAACGAACGAAGAAATATCAACCGCGGGATCCTGATTCCTGTGCCTGATGATCATCTCTCCACTCCTATCTTCCGGGGATGCGCAATCGAGCCACGATCGCACGATCGGTTTAATTCCCAGTATCAGGGCACGGTTTGCGCAGTGTTCTGTTAGGAGCATCGCAGCGTTCGCCCTGGTAGGGGTATTCCTGACGGCAGAAAATTGCCGATATCATGTATTATCAGGTGGAAATAGGTCTTATTCAGGAGGCAAAGCAGCGTGGCAGCAACCAGACGTGCCGATCCCTACCGCGACTTGGACGTCATCGATGCTCGCGCCCCGCGGCTCAACCAGTTTGTCGTCGGTTGCCTGAGCCTGGTTACCGTGGTGACGGGCTGGTGGGGGTTGGTCGCGGCTCTGGCGCTCCAACTGATTGTCGGACTCCAGTTTGGGCGGAAATACTGCCTTCCCTGCGTCTTCTACTTCGAAGTCGTTCAGCCCAGGCTGGGGGAGGGAAACCTCGAGGACTCGAGGCCGCCACGATTCGCGAACACCTTGGGTGCCGTCTTCCTAACCGCTTCGACTCTCGCCTACGTGATGGGGGTCGAGTTGCTTGGGACGGTCCTGGCGGCCGCGGTAGCCGCTCTGGCGCTGCTCGCGGCTGTGACAGGTTTCTGCTTTGGATGCGAGATCTACAAGCTGATCGCACACGCTCGGGGTGTGAAGCCCGGGGGCGCTCAACGCGTCGATCTCGGAGAATTGGGGGCCGCTTCCGAGGGTGAGTTCGTCGTCCAATTCACGCATCCCTTGTGCAGCGGCTGCGGTCCTCTGAATCGCAAACTCGTGGAGCAGGGGCACGAGGTGCTGCTCATAGACGTGTCGAAACAACGTGACCTTGCCTCGAAGTATCACGTGACGGTGGTGCCATTAGCGTTGAAAGTGGCACCCGACGGAGCAGTTGTGGAACGGCTCGCCTGAGTCGCTAGAACCGGGTGAATCCGTCCCTAGGATTCACAACTGAGAGGGGCTTCGATGCTTATGCATCTGTCGGTGCCGTTTCCGCCGTCTCCCGTATCGGTGCCCTGCGCTCCGTCCAGCTCGTCGTCCCCGTCTTCTCCGAGGAGGTCGTCATTGCCCGAGCCGCCGAACAAGAAGTCGCTGCCTCCCGCGCCGAAGATCGAGTCAACTCCGTCATTCCCGCCGAGATCGTTGCCGGCGTTGTTACCGAACAGCGTGTCGCCGAAATCCGAACCCGTAGCATTTTCTATTGAGATCAGAGTGTCGATGCCTTGTCCTGTTGCGCTTCCCCCGCTGAGGTCGATGATGACCGCGCTGGAGGCCGAGAAGTATTCGACCATGTCGCTTCCCGCACCGCCATCCATGGTGTCGTCGCCGCCGGACCCCTGCAGGAAGTCGAAGCTCCCCCGGCCCAAGAGTGTGTCGTCGCCGCCGAATCCAATCAGGTTGTTCCGCTTTCCGTCGCCGATGAGGAAGTCTGCGGACTCGGAGCCGTACACGGTCTCGATTCCGGTGAGGGTGTCCCTCCCCTGGCCGGTAGCCGTCCCGGCGGTTAGGTCTACCGTGATGCTGCCCGGTGCGATCCCGTAGTCGGCCTGGTCCCCGAACTCGTCCGGGCCTCCCTTCAGAGCGTCGTCGCCGGGGCCCCCGCGCAGGAATTCGGTCCCGCCGGATCCAACGAGCCTGTCGGAGCCCTTGCCGCCGTCGATATCGTCGTCGTGGGCGCCTCCCTTTAGCTTGTCGGCGCCGCCTTGTCCAAGGATGTTGTCCCGACCGTCCCCTGTGCAAATCCGGTCGTTGCCGCGTCCCCCCTTGATCTCGTCGGCGCCACTCTTGGCCACGATGACGTCCGCTCTGCGGTCCCTCTGATGGTGTCGGCTCCATTCGTGCCCACTACTGTCGCGACTTTTCCGAAGCACCTCGATCCGGCCTTGGCATCCGGTGCAAGCACTAGAAGATAGCCGCACATGAGACTCAAGCTCATGAGCGAAGCAAAGCGTCTACTCGATACCGTCATAGCGCCTCCATCCAGGTCATGCCCGAGTCGACCACGAGGCCGAGCTTCCTTGGACTACGCCCCCTTTCGGCGTTGGCTGATCTCGCTTGAGTCGAATCGGACCCTTCAGTGCTTTCCCGAGCGCTACTTTGCCCTGAGATGGTGTGTTTCTCTGAGCCACAACGACGCGTGGGCCGGCTGCATGACATCGGTCACCACCGCGACTAGTTCCCCGGCCAGTGAGTCGAGGTCGACCTCGTCTCGAAGCCTTGTCGAGAATGCGTCCAGGGTTCGTGCCGCGTCGTACTTCCGGCGGTAGAAGCGGCGGTCGATGAAGGTTTGGATGCGGGCTCGCCCGGGCCGGAACAGGGCCGCAACCGCCAGGGTGGAGCCGGCCACGGCGAACTGCGACTGTCCTGCGAAGGGACGAAGCAGAGCTTGCAAGACGGTCACCGCGAGGACATAAGCGAGCGTCAGCGCCGCGGTGAGGGCGCCGTAGACGAGGGTGCGGTTGATGATGAGATCGATGTCGTAGAGGCGATGTTTGAGGATCGCGATCCCGATCGCCACCGGGATGAGCACGAACGAATAGAGGGAGACGTGGCTGAGGATACGGAGCCACACAGGCTCCGACGACAGGGCTAAGGTGACAGAGGGCACCACTGTAATGAGGTACAGGGTTGCCGTGGTACCCGCCCCGGCAGCCAGCCATTTCAGCTGGAGGCGGTCCTGACCGTGCGAGCGGCGGAAGCGCTGAATCAGTCCCACCGCACAGCCGACGATACTGATCGGGATCAATATGATGACCAAGAAGACGCCGGGGACGAAAGGCCGCAGCGCTTCCACCCCCAGCGGGTTCCTCAGGTTCGGATAGCCCTCAACGGCGATCGAGCCTGGTGCGATCAGAAAGAGGGTGAACGACAGGGTCAGCGCGACCGCGCAGAACCATGCCCACGGCCTCCAGCGAAGTGACGGGAGCCGGCCGTCCGGGAACAGAAGAATAAGGAAGGTCCCCATCAGCCCGATGATCGGCACCCATGACGGCGCAAGCAGCGCGAGGGCGAGATCGGGGCGCGGCAACGACCCCGGACGGATGGTCAAGGAATACTCGGTGTAGATCTCGAGCACGGCCCCGAATGCCCCCCCCATCCCGATCGCGAGCATGATCCACCCGATCGAGTTACCCGGCTGCCGTGAGGAGATCAAGGCCCCGACGATCGGAAAGGCCAGCAGCATGACTGCGGCCGGGTCGGGCGCGGACCCGGCCACCATCGACACGGCTTCACCCGCCAGGATCACAAAAATTATGCAGCCGAGCGCTACCCAGACCCAGCGTGACGCCGTCCCTTCTGTCACCCCGTCTCCTGCCCTGTCGGCTTTTCGGACACGATCGCCTCGATCCTGACCCCCCGCCGTCCAGTTAACGTTACGAAACCCGTGTTAGGGGGGCCTGACGAAGATATTCGAGTGTTCCCCGGTGCCCTCTGGTCAAGAGGGCACCGTCCTAGGCTCCCTACTTCGTCGATCAGATGCCATGAGTTTGCCCGGCAGCGATGCCCGTTGCTCTGACTCTCGAAGCCATCAGGCTGTCCGGGGCCGAGCACCCGCCATCTCGGTGATTACATCTACGGCTCAACACGTCTGAGCACCGGTGGTGGGGCGGCCGAAACTCCTTCAGTGTGGGGTGTCAGGGAGCGTCGTGCCGGACGCAGGCCCAGATATCATCGGTGAAGCGGCTCGGCCACGCCGCGGAGAACAGGCGCTCCCCGGCGCGCCCCGCATACTTTTCGGTCAGGGGCCGCGAGCGTGAGGTGTTCGCCTCGAGGCGATAGTCCGAGATGAAGTTTGCGATCCGCCCCGGGGTGGTCCCGGCATCCTCCATCGTCGGCGCGTCGAGCCAGAAGTGCCCCGGGCGCGTGCGGTCGAACAGCTTCTTGTAGGCGACCCCGAACCGATCGGCGACGTCGGCCGATAACTCGGTCATGTCGATGGGCCACGCCTTGGTCTCGTTGGCGGTCGGCGTCTGGCCGTGGTCGGCGGTCACCGCCATGGCCCAGTTGCCCCGGCCCACGAGGCCATCGAGGAACGCCTCGAGCTCGCCGAGCTCCTCGTCCGACTGTCGCAGTACGCTCTCCCCCTCGGGCGAGAGCATGTTCCATCTGTGCCCGACGAGATCGATGGGCTTGTAGTTCACGAAGAAGAGGTCGGTGACATCGTCGCGGCCGAAGCCCTCTCGCTCGAGCAGTGACTCGATCACCTCAGTCGTGTAGATGGCCAGGGCCGGCGTCTGCTTGGCGTCGTATGTGTTCGAGAGGACGTCGTTCCCCAGCCAGAGGGAGTCGAGTTGCCCATCTTCTTGGTCGGTGGTCTTGATGGCGTTGTCGAAGTCACCCGCCCCGTTCAGGTATGTCGGGAACGAGTACCAACGGCGATGGCCGATCAGCTTCGATCCATCCGTGGCAACGAGGGCCGCGATGTCCTTGTCCCCGCCGGGGTGAAAAGCCCCACGGCTCATCATCCCGTAGTGCCACGCGTTCGTGCCGAACATCCCAACGAGGGCTTTGTTGCCCGTGGTGACATCGTAGAGATCCGCAAAGGTTGGGACCTCCATGTACTCGGGAGATCCATTGTCGAACGAGTCGATCGTGTCGTCCCCGATGCGGATGTCGATGTCGACGATCCCATGCTGGCTGGGGAACGTCCCGGTCCCGATATTGGCGTGGATCGCGGGGGTGACCGACGGAGACGACCCGACCGTCGCCTCGATCCACGTTCCCGAGGTCATGATGCGTCGCAGGTTTGGCCACGCGTCCGGGAACGCCCGGAGCGTGTTCAATCCTCCTCCGTCCCACACGACCACCACCACCAGCTTCGGGGGTTCGGTCCCGGGCTGAAGCGCCTCCGAGACCACCCTGCCGGGGCGGTCGCCGGGGAATTTGATCCCGATTAATTCCGCCAACGTGGGGGCGAGGTCGGTCACAGTCGGCTCGTGGTCGACCGCGACCCGCCCCTGCGGTCGGATGTGCCCCGGCCCGTAGAAGACGAGCGGAACCTCCTGGATGTAGTCCCACGGGCCCGAGTGGCTTGTTCCAATGACGCCCCCGAAGTAGTTGGGCTCATCGGGGACTGCGATTAGCTCTGGCGATCGGCCGGGGAAATGGTCGCGCCGGATCCGCTTGACGATCTCCGGAGCGAGGTTGCAGGCGCGCTCGAGCCACTCGCCAGACGGCGACTGGGTCGATGCCGTCGCCCCGTCGTTGGCGCGCGGGCTCGGCGCGCCCGCCGGGGATGAGTTCCCTTCACCACCGGTGCAGGCGGCCAGCAACAACAAACCCGCGCCCAGACCGGCAGCTACCCGTTTCGATCTCCTCGGACGCATGCGTCGAGATGATAGGCGGCACCGAGACTCGGCGGCTGCTTTCTCTGCGCACTCCCGCGTCCCGGCCGCTGCGTGAACGCGGGAGGCGACGAACTAGAACCGCCCGAGGTCAATCGGCCTCTTCGTCATCCTTGTCGTCGTTCGGGCCGTCGTCGTCTGTCCCGCTCCCGGTTACGTCGAAGTTGCCGTCGAGCTGCACCTCGACCTGACTTCCGTCGCCGAGACGAACCTCGACCTCGTACGAGGCCCCTTCCGCTTCGGTCTCGGTCACCGTGCCTTCGCCGACATGCTCGAGAGCGGCGGCCGTCGCCCGGTCGAAGTCGTTGCCCCGAAGGGGCTTGTCGTCGTCCCCGCCGCCGGCCACCCCCACTCCGGTGCCTATCCCGATCACTGCGACCGTTGCAGCAGCTCCCAACGTCAGCTTGATCCTGTTGTCCACTCTCCCTACCTTCCACATAGCCCGCGGGACCGCCGAATGCCGGATCCCTTCCACACACAATGCGCCGTCGAGGCTGAGGCTGCGCTGAAGAACCCTGAGAGAAAGGCTCAGCAGGCCGTTGCCGGGAAGGCCACCTCGAAGCGAGCGCCGCCCAAGGGGCTGTCCAGAACGGAGACCGTCGCCCCGTGGGCGCCGGCCACCTCTGCGACGATGGCGAGCCCAAGCCCGCTGCCTCCCGAGTCCCTGTCACGTGCATCATCGAGCCGCACGAACCTCTCCAGGATGCGGTGACGCTCGGACGGAGGGACCCCGCTGCCGTCGTCCTCGACTGCCAGCACCACCTTTCCCTCGCGTTCCCCCAGGGACAGGGCGACTGCGCCGAGACTGTGTCGAGCGGCGTTGTCGATGAGATTGTGGACAAGCCTGCTTAGCTGGCCGCCGTCCCCGGAAACCCGGCCGGCGGACACGCCTCCGGTGTCGACCCGCCGATCCGTAGTGGTTCGCAGCCGGCCGGCCTCGGCGAACAGAAGGTCATCCAGATCGACGGGCCCAGTCCGCAGGCGCAGGGTTCCTTCGTCGATCTTGGCCAAGAGAAGAAGATCCTCCACGAGATGCTGCAGGCGCAGGTCCTCCTCCAAGACGACGCCGGCCAGCTCTTCGATGGTGGTCCCGTCGGGATGAGCCAGCGCTACCTCGGCCTGTTGCCGGATCGTGGTCACCGGAGAGCGCAGCTCATGAGAGGCGTCGGAGACGAAGCGGCGCTGGCGCTCTTGACCCCCCTCCAACCGCCCCAGCATCTGGTTCATCGTCGCCCCCAGGCGCGCCACCTCGTCTGTGCCGGACGAGGTGGGCACTCGCCGGTCCAGGTGCGTAATGGAAATCGCATCGACCTGGGTGCGCATCGCCTCGACCGGCGCCAGAGCCCGCCCGACCACATGCCAAGTCACCGCCCCTACGACCAGTAGCAGAAGAGGGACGCCAGAGCCAAGAAGGGTGGTTACCGCCTCGCTCGATTCGGTCACGGGCTCCAGAGTTTTGCCCACGACGACGGTCAGCAAGCCCCGAGGGGTCGAGGCCGGCTTGGCCACAGCGAGGAAGGGACCGTCTTCGAGGGGGCGGTCCACGGTTGGCGCATTCGCGATCTGCCTGGTGTCGCCCGGGGTCAGCTCCACGATCGCGGGTGCTCCCGTCAGGTTGGCACTGGAGGCAACGACCCGACCCGTGGCGTCGAGGACCTGCACGAACTCCTCCTCGCCGTCGCCGACCGGGATGGCGCCTTCGGCCTCGCCCGACTCGAGCCCGGTGACGGCTGCCTCGGCTTGGAGTGATGCGGCCGCACGCACGTCGGCGGTGAGCGAGCGTCTCAGGAAAACGACCATCGCAACGGCGGACACCAAGAGGGCAACACCGACGATGATCGTTGCCGCGGCCGTTATGCGGACTCGCACCGTGCCCCAATTATCGCGAAGCTTCGTGAGCAGGTCCGGCGCGCCATTACCCACCATCGGTCGCCAGACGGTAGCCCGCTCCCCTCAGAGTCTGTATCGCGTCACGACCGAAGGGGCGGTCGAGCTTGTTGCGGAGATGCCGTACGTACACCTCGACGATGTTTTGATCACCCTCGAAGTTGTAGTCCCAGACATGGTCGAGGATCTCGCTTTTGGATACGACTTCTCCTTTGTGCCGCAACAGAAACTCGAGAAGACCCATCTCTCTCGCGGTCAGATCGATGGTCGCGTCGCCCCTGGTGGCGCGCCTGGCAGCCGGATCGAAGCGCAGATCACCTGCCTCGAGCACAGCCGGCCGCTCTTGTGCGCCGCGTCTGATCAGTGCCCGCAGTCGAGCCATTAGGACGACGTAGGAGAACGGCTTCGTCAAATAGTCGTCCGCGCCGGTGTCGAGCGCCTCCGCCTCATCGAGATCGCCTCCCTTGGCGGTCAGCATCAGGATCGGCTTCCAGATCCCCTCTTCACGGAGTGTGGCGCATACCCTGAAGCCGTTCATGCCGGGCAGCATGATGTCGAGCACGATGGCGTCGTAGGGGTGCTCGCGCGCCATCCAGAGACCATCGGTGCCGGTCAATGCGATGTCGGTGGCGAAGCCTTCTGCCTGCAGCCCTTTCTTGAGGCCGGCGGCAAGCCGTTTCTCGTCCTCTACGACCAGGACTCGCACATCCACCTCGCGGTCTGGGATTTGAAATCGAACCCTGCCCTGCCATTCTCCCTCGTACGGCTGAATGCCGGCTGAACCGAGCCTGAACCGGCGGGCTGAATCTCGTCGTGCTCGAAGCCTTGGCTGTTGGCGCTGTGGCCGGCCCGGTTCCAGATCGTTTGGATGCTCGCGACGTCTCCAGCGACGGTGCCCCGGTCCTCAGTTGCCTCCTTCCACGACCGGTTGGCGGGCCCAGAGACCGAGGCGGTCGAAGTCAACCGCGGTAAGTGGCCGGTAACGCATCAAGAGGTCGAGGCTGCTCCTCCAACTTCGACGTTCGGCCAATGTGCTCCGCCGTGGCTGATCTCCCGCTGAATGCTGCTGAGGTTTCGCTGAACGGAGGTGACGACGACGGGGAGTAGGTGCCGTGTGGCTTTCGGCGTGATCGTCATTGTGGTGTGAGCACCGGGCTTTCCGAGAAGAGGTCGGCAACATGACGTAATCAATCTGGGAGACCTGGGGAGCTGTGGCCGTATGTCTCGGGGCATACTCACGATGATGTTGCTTCAGGCCTGTCTCAACGGCTCGCGCACGAGCGAGGAACACCCGGGCATCCCCCGTACGCCTGCCGAGCTCGCGGATCAAGGTCGTGCCTCGGTGGCCGCCGGCGCCCAGGTTCTGCATCTGCATTCCTACGATGAGGCCGGCTCAGAGACCTTCGCCGCAGAGCCATGCGCGGCGGCGCTGCGAGCGGTCCGGGTGGCATGTCCCGGTGTCCCGATCTCGTTTAGCACCTCGGCGGACATCGAGCCGCACCCGCGTCGCTTGGAGTCCATTGCGCATTGGATCGAGCTGCCCGACCTGGTCACCGCCAATCAAGGAGAGGAGGGGATCGCCGAGTTGAGCAACCTTTTCATCACACGAGGGGTGGGGATCGAGGCCGGGTTGCTGCACCTCGATGACGCGCATCGGTTTGTGAAGTCAGGGCTGGTGGACCGTTCTGTTCGGGTTCTGATCGAACCTTTGGATGCGGATCCTTCCGCCGCCCTCGCTCATGCGGCCGCGATGGAGAAGGTGCTGGTGGATGCCGGTGTGGTTCTGGAGCAGGTCCATCACGGCGACGGCGTCGCAACGTGGCACGTCATGGCCCGAGCCATTGAGCGCGGACATGGGATCCGCGCTGGGCTTGAGGACACAACGAGGCTGCCCGATGGAGAGCCTGCGTCCGATAACGCGACGCTGGTGAGGCTGGGCGCCCGGATGCTGGCCGGCGAATCCCTGACCTAGCTCGGGCCGGATGCGGTCGAGATGGTGTACGCGAAATAGCGGGGCCGTGTTCGGCCCCGCTATCCTGCGCTCCCAGTCGGATGTTTAGACTGCGGGGTGCGCCTGGTGGTTTCCAACAGTGAGTAGACCGTTGCCACGGAACACCCGGTCGCCATTCGAGTCGTAGATCGCGAAACGGAAGCGATCACTTGTACCCGGCTCGCCGGCGTCGGTGATGAAGAACTTGATCGTGTAGCCGGCCTCACCGTTCAGTAAACCAGTGCCGGCACCACGCATCGTGTCGAATCCTGCTTCCGGCATCTCTTCTTCCCAGTACGCCGAGTCGCGGCATGCTGCGAACGTGAGATCGGTCAGGTGGAAGTTGTTACCCACGCCCCAGTTGACCTCCAGGTTGTTTGGCTCGTCGGGAGCCTGTCCTTCAAGGGAGCAGTGAAGCTCGAAGCCGTGCGTAACCCTTGTGCCGTTCGGCTTGATGATGCTTCCGCCACCTGTCATGAATCCCGGCACCCAGGCAAGTGCGGGTGCGGCTATGGCTACCGCCATTACCGCTCCGGTGATCAGCGCGCCGAACTTCTTGACTTGCGACTTTCTCATATGCTGCCTCCCCCATCAGAGGGTCACATCGAGTGACCCTGCCCTGATCGGCAGCATACCTGTATTTTCCAGTTAGGCGATATCGGCAGGGAAGCGGCCAAACTTTAGCCAATTGGTAGCTTTCGGGGACACGGATCGCTCAGAAGGGGACCTTCTGGGCAAGCGGGCCGGTGCCCGCCCCCCTCCCGGAGAGGATGCGGCAGAACTCGACTGCGTCGAGGCGGATTTGACCAGTCCTCGGGCCGGAGCGTTCGCATGAGAGCCAGGATGCGGGCGTTCTCGGTCGCAGCGAGAGCCGCCGCCTCACCCCGATCGAGCGGAGGCACCTGCTCGATCGATGTCGAATGTGACCGTCATTTCCGTCTCCTTCCCAACTTGCGTGACCGTCATTTCCCGGTTCCTCCTCCTTTGCGGTTCCACAGGTGGTTCAAGAACATCTCCATGGCCTCGTCGATAGCCGGACCCAGCGGTCGCCGCCGGGGTCGTTGGAGATCTGTTGGTCGGTGAGGCCGGCGCCGATTGCGGTCAGCAGGTCGAGCGCCTTCGGGTCGGTGAGTCCCATTCCCGCCAACCGCTTCCGCACCGCCTCGAGGCCTTTTGCAGACAAGGCGAAGGACTCGGCGGAAGGCTCGAAGCCGGGAATCGTGCGTTGGAAGAGCAGCTGGTAGCGAACCGGATCCTCGGTGCAGAACTCGACGAAGAAGTGCCCGGTTGCCTTGAGGTCGTG
>JALZJN010000102.1 GCA_030859735.1 Actinomycetota bacterium
GGGCGCAGAGGAGGAGCGATCCCCGCAAGGTCGGATAGGTGCAGCTACTCCTCGACACGACCGTCCTTATCGACTACCTGAGGGGGGCTCCCGCCGCGGACCATCTCGACCGGCGACTGGATCGCGGCGATGTCGTCGGCACGACGGCCGTGAACATCGAAGAGATCGCACGCGGGCTTCGGCCCGGCGAAGAGGACGGCACAGCTCGCTTGATCAAGGGCTTGACCGTGATGGCCCTCGGCGCCGAGGAGGGGTGGAGGGCCGGATCCTGGCGCCGGGCGTTCGCTTCCCGAGGGGTGACCCTGTCTCAGCCCGACTGCCTTGTCGCGGCGGCTGCGCTGACCGCCGGGGCCGTTCTCGCGACGGGCAATCCCAAGGATTTCCCCATGAAGGAGATCAGGGTCGAGCACTGGCCCGCGGGCGAATAGGCTCTCCCGCACGCCTTCACCGCTCGAATGAATCCCTCCTACCCCGGTCCCAGGAGCAGGTTATCGTCGCTCTCGGAGCGTTCTGAGCCAACCACTCACAGCGTTCGCGACCTCTGCCCATGCCTCAGGCGTCGCCCGGCCCGAGGACTTGCGCACCTCGAGCGAGTGGTTGCCGTCTTCGATGACCACCAGCTCGTTCTCGGCTCGAAGCCGATCCCGAACCGGGGCGAGTGTCTCCAGTGGACAGAAGGGGTCGCGGGTGCCCTCCACGAACAGCATTGGCACCTCGATCGCATAGAGATGGGCATCGCGCATGCGATCCGGGCGGCCCGGCGGATGGAGCGGATAGCCGAGAAAGAAGAGACCGTCGGCCGGCTCTCCGGAGGAAACGATGTGGGAGGCGATTCGTCCCCCCATCGATTTGCCGCCGAGCGCGAGGGGGCCGGAGTGTTGCTCTCTGACGTGAGCCACCACGGCCAGGTAGGTGTCCTCGAGTACCGGAGCACGGTCGGGCGATCGCCGGCCCTGCTCGAAGTAGGAGAAGTTGAAGCGACAGACGCGCACGCCTGTGCCGGCAATTCCTGCAGCAATCGCGGTCATGAAGCGGGACTTGATGCCGCCTCCCGCCCCCGGTGCCATCACCGCGACACTCGTAGCGTCGGAGGGCCCGTCCCACGCCAGCGATACGGGCCCCGTGGGAGTTTCTGCAGCCTCTCTCATGTAGGCGCTGGAGACGCCGGGTCGATCTGGTAGTGAATCGCGCTTTGCGCGCTCTGGAGTCCCGATTTGGTACCTGTACGCGCGCCACGCGCCTTCGAGTACCGGGCTCCGGGGGCCGGGCCGACGACCTCTCTCATGAGCGCACTAGGGCGCGGGAGGCGCCTGGATGAAGCGGTCGCGCGCGGCTGCGTCGAGGGCGTCCGACTTCATCGCTCGCCGCACGCGCCGTACATCACGCAGCGGCACGAGAGCCAGGGCGTTGCGCGCCTCGGTGAGCTCGTCGACGCGAGCCTGGAGGGACCGCAATTCCTCGACCGCATCTTCGAGTCGCTCCCTGCTCTCCACGAGCTCGAGCTCCAAGGCCATGACCCTCACCACCCCCGCGAGATTCAGTCCCTCGCGGGTGAGCTCCTGGATGCGTCTCAGAACCAGAATGTCGTGCTCCGAGTAGCGGCGGGTGTTGCCTGAGGTTCGCTGTGGGCGCAGCAGGCCCTTACGCTCGTAGATCCGCAGCGTCTGGGGATGAACGCCCGCAAGCTCGGCCGCAACCGAGATCACGTAGATGGCGCGTTCGCTCTCGTTCATCACAGCTAGGACGCCTGCTTCGAGGCGGTTCGCAGATAGCTGTCGAGATGCCCGCGGGGAGACTCATGATGGCTCTCGGCGAACTGCTGGAGAATCTCCTTCTCCTTGCGCGACAGCTTCTGAGGCACCTCGACCTCGAGCCGCACCAACAGGTCGGAGAGGCCACCCTTGGGCCGCGGGGCTCCCCGGCCCCTGACCCTGAGGACCTTGCCGGACGAGCTCCCGGCAGGGACCTTCAGCGTTACCGGGCCGTCGAGCGTGGGGACCTCGACCTTCGCTCCCAACGCGGCTTCTGTGAAGGTCACGGGCAATGTCAGAGTGAGGTCTCCGCCGGCAGAGCGTTCGAAGATGGGGTGAGGCTCGACGTGCACTCGCACGAAAAGGTCGCCGGGAGGCCCGCCGCTCGAGGACGGGGCGCCCTTGCCGGCCGCTTTGATCCGGGCGCCGTCGGCGACTCCTGCCGGCACTCGAATCTTGGTTCCTCCACTGAGGGTCAGCAGCGCCCCTTCGATCGCCTCGTCGAAACTAAGGGTGGTTTCGGTTTCGACATCCTGGCCACGCCGGGGACCGAAGCCGAAATTGCCGCCTCTGCCCCCGATGAGGTCCTCGAAGATGCTGCCGATGTCGCCCATATCGCCGATGTTGACGCGCACGCCCCCACCGCGGTTGGGACCGAATCCGTAGATTCGCTCACCGCCCGCCTCGACCAGGCGGCGCATCTCGTCGTACTCGGCCCTCTTGGCGTCGTTGGAAAGCACCGCATGGGCCTCGGAGATCTCTTTGAAACGAGCCTCCGCCTGCTCGTTCCCTTTGTTGGCGTCGGGATGGAACTTCTGGGCGAGCTTGCGATAGGCCTTCTTGATGTCGTCCTTGGACGCGTCCTTGGCCACGCCTAGTACGGCGTAGTAGTCCTTCTCCGCCCAGTCACGCTGTGCCATTCCTTAACCCTCCACCGCCTCGTCCGCCTCCGGCGGGCGAGCGACCGAAACCATCGCGTGACGCACGATGTGACCCTTCAACCGGTAGCCGCGCCTCATGACAGCAGCACTCATCGGCTCGGCGACCTCGGGGTCCTCGTGTGCCTCGAACGCCTCGTGGACGACGGGGTCGAACGGAACACCCTCTGCCGGTATCTCCTCGAGACCTTCATCCGCCAGCGTGGCACGCAACTGCTTGTAAACCATCTCGATGCCGGGGCCGCCTTCGCCGTGGGCTAGGGCGGCCTCGAAGTTGTCGAGTACCGGCAGCAGCGCCTCGACTAAGCGCTGAGCAGCGCGCCCGGCCATAGCGGTCTGCTCGCGCACCATGCGGTTCCGGTAGTTAGCGAACTCGGCCTTCAATCTGAGGGCCTCGTCCCGATAGTCGCGCTGAGGCTCGGGGGCAGGCTCGCTCGGAACGACCTGTTCCTCCTCGGCGGGGGCCTCTTCCACGGAGGCTTCTGCCTCCGGTCCGACTGCACCAGAGGCGGAGCTCGAGTGTCTCTTGTCCTCGACCCTTATCGGGGGCCGGGGTGGTTGCTGCTCGGCCATTAGGCGCTGCGCTCCTCGCCCTCGTCTACAACTTCGGCGTCGACCACGTCGTCGGAGCCCTCCGGCGCACTTGTTCCAGGCTGGTCCGGAGCCGTCTGGCTCTGCCGGTAGATGACCTCGGCAAACTTCTGCGACGCAGTCACGAGCTCTTCGGTGGTGCGCTTGATGCGCTCGGCGTCGGAGCCCGCTATGGCCTCCTTGGCCTCGGCGAGGGCGGCTTCGATCTGAGTGCGATCGCTCGCCTCCAGCTTCTCACCGTGCTCCTTCAAGGACTTCTCGGTCTGATATATGGCGTTGTCGGCCTGGTTCTTGGCCTCGGCCTCTGCACGGCGCTCACGATCTTCGTTGGCGTGCGACTCGGCGTCGGTGACCATGCGTTGGATCTCGTCTTCGGCAAGCTTGGTCCCGCCGGTGATGGTCATCGACTGCTCCTGACCGGTGCCGAGGTCCTTGGCGTGGACGTTGACGATGCCGTTGGCGTCGATGTCGAAGCTGACCTCGATCTGAGGCATGCCCCGCGGCGCGGGCGGCAGACCCACGAGCTGAAAGCGGCCCAGAGACTTGTTGCGATAGGCCATGTCGGCCTCGCCCTGCAGCACGTGAATCTCAACCGAAGGCTGGCTGTCCTCCGCGGTGGTGAAGATCTCGGAGCGCTTGGTTGGGATCGTGGTGTTCCGCTCAATGAGCCGGGTGAAGATCGAGCCCTTGGTCTCTACACCCAGCGACAGCGGCGTGACGTCGAGCAGCAGGACGTCTTTGACCTCTCCCTTGAGGACGCCGGCCTGGATCGCGGCCCCTACCGCGACCACCTCGTCGGGGTTGACGCCCTGGTGCGGATCCTTGCCGCCGGTGAGCTTCTTAACCAGTGCGCGCACCATCGGCATGCGGGTAGAGCCTCCCACCAGGATCACGTGATCGATCTGCGATACGGAGATGGAGGCGTCCTTGACCGCCTGATTGAAGGGGCCGGTGCACTTCTCCAGCAGGTCCTCGGTCATGCGCTCGAACTCGGAGCGAGTCAGCGTCTCCTCGAGGTGCAGGGGACCCTGCTCGGAGGCAGTGATGAACGGCAGGTTGATGGTCGTCGACTGGGTCGAGGACAGCTCCACCTTGGCCTTCTCGGCGGCTTCCTTGAGCCGCTGTGAGGCCATCTTGTCCTTCGATAGGTCGATGCCGTGGGCGTTCTTGAAGCTCTTTACGAGGTGTTCGATGACGCGCTGGTCCCAGTCGTCGCCGCCGAGGCTCGTGTTGCCCGAGGTCGCTTTGACCTCGAAGACACCGTCGCCGAGATCCAGCAAGGACACGTCGAAAGTCCCGCCGCCGAGGTCGAAGACGAGGATGGTCTGGTCCTCATCGGCCTTGTCGAGCCCATAGGCGAGGGCCGCCGCGGTGGGCTCGTTGATGATCCGCAGCACTTCGAGCCCCGCGATCTTTCCGGCCTCCTTGGTGGCCTGCCGCTGAGCGTCGTCGAAGTAGGCGGGAACGGTGACGACGGCCTCGGTCACCTTGTCCGAGAGGTAGGACTCGGCATCGGTCTTGAGCTTCTGCAGGATGCGCGCCGAGATCTCCTGGGGCGAGTACCCCTTGGAGTCGATCGTGTTCTTGTGGTCCGTGCCCATCTCCCGCTTGATCGACCGGATGGTGCGGTCGGGGTTCGTGATCGCTTGGCGCTTGGCGACCTCGCCGACCAGGACCTCGCCCGACTTTGAGAACGCCACGACCGAGGGCGTAGTTCGGGACCCCTCGGCATTCGGGATTACGGTGGGCTCGCCGCCCTCGAGCACGGCGACGACCGAGTTGGTCGTGCCGAGGTCTATTCCGACTGCTTTGGCCATTTCTGCTTCCTCCTGGTTGCTTGGCTGCTGATGATATGAGCGTTCCAGCACGCTATAACTTGAGTGTATCGTTATCAACCCGGCTCGAGAACGGATTGTTCCCTGTCCGAGAAACCATTCTTCCCGGGACTCCGTTTAACCCCCCAGCAGGCCACAGCTCCGGGGGCAAATGTCCACGGTCCGCGTTTACCCACGGTTTTCCGTGTGCAGAGGTCCACGGTCCGCGTTTGCCACCCACTCCACAAGGGTTAGGCGAGCTGAATGCGGGGCCGGGAGAGTAACTTGTGGGCGCCGAAGCGGCTCGGGATAAGGAGGCCGGGTGCTCGAGAAGGTCTTGATGACGGTCGTGATCGCGCTCAGCGCGGTCTTGTTCGCGCGCCGGGCACGGACGCTCACACAGCTCCTCCGGCTGGGCCGCGACGCTCCTCTCAAACCGCGCCGCTGGGAGCAGAAGCTCACCCAGCAGCTCGTGGTCGTGCTGGGCCAGAGAAAGCTACTGCAGTGGAGCCTCCCCGGGATCATGCACGC
Organism: Actinomycetota bacterium; assembly: GCA_030859735.1. Classification (GTDB taxonomy): domain Bacteria; phylum Actinomycetota; class CADDZG01; order CADDZG01; family WHSQ01; genus JACDAL01. The sequence continues at coordinate 5,626 of JALZJN010000102.1, forward strand.
GCTGATCTTCTGGGGCTTCGTGGTCCTTCTGACGACGATCGTGGAGGCGTTTGGGGCCGTCTACCAAGAAACCTTCCACCTCCCTGTAATCGGCCGGTGGGGACCACTTGGGCTCCTTCAAGACATCTTCATCGTCGCGGTCTCAGCGGGCATTGGACTCGCCTTCGCGATCCGCAAGCTGCAGCGACCCGGGCGCTTCAGCGGCTCGCACCTGGGAGAAGCCGACTACATCCTGGGCACCATCGGCGCCATCATGCTCACCCTCGTGCTGACGCGCGCGGCGCAGATAGGTCTGGAGCGCTTTCCCTACGACACCGCCTGGACGCCACTCTCGGATTTGTTCGCGGCGGCGTTCGGAGGACTCTCTCGAGATGCTCTCGACGCGCTCGAAACCATCTTCACTTGGTGGCACTCGCTGCTGGTGCTCGGCTTTCTTGTCTTCCTCACCTACTCGAAACACCTCCATATCGTCACCGCCGGGTTGAACGTCCTGTTTACATCGGAGCGTCCCAAGGGGGCGCTCGCACCCATGCACCTGGACTTCGAGACAATGTCCGAGGACGACCGTTTCGGGGCCGCCAAGATCACAGACCTCACCTGGAAGCAGCTGCTCGACGGCATGACCTGCACCGAGTGCGGCCGCTGCCAGTCGCAGTGCCCCGCATGGAACACGGGCAAGCCCTTGTCTCCGAAGCTCGTGATCATGGACCTGCGCGACGAGCTGTTCGGTGCCGGGGACTCTCTTCTCGCCGCCCAAGCCGGTGCCAACGGCCAGCCGGCGTCGGCCATCGCCGAGCTCTCACCACTCAACCCCGATGTCGTGGCGGACGAGGCCATCTGGGACTGCACCACGTGCGGTGCGTGCGTGCAGGCCTGTCCGGTCAACATCGAGCACATCGACGTGATCGTCGACATGCGGCGCAACCTCGTGATGAGCGAATCGCGCTTTCCGCGTGAGATGCAGAGTGCACTACAGAACCTCGAGAACACCGGTAACCCGTGGGGCCGGCCCCCGCAGGAGCGGCTCGAGTGGATGAAGGGTTCCTCCAGACAGGACGAGCTGAAGGTCCCGCACGTCTCCGACGCCCCCGACTCGGAGGTGTTGCTGTGGGTGGGATGCGCAGGAGCGTTCGACGAAAGAAATCGAAGTGTCGTCTACGCCTTCGCCCGCCTCATGGAGGTGGCCGGGATCTCGTTCGCGGTGCTGGGGAAAGACGAGACTTGCACCGGGGACCCGGCCAGGCGCATGGGGGCCGAACACATCTTTCAGATGCTCGCCGAGCAGAACGTCGAAGTGCTCAACGGCCACAAGCCGCGGCGCATCGTGACCACCTGCCCCCACTGTTTCAACACGATCTTCAACGAATACCCGCAGTTCGGCGGTC